>JAFRHR010000007.1 GCA_017433195.1 bacterium
TAGAAATAGTATTATCTCTGTCATAATAACAGGCGTTGTTCTGTTCTGCTCTGTGACCTAACAACACTCTTGTGCCGAGGTTTTTAAGGTTGAAGAAGTAATCGCCGGGCAACTGTTTGTATAAATCCATTAATCTCGGATCTAACTGTTTAAAATCCAATTCAACAGTTTTGGGCTCTTTCGAAAACGGCGAAGTCTTTTTTACAACTATTTTATCGGGAAGAAAACTTGTTTCATACTCAACGGAACCGCAAGTAGATTTGGTATGAGTATCATCAATTTTTTCAAAAGTTCTCACAATATCATCTGAATTTTTTGAAGCAATTCTTTTTTTAAATTTTAATTCTGTTTTATTATCTTCGTTTTTTTGAATTCTTGTCATCTGATTGTTGTTATCAACAGATTTAATTACCTGATTTGTCATACTTCCGTTTTCAGTCTTTATGTTTGTTGAAGTCTGAACCGGTTTTTCATTCGGCGAATATGAATAAATATCATATTCATAAGGAAATTTTTCCGAACGTTTTACTATCTCAGCCTCTGTTCTTTTACCTGAAGCATCTTCTTTAACGATTGTCATTTCAACAGGCATATTGACTTTTTTGTCACTTATAGACATTTTCTGAGTTTTTTTAAGTATTATAGTCCTTGTTCCGTCTGCATTTTCCTTAATTTCACAACTTTCATTGTCTGCTTTCGGGTTAATATCTACCTGCTCAATATTGTCGGGAATGCGGTTTTCGGACTTATTTCCGCTAAAACTTACGGTATCTTTTATATTTTTGTTACAAAGATACCGGGGAACAGAAGTTTTATTTGACAAAACTCCGTTTACTGATTTGTCGTACGATTGCTGATTGATAATTTTCATGAAAAATTTCCCGATTATATATATAAACTCTAACTGTCTGTCATGATTGCCTTTTGCGGAAAAATTTATTAATTTATATTAAAAATTTTCTTTATAATTCAACAAAAAGGTGTATTCTTATATTCTAAAAAAGTGATATAATTAACTCTATGAGATTAGTAACGAATGACGAATTAGGCTTATACAAAATTCTTCCGTTTAACCTGCATTCCGAGCACGGAGATAAAATTTTTTCTGTGGGTGAAGTTTTAACCCCCGGAAAACTTACTCTGTTACAGCATTATGACAAATTATATGCTTATGATGAAAGTAGCGATATGACGACTTCTGCTCCTCAAGGGCTCAAAAAAACCGTAATGGAAGATTTTGATTACGATGATTTGGATATAACAAAATACAAAACTCCGATTAACAAAATTTCTTTAATTGAGCCTGAAACACAAATTAAAGTAAAAATGTATCTTGATAAAGTTATTGACATAACAAAAGATTTTGGTTTTGAACGTGCAATTCCGAAATACTTTACACTTAACGAAATTTTGTTGAGAGAAATCACAAACAATATTAATGATGTTGCAATGTCTTCTCAAATAAGATTTATTGGTGATTATGAGGTATGTCATCCGTTGAATGTAGCGATTTTGTCAAGCCTTATGGCTAAAAAATTAGAATTTGATAATGATGCAATAGCCGAAATTGTCATCGGAGCTTTTCTTCATGATATAGGCAAAACTCAGCTTGATGAAAAGTTATTTATTAAAACATCCTTGTCAAATGCCGATATAAGAAAAATTCAGGAACATACAAAAATAGGTTATTCTATGCTAAAAAGTGTTGAGTTACCTGAATCTATATGCAATATAGCCTTACAGCACCATGAAAATAATGACGGAACAGGTTATCCTATGGGATTATCAGGAGATATGATAAGTATTCCAACACAAATTGTCAATGTATGTAATGTTTATGATAATTTAGCATTTAACAAAACATCATATAAATTAAAAAATAACAGAGAAGTTTTAAGAACCCTTTTAGAATTGGGAACAAAAAGATTTTCAGCAGAAATGCTTTATACATTTATCCATATGTTCAGCTATAACGATACGACTGATTTTGAAGAGATGAAACTTTAATTTAATGATTTATAATTGATTAAATTATTATGGGGTTGTCTTTTTCGTAGTAGAATTATTCTCTCAAAACCCGCTTTCACGTTTTTCCTTCATTTTTATTGCAAGATAAATCTGTTCGCCTTTTAATTTATCTCCGAGTCTTTCGTCTTGTTTTTTCGGTACTTTTTCAGGGTTTGCTATTTTACGGTTTTCTTTTTTACGTTCCTGTATCCTTTCACATTCACCTGCGGAAACGGTCAGATACTTGTTAGAAACATAGTTATCCTGTTTTGCTTTTTCAAATTCAATTCTGCGGAGTTTTGCCTTGTCAGTTGCCTTATCTCCTGTCGGAACACATCCGTACATCCATAATCTGTCCATTATTGCTTTTTCTTCGGAATCTACGGAAGCACAGCCGCAAAAACTCATAGTATCACGCCTTTCTGCCTTCGGGTTTTTTCTTGCTGCAGATTGGTAATACATATTATATGTACTTCTGTAATTGCTATTTATAGACATATCCGACATAAGCACAGGCCTTCTACTATCTATATACACACTTTTCACAATTTTAAAACATTTTTTTTGAACTTTTTGCTACCGATTATAATGAAAATATTAAAAAAACAGTCAACATAAGCATTTTGACTGTTTTTTTATTTTAATATTTTGTAATAATTTAGATTTTATTTTTTATGATACAAATAAACATTGTAATAATCTCCTGGGGTTTTAAAAATACCGCTTGACTCTTTAAATCCGTCATTAAAAGATATTTTCCCGCTTCTGTCATAAGTTCCTTCGTCTACTGTTCCTAAATGATAATCCTGTATTTCACCATTTTTATGTTCACTTTGAGCATATATTTCTCTTGTTCCGCTCCAATGACGGTTTCTGTCTGATGTCAGACATACTTCATCTGCTTCAACATCACTTTCAATTGCATTTACAGTTTCTCTGAACTCCGGACTTTGTTTATAATATTTCTTACATCTTAAATCCATTGTTACTTTTGCATTAAAGTTAACGGGGTTACTTGCTATTCTCATAAAAATCCTTTCATTTTTATACTGTATTCCTTTTAAACCCCGAAAAAAAATTTTTTGCCATCAGTATTTTTATCTTTTACAAAAATAAATAATCCCCTTAGTATAATAATGTTTCTATCTGTAAAAATTTTTAAGTTTTTGGTATAATGATTTAGAAAATAGAGGGTTTATATATGAATAAAAGTCAATCAACAGGAATGGGCATAGTGCTCGCGATATTAATTTTAGTGTTTGTTTCAATGTTGCTTAACGGTCCGACAGTTACAACACAGGAACTTTCATACACTAACTTTATGCAGAAACTTAATAACAAAGAAATAAAGAATGCGGAATTATACAAAGATTACGTAATTGCATTTCCCGTAAAACAACCTGAACAGGAAAAAACTGAAGTTAACCCGCTTTTGGGCGAACAAAAAGTTGCAAAAGTACAGTACAAAGTTTTAACTCCTGATAACAATGCTGAAATACTTAAAAAATTCGAAGAAAACAATATAGATTTTACTGTTAAAAAACCTGAAGAATCAATGGCCTGGCTGAATATATTAGGTTCTATCGGTTTACCGATTTTATTTATCATTTTCCTTGTTCTTATGATGAAAGGAATACAGGCAGGCGGTGCACAGGCTATGTCTTTCGGTAAGAGCAAGGCGAAAATGCTTTTAGACAGCAAGGTTAAGACAACTTTTAAAGACGTTGCAGGAATTGATGAGGAAAAGAAAGAACTTGAAGAAATAGTTGACTTTCTTAAAAACGGAGAGAAATATATAAAATTAGGCGCAAAGATACCAAAAGGAGTTCTTCTTGTAGGGCCTCCGGGAACAGGTAAAACTCTGATGGCAAAAGCCGTTGCCGGTGAAGCAAAGGTTCCTTTCTTTTCAATAAGCGGTTCTGATTTCGTTGAAATGTTTGTCGGTGTCGGTGCAAGCCGTGTAAGAGATTTGTTTGAACAAGCTAAAAAACATCACCCATGTATTGTTTTCATAGATGAAATCGATGCAGTCGGAAGACAGAGAGGTGCAGGTTTAGGCGGCGGACACGATGAAAGAGAACAGACTTTAAACCAGTTACTTGTTGAAATGGACGGTTTTGATGAAAATACAAACTGTATAGTAATTGCAGCAACAAACAGGCCTGACATTTTGGATAATGCACTTTTAAGACCGGGCCGTTTTGACAGACAAATTATAATAAACAGACCTGATATTTTAGGCAGAGAGCAGATATTAGAAGTTCACGCAAAGAATAAACCGCTTGCACAGGAAGTCGATTTAAAAGTTCTTGCAAAGAGAACTCCGGGCTTTACGGGTGCTGATTTGCAGAATTTGCTGAACGAAGCGGCACTTTTGGCAGCAAGACACGATAAACAGGAAATTGAAATGTCTGATTTAGAAGAGGCTATTGATAAAGTAATGGCAGGACCTGAAAAGAAGAGCCGTATAATTTCTGATGAAGAAAAAGAAAATACGGCTTATCATGAAGTCGGACACGCACTTTTGGCAAAACTTCTCAAAAACAGCGATCCATTGCATAAAGTTTCAATTATACCGAGAGGTATGGCATTAGGTATAACGTTAACACTGCCTGAAAAAGATCATCTTACATTAAAGAAAAATCAATTGTTGGACAGAATAACAATGACCTTGGGCGGCAGAGCAGCTGAAGAAATCATTTATGGTGCTGATTCAATAACAACAGGCGCGTCTAATGATTTGGAAAAAGTAACCGAAATGGCAAAAAGTATGGTTATGAAATACGGTATGAGCGAAAAAATGGGAAGTCTAACTTACGGAAAATCTCAGGAGCACGTATTTATGGGCAGAGATTTCGGACATACAAGAGACTTTTCGGAAGAAATTGCAGCTGATATCGATAAAGAAATTAAGAAAATTGTTGATGAACAGTACGCAAGCGCAAAAAATTTATTAACAGAAAACAGAGATATGCTTGAATATATTTCAAAGGCACTTCTTGAAAAAGAAACCCTTGACGAAAAAGAATTTGAAGAACTGATGGAAAAAGTTCAAAGCGACAGAGGGCAGGGGTAAATAGAAAAAATATTTTCCCTCACCCAACGGGAGAGGGTGCGGCAACTGGTGTTGCGTAAATTATCAGAAAGGAAGAATATGGATACAGAAGATTTAAAATTTAATCAGTATAAACTTTATGCGGAACAAAAAGAACAGTTTACCGCAAGGAGTTTTCTTACAAACAGATTTTATATGATAACGGTAATTATACTTTTTGCCTTAATACTTTTACTTGGTGAATTACCGTTTGCATACGGTCTCAGAGGCGCGTCTATTTTTGCGGTAACCGGTATAATGATGAGTATTTTATGGTGGATGAATATGGATTCATATAACACACTGATTAAAATAAAATTATCAGATGTAATTGATAAAATGGAAAAAGAATTGCCCTCTCATCCGTTTGAAAATGAATACAGTTCTATTCAGGAATTAAAGAAGAATAAGAAAGTATTTTTATTCTCGGAAATGCAAAAGGCATATGCCGTTATAACTTTTATTCTGTTTTTGTTAATCGTATTAAATGAAGTAACAAAAATGTTCTGTTGTTGTTACTAATAAAAATAAAATCTATAAAAAAATCGGGCTCAAAAGTCCGATTTTTATTTATGAAATATTATATTTGTTATTTTTCTTTCTTGCAGAAGAGTCCGTGCTTTTTGCAGTAAATATCAAGGTCTTTCTTGATATCAGGAGCCAAAATGTATAAAACAATTATGTTTGGTATAGACATTGCAATCATCATTGCATCTGTAATATCAATTACACTCTTCAGGTTCATAACAGAACCGACTATGATAAATGCACAGTACATAAACTGGAAGAATATATTTCTTTTCTTACCTTCACCTACAATATAGTTCCATGCTTTCTGTCCGTAATATGCCCATGAAATCAGGGTTGACAGAGCAAACAGGATAACGATAACCGATAATATGTATGGGAACCAGCTTATAACTGATTCAAATGCCGATGAAGTTAATTCAATACCGGAAATGCTTGAAGTGTAGTTTAAGTGCATGCCTGAAAATACGATAGCAAATGAAGTTAATAAACAGAGAACACCTGTTAAGAAAGTTTCAAGTAAAGAAACAAACCCCTGTGAAATGTGTTCGTGAGTTTTAGCGGCAGCATAAACAATAGCCGCAGCACCTGTACCTGCTTCGTTAGACTGAACAGAACGTCTTAAACCTATGATTAAAGTTCCGAAGAAACCGCCTGCAACTGCGTGCGGGTGGAATGCCTGAACCAAAATATCCATTAATGCGTGAGGAATTTCTGTATAATAGTGACAAATAACGATTAAACAAGCCGCAATATACATAAAGCACATAGTAGGAACTAGTTTTGTCGTAACGTTTGCTATACTCTTAATTCCGCCTATAACGATTAAACCTACCAAAATTGCGATAAATAAACCGAAAGTCCAGCCGTAACCGTATAAAAAACTGTTTACTCCGCCTGTTATATTAATAATCTGCTGAGTAGACTGATTTATCTGAATCATGTTTCCGCCTGTAATTGCACCACCGATACAGAGGAATGCAAATATAGCGGCAAGAACTTCCCCGAGTCTTCTCATTTTCTTTCTTGTAAGACCGTGAGCCATATAGTGCATCGGACCGCCCGAAACACTTCCGTCAAGGTTAAATCTTCTGTATTTAACAGAAAGTGATGACTCAACAAATTTTATTGACATACCGAGAATTGCACCTGCAAATATCCAGAATGCCGCACCCGGACCACCTATTGAAATTGATATTGCAACACCTGCAATACTTCCGATACCAATTGTTCCCGATAATGCGGTAGCCAAAGCAGCGAAAGAGGAAACTTCACCTGCGCCTTTTCCTTTATGAGGATGTTCGTCAGAAGAAATAACATTGTCTATGGCATGCTTAAAGCCCCAGACTGCAATCCCTTTAAAATAAAGGGTAAAGAAAATTCCGGCAATTAATATCCAGAAAATTACAAGAGGAACACTGGCTCCGAAAAAGTTTACCGGATAGAAAATAAATCTTGCAACCGCATCTGATATCGGTGCAATATGTGTATCCAAAAACGCATCAATAGTCATTGCTGACGCTCTCTGCGAAGATAATAATATTAATAATACGGCCGGTAATATCTTATTCAATACTCTGTCCTGTTCTCTGCTTGTTTTTTTATTCTAACAAAAACATGTTAAATTTTTGCATTTTTATCAAAAAACTTTAAAATTTGTTGCAAATAATTTTCGGCACAGGCGGTATCTGTATAATTTAACATCTGATTATAGGCATTATCAGTGATTTTTTGGGGGTAAATATATTCAATTATTTTTTTAATAACATGTTTTATTTCATCAACGGTAGGTGAGTTTAAAAGAAAACCGTTTTCTCCGTCTTTTATTATGCCGTCAGCCCCGTCATTTTTGACTCCTACCGTTATACAACCCGATGCAAGCGCTTCAAGATAGACCATGCCCAACGTTTCGTTTACGCTCGGTAAAATAAATATATCAGAATTTCTCATTTCTTTTAAAACTTCGTCATGGGGTAATTGCCCTTTAAATACTACATTTTCCCCTGCAAGTTTTTTCAGTTTCGGTAGTTCTTCGCCGCTGCCGACTATGGTTAATACCATTTCAGGAAACTCATTTACCGCCAAAATAACTTTATCGATATTTTTTCTTTTTATAAGATGTGCGGCAGTTAAAATTTTTACAGGTTTATTTTTGATTATTTTCATTACGATTATTTCTTTATTTACCCCGGACGGAGCTGTAAAAACTTTGTTTTCCATATCCGGAAAAAGCTTTAAAAACTTATTTTTCAACTGTTCCGAACGGCATGCTATACATTTTGAATTTTGATATGCTTTTTTAAGGGCATGCCTGAAATAGAATTTATAGAGAGGACTCGTCAAAACCTGTATGTCAGAAACATGACATCCCGCAACAAAATCTTTTCTCAATCTGTCTGCAAAAAGTATTCCGACAGGCATGTGTGCAATAATAATATCAAAATCATCAATTTTGCAGTATTTTTCAGCCTTTTTTACGTTAAAAAACGGTGTTATATAGTTTAAATTTATGACGTTTCCGTATTTGCCCTCTTTATAAAACGGTTTTTTACGGATAAACGAGTTTATTAAAAAATTCGGCTTAATTACAGTTACGTTATGTCCGAGTTCTTCCCATGATTTTACAAAGTTAAGAAGAGTTTTCGGAGTGTATTTCTCCGTTTCTTTGACCGGATATAAATCTGTAATCAGCAGTATGTTCATAAATTAAATTTTAAATAATGTTACAGCAAATAGCAAATTTTTATTTTAATCAGTTTTGAAACCTATTTTTGCCGGTTTTGTTCTGTCTGTTAAAAGTTCTATTGCTTCATATATTTTTGATAAATGACGTTTTGTTTCTTCCTGATTTGCTTTATCCTCTTTACAATGTTCAATAAAATACTGTTCAAGATTACTAAGCCTTTGTTTTATTTCTTTATTATCAATTGCCCATTCACGCAATTTAACAAAGGTATCCATAATTTGTATATTTATTTGAATAGCCCTTTCTGAATGTAAGACAGAGGATAACATTGCTACACCCTGTTCTGTAAAAACATACGGCAAATATTGTCTACCTCCACCTTTTGGTGAGGTCACAATTTGTGACCTCACCCTCAATGACTCATATTCTTCGTTTGTAAGTTGAAACATAAAATGTGCGGGAAATCTGGTAATATTCCTTTTTACTGCCTGATTTAAAGCTTTTGTCTCAACTTCATACAACTTCGCCAAGTCACTATCCAACATCACCCTAACTCCGCGAAATTCATAAATTAATTCTCTAATTTGTACCAAATTACCCATGAAACTATCATACAATATTTCAATGATTGTGTCTATGTTGCAAATAAGTAATTTATATAGAAAAATTTTGTAAATATTTATTAAAAACTTACATTTCTTCTGACAAAAAAAAATTGCCATCGGTTTTCTAATAGTGTTAAGAAAGTTTAGTTTGAGGATTTATTATGAATTCATTAGGTTTTACCCCGAATTTTAACCCGAATTTTACGGCGCTGAGACGTGCTCAGTACGATTGTAAAAACGCAAACGGCGAAACAAAGCCGATTACAATATATGAACTTGAGCCGAGAGATTTGCCATATTTAAACAGATATGCGGACACTTTTGAAATGTCTGATTCTTGTGCAGCAAAAGAAGATGCAAAAACAAAAAAAGAGATTATGGATTATGCTTTTGAAGATGCAATAGCAATTTGCGAACAGAAAAAAGAAGGTAATCCTGATTTTGATAAAACACACGTATTTTTAGCTTTTGACGGAGATAAGTCCTGCGGAATTATGACAAGCGGAATTCCAAAGAGAAATCCTGATTTTGATGACAATGTACATTATTCATCAAGAAAAGGCTCAAAACTTAATGAAACAGAATTAGATTGGCTTGCTACATGGTCATCAAAAGGCGGCGAAGATTTATTCGGAACAGGAAAAGCCTTATGCAGAGAACTTTTTGTTACAAGCGAACGTGATAACTTTGACGATGTATTTGTCGAATCCGAAATTCCGGAAAACAAATCAAATGTACACCAAGTTTATAACCAAAAATGGGGCTTTAAGTATTTTGGCAAAAGAAGAAAAATAGGCGACAGTTTCTTTATCCCTGTTATAAAAAGAGACCCTGCACTTCTAAATGATACTATCATCCCGTTGCAGATATCAAGACAGGATAAACTTGCAGTAATGGAAGACATGGAAAAGAAGCAGCCAAGAAAAGAACTCGACAACGTTTCAGTTAACCTTGATGCTTTGGCTTAACATGTTCTTAGATTATAGCTTCACACTTCTTAATTCATACCTTTCAAAAAAAGATACTTAATTGTTTTGCTATCTTGGATTTACTCCACGCTCGGTTTTGCCGTTGCTTCGTTATCACTGCCGCAACTTCAAACCTCGCTATCCGGAATATACCTCTCAGAAAACGTGACATTTAGTCACCTTTTCCTCGGCAGAGTGTCCGTAAATCCGCTATTCCTTGATGGCAACTTTTAATCTTGCCAAGGCTCTTGCTAAAGCAGCCTCTGCACGCTTGATATCGGTTTCGGCTTTCTTCTCTGCAAGTCTTAACTCTGCTCTTTGTTTTGCAAGTTTAGCTCTCTCAACATCTATATCATTAGAATTTTCAGCAGAATCCGTCAGGATAACTGCATTTTCATCTTTGAACTGAAAAATTCCGCCCATTGTTGTAAACTGTTCGGTTTTTCCGCCTGTGCTAACCCTTGTAACACCTATTCCCAAAGGACATGTTACGGGTTCGTGGCTTTTCAAGATACCAAATTCTCCGTCAAGTCCTCTTGTATAGATTTCATCAACTTCATTATCAAAAACTATTTTTTCGTGAGTTATTATTTTTAAATGCATTATTACCTCTCAGATTAGTTTTCCTGAAGTGTTTTTGCCTTAGCTATTGCTTCTTCAATTGTACCTACCATATAGAAAGCCTGTTCAGGTAAGTTATCGTGTTTACCTTCGATAATTTCCTTAAAGCCTTTTATGGTGTCTTCAAGTTTAACGTATTTTCCGTCAATACCGGAGAATTGTTCGGCAACAAAGAACGGCTGAGATAAAAATCTCTGAATTTTTCTTGCTCTGTTAACCGTTTCTTTATCTTCTTCAGACAATTCATCCATACCGAGAATTGCGATAATATCCTGTAATTCTTTGTATTTTTGAAGTATTTCAAGAACTTTTCTTGTTGTTTCGTAGTGTTCTTCTCCGATAATATGCGGATCTAACGCTCTTGAAGTTGATGCCAGAGGATCAACTGCAGGATAGATACCCAAAGATGCTATCTGTCTTGATAATACGGTTGATGCATCTAAGTGAGAGAAGGTTGTTGCAGGAGCAGGGTCTGTCAAGTCATCGGCAGGAACGTAAATTGCCTGAACTGATGTGATAGAACCGTCTTTTGTAGATGTAATTCTTTCCTGTAACTCACCCATTTCGGTAGCCAATGTCGGCTGATAACCTACGGCTGACGGCATACGTCCAAGAAGTGCTGATACTTCTGAACCTGCCTGAGTAAATCTGAAGATGTTATCAACAAATAACAATACATCTTGTTTTGAGAAATCTCTGAAATATTCGGCAGCAGTAAGTGCTGACAAGCCGACTCTCATTCTTGCCCCCGGCGGTTCGTTCATCTGACCGTAAATAAGGGCAACTTTATCGATAACGTTTGACTCTTTCATTTCGTTCCAGAGGTCATTTCCTTCACGTGTTCTTTCACCGACACCGCCAAATACTGATACACCTGAGTGTTCCATTGCGATGTTGTGAATTAATTCCATAATCAAAACTGTTTTACCAACACCTGCACCACCGAACAAACCGATTTTTCCGCCCTTTTGATAAGGTTGTAATAAGTCGATTGCTTTAATACCTGTTTCAAGAATTTCAACCTCGGTATTTTGATCAACCAATTTCGGTGATTCTCTGTGAATCGGTAAGTATTCGTTTGTTTCAACTTCGCCTAATTCATCAACAGGCTGACCGATAACGTTTAAAATTCTTCCGAGGATTGCTTTACCTACGGGGATTTTAATAGGTTCGCCTGTATTTATAACTTTCATACCTCTTTTTAAACCGTCTGTAGAAGACATTGCAACCGTTCTTACTCTGTTAGAACCTAACATTTGCTGAACTTCCGCAATAACTTCCGTTCCGTTGTCACAAACGATTTTAAGAGCCGTATAAATTTCGGGTAATTCACCCTGATTAAATTCTACGTCAATAACAGGGCCGATAATCTGTGTTATGCTTCCCTCATTTTTTTCTAATGTAATCATATTCACTCTCTTCCTTTTACTTGATAAGATGCCCTTCAATTATACATTAAACTTTTCTAATTATCAAATAATTCATCCAATTCATTGATTAAATTTTTACTGCATGGTATTGTTTGTTTGGGGTTTAAAATATAAGGAGTTAAATATGGCTAAAGATTGCAGTTTTGATATCGTTTCCGAATACGACAAACAGGAACTTGTTAACGCAATAGATCAGGTGAAAAGAGACTTGTCTTCAAGATTTGATTTGAAGAACTCAAATTCAACGGTTGAACTTGAAGAAGATAAACAAATTACAGTTACAACAAATGATGAAATGAAACTGAAAAATATCCTCGATATTTTACAGAGCAAACTTGTAAAAAGAGGATTGGATATAAAAATTTTAGACGCTCAGCCTATTGAAAACGCTTTGGGCGGAAATGTAAGACAGATTTATAAATTAAAAAAAGGTCTGACTCAGGATTTGGCAAAAAAAGTTGTATCCGATATAAAAGATTCAAAGCTCAAAGTTCAGGCATCAATCCAAGGTGAACAGGTAAGAGTTTCAGGCAAGAGCAAAGACGACTTGCAGGAAGTAATTAAACTCATAAGAAATAATTCGGATAAATACGACTATCCTCTGCAATTCACAAACTATAGATAGCAAAAAATTTTTTTTACGGGTTTTAAAATACCCGTAACGTGAAATAGGATATTTAGACTTATGAGAATTGATTGTTCAAATTATACAAAACAAAATACTAATTTTGGCTACTTTTTGCCGGAATATTGCGACAGCAGACAAAATATGACTACACAAGAGTTATTACATGAAGTCGCTCAGCAAAAACGTGCAGAAAGCAAAGAAGCTTATAACGAATATATGAACGCTATAGATAATTTCCGCAGAAGAAGATTTGATGCAACTGATTTAAAGGATAAATACGAACCGCAGATAAAAGAATGCGGAAGAAATGCAGTGAAAAGCTATAACAAATATCTTGACAGACTTGATATACCTGTTTGTGAGGGTATGGACCTTGTAACTCAAACCCGTGAGGTTGAAATAAAAGAAAAACCTTTAAAACGTCTGCTCAATTTCTTACAGGGCAAAAAGCCACAAACGGAAACAACTACGGAAAGAGTTGAAAAACCCATTCAGTTCCGTGATTTGAGCAAAATGAATGCAACCGTTACAGGAGTAATTTTTGAAAGATTAGGCAAATTTATAAATGGCCGCACTCCTGTTGATTATTTCTCACTAAAACTTGAAACAGGAAAAGGTCATCAGCTTACTATAGACAAAACTAAAGCAGCTCCGGATTATATTGAAAGTCTTGATGTCGCAAATAAAAAATTCCGGAAAATGTTATCAAGCGCAGAAGGCCTGAATGAATTAGGCGATAAAATAGACGAAACTCTTAAAGAAGACTATGAATCTCACTGCAAATGGATACTGCATCAGAACAGAGATAAATAGGAATAAATTTAAAAGTTTTTTGCTTTAACAGATTATTTTAATTTGCAATTTTTATGCTGATTTTTTTTATTTAACATGAAAATTTGTATAAAATTTTTTTGTGTTAAAATGAAAATTGAGAATTAGTTATAAATATTATAAATAGAAAAGGAAAAGAGAAATGGCAAGAAAGACACCCTTAGAGAGAATCAGAAATATCGGTATTGCTGCTCACATCGATGCAGGTAAAACCACAACTACCGAAAGAATTCTCTTTTACACAGGAAAAACACACAAATTAGGTGAAGTACACGATGGTGCCGCTGTTACCGACTTCATGGATCAGGAAAGAGAAAGAGGTATTACAATTCAATCAGCAGCAGTTACTTCAACTTGGAAAAATCACCAGATTAACATCATAGACACCCCGGGACACGTTGACTTCACAATCGAAGTTGAACGTTCTTTGAGAGTTTTAGACGGCGTTGTTGCTGTATTTTGTGCAGTAGGCGGCGTTCAGTCACAGTCTGAAACAGTTTGGCGTCAAGCTAACAGATATTCCGTACCTCGTATGGTATTTGTTAACAAGATGGACAGAACAGGTGCTAACTTCTACAGAGTAGTTGATCAGGTTAGAAACAGATTAGGAGCAAACGCTCACCCGATTCAGTTGCCTATAGGTGCTGAAGATCAGATGAAAGGTATTGTTGACCTTCTCGAAATGAAAGCATATATCTACAAAGACGATTTGGGTAAAGATATAGAAATCACAGACGTTCCTGCTGATATGCTTGAAAAAGCAAAAGAATACAGAGAAAAACTCGTTGAAGCAGCAGTTGAATTTGATGATGAATTAATGATGAAGTATTTGGAAGGGGAAGAAATTTCTGTTCCTGAAATCAAGAAAGCCATCAGAAAAGGCGTTTGTGACGTAAAAATCGTTCCTGTATGCTGCGGTACAGCATTCAAGAACAAAGGTATCCAGTTATTATTAGATGCAGTTGTTGATTATATGCCGTCTCCGATAGATGTACCTGCTATCAAAGGTGAATTGGAAGACGGAACAATTGTTGAAAGACACTCATCAGATGATGAACCTTTCGCAGCATTGGCATTTAAGATTATGACAGACCCGTTCGTAGGTCGTTTAACATTCTTAAGAATATACTCAGGTAAATTAACTGCAGGTTCTTATGTAATCAACTCAACAAACGGAAAGAAAGAAAGAATTTCACGTCTTGTTCAAATGTATGCTGACCAGCGTATTGAAGAAGACGAAGTTTGTGCAGGTGATATCTGTGCTGCAGTTGGTTTAAAAGATACAACAACAGGTGAAACATTGTGCGATGAAAAAGCACCTATCATATTAGAAAAAATGAACTTCCCTGATCCGGTTATCTCAGTTGCTATCGAACCTAAGACAAAAGCCGATCAGGATAAGATGGGTATCGCTCTTCAGAAACTTGCTGAAGAAGATCCGTCATTCAGAGTTAAATCTGATACAGAAACAGGACAAACAATCATATCAGGTATGGGTGAACTTCACTTAGATATTATTGTTGACCGTCTTTTGAGAGAATTCCACGTTGATGCAAACGTTGGTAAACCGCAGGTTGCATATCGTGAAACTATCAGAGGAACTGCTGATCAGGAATCTAAGTTCATCAGACAATCAGGTGGTCGTGGTCAATACGGACACGTTAAAGTTAAAATCGAACCGGCTGACTACAATGCAGGATTTGTATTTGATAACAAGATTGTCGGTGGTGCTATTCCGAAAGAATACATCGAACCGGCAAGAAAAGGTATGGAAGAAGCTCTTGAAGGCGGTATTCTTGCAGGATTCCCTGTTATCGACGTAAAAGTTACATTGTATGATGGTACTTACCACGAAGTCGACTCTTCAGAAATGGCATTCAAGATCGCAGGTTCTATGGCTATGAAAGAAGGTATCAGAAAAGCTAAACCTTGCTTACTTGAACCTATGATGAAGGTTGAAATCGAAGTTCCTGAAGACAATACAGGTGATATCATCGGAGATATTTCTTCAAGAAGAGGACGTGTTGAAGGTATGGAACCGATAGAAGGTACAGGTATTCAGAAAATTAACGCAATTGTACCTTTGGCAGAAATGTTCGGTTACGCAACTGATATACGTTCAAAAACTCAAGGTAGAGGTACTTTCTCAATGGAATTCAAATGCTATGAGCAAGTTCCTGCTAACATTGAAGCAGAAATTATTGCAAAATCAGGCGTTTCAGCAAAAGAATAACAGATTTTGTAAATATATATTTCAAAGACGGTTTAAATTTTATTTTAAACCGTCTTTTTTGTTACAATAAAAAAGTAATATAAGGAGTTAATGATGAAAAAGATTTTTGCTTTATTTTTAGTTATGATTTTAGGCGGTTTGTACTCGGTTGCGGCTGAACAAACTTATAATATTTGGGAATTAAACAAAATGGGAATTGTTGCAAATTCATCCATGACTGAAACCCAGTACAGACACGCAATAGAAATTTTGAAGAAGGTTCATGAAAAAACAGCACAAAATATGAAAACCGGAAGCGGACCTTTTTATGCAGCGGTAATTGACAGTGAGGGAAATATTATTGCCGGCGAATCAAACAGCGTTGTAAAGGACAATTGCAGTTGCTATCACGCAGAAGTTAACGCAATAAGAGCCGCACAGAAGAAACTCGGAACATATGATTTGGCACCTTATAATTTAAGTATTTATGTAAACGCAGAACCTTGTATTATGTGTGTCGGCGCACTTATGTGGTCAGGAATAAAAACCGTTTATTACAGTGTTCCGTCAAAAACCGTTGAAAAAATCACAGGTTTTGATGAAGGTTTTAAACCATGCTGGTTAAGAGAATTTAAGAAAAGAGGCATAACTGTTTACGGAAATATTATTCCTGAATCAGGCGAAGCCGTATTACAACAGTATGTTAATATGGGAAAAACGATCTATAAACCTTCAAGATAAGATTATATAAGTATTTTGTCATATAGCAGAATTTAAATTATTAAATTTTGTAACATAATTTTTACTTGTTGAAATTGAGTTAAAAATTTTTACTTTAAATATATGTACACGATATGAGGATACTATATGGCACTTGGGTTTACTTCCCATTACAACCACAAATCAGATTATTCTGCTGAAGCTGCTAACAGTTTGCTTGGCGTATCTGATTCCGAAGAAACAACAGGCTCTTTAGCATCGAATGAATTACCGTCTTTGCTTTCCGCAAAAGAAGGTGATGTTTGTGCTATATCAGCATTTGTGCCGTTAAAGATTGATCCGTCATTGTTTGCGGAAGCACCTGATACTGCTGAAACAACAGGTTCAATTGCTTATAGCGGAGATTTTTCTTCAGGTTCGTCATCTGTATCATCATCGGGGGGAAGTTTTTCTGCCGGTTTTTCGGGTGGAGGCTTCTCATCCGGTTCATCGTGTTCATTTTCATGTTAGCACATTTTATTTTTATGTTTTGTATAACAAAAAAGGGCGGGAGAACCGCCCTTTTTGTTGAGTAATATTTGATTATCTTTATTCTTCAGTTTGTTCTTGTTTACCTTCTTCAATGTTGGTATTTTTCATAAAACATTCCCTGCAAAGTACGGCACGACCCTGAATAGGTTTAAACGGTACTTTGGTTTGTGCGCCACATAAAGCACACGTAGCATCAAACATTTTTCTTCTCACTTTTTGTCTGCGCAGTTTTCTGCATTCAGAACATCTTTTTGGCTTATTTACAAGGCCTTTTTCAGCATAAAATTCCTGTTCACCAACGGTGAAAGTAAATTCTGCACCACAATCCTCGCAAATCAGCTTCTCATCTTGGAACATCTTCTTCTTTTCTCCTAACTTTGGGTTTTACATGGCTTTCGCCATGTTGTTATTCTAATGCTTTTTTCAAAAAAATGCAAGAAATTCTTTTAATTTCGGGTATAAGAACAAAAAAAAGAGGCATTTGCCTCAATTATGGTAAGTATTTCGTATTTTCAATATTAAAATTTTACATATAATTCAGTAATGAAGTGTTCATTGATTGTGACATAGCTTTCAAACTTGCTTCATAAGCATACTGAGCATTCATCCAATCCGTTATTGCAGATGTGAAATCCAAATCTTTTATACCTGAAAGATATTCTGTTAACTGCAATTCATTATTTTCGAGAGTATTGTTTGTCATTTCAAGTCTGTTAGCAATACCGCCGAATTTTGTCTGAACTGTACTTATGTTATTAATACCGGCTGAGAATTTATCTAATGAAGATCTTATTCCTTGTTCTGCAGCTTCTTTTGCATCAGAATTTCCGCTCTTCAT
The DNA here is from genome assembly GCA_017433195.1 of bacterium. Lineage (GTDB taxonomy): Bacteria > Cyanobacteriota > Vampirovibrionia > Gastranaerophilales > Gastranaerophilaceae > RGIG2479. The sequence continues at coordinate 17,700 of JAFRHR010000007.1, forward strand.
AGCTTTTATTGCTCTGCCGAGGTCTGCACTTAATTCGCATATAGCACCGAATGTACCTGAAGATTTATATTCATAAACTTTATTTAATTCTGATACGTCACCTGTATAAGCATCTCCGTTTTCATAGAAATAATTTGAACCGTCATAATAGACATACGCGCCATCAGCGGCTTCAAATTGTTTGTTGCCTGATGCATCTTCTGCCTGATTATATTCTTTCTTTAAATCTTTTACTTTACCTGTATATTCAGAACCGTCAGAAGTATAGAAATACTTATCCTGTGCTTCGTCATAAACTACTTCTCTGTCAGATGCATCTTTAAACAGTTTACCGCCTTGGGCATTAGTTGACTGAACTTTTTCATAGTAACCGAAAACCTGGTCTCCTGTTACGTTAATTGTTTCAAAAACTCCGTCAGCAATTTCTGTTTTCTTCTGATAATTATCAGTAGCTTTACTTCCGTTATAGTTTACGGTTATATTTCCTTCTTCGTCTTTTTCAACAGTATAAGGAACTGTTTTGACTCTTGAACCTGCAAAAGTATAATTTCCGTTATACTGGTTATTACCTATATCTACAATAGTATTTATTAATTCATCAATATCAGCTTTTATACCTTCAAGGGCAGAAGTATCATAAGTACCTGTAGCTGCCTGCATACCTAAATCTCTGGCACGTTGGGCATATTTTTCGGCAAGTGATAAAATACTGTCCTGATTACCCAAAGATGAATTTGCGAGAGAAATATTTCCTTTAAAAACACCTATCTGATTAATTTGTCTGTTGGTATTCAAGATATTAACAGATGCCGTAGGATTCTCGGAAATTGTATTGTATTTATTTCCTGATGCCAACTTGATAGTTAAGTCATTAAACTTAAATAAATTATTATTTGTGTATTTTAAAAGAGTTTCGTTTGTTGAAGTTGAAGTAAGTCTTTCTACCATTTTTAATACTCCTTATGATCCTAATGATACGAGTACTTCAAAGCAGTTATTACATACATTGAATACTCTTGCAGCGGCGGCAAATGCTGTTTGATACTTTATTAAATCCGTTAATTCTTCGTTTAAATCAACGCTTGTTTCGGCAGTGATCTGACTCTGAATAGAATTGCAAACCTCTTGTTGCGCTTCTGCAGAAGCATCGCCTGTACTTGTTTGTACGGCAACTTTACCAACAAGAGCTGTATAAAATTCTTCAAAAGTTTGTCCGTCTAATCCGGGGTTGTTTTTCTCGCTTCTTGTCTGAAGCATAGCAACAACGTTATCTGAATTACCTATTGCGTATTTATCAACCATGGACGGATCATCAAAATAAGCAGCGGCAATTAAATATGGTTTATTTTCTATATCGGAATTAATTCTGATATCAGCTGCTTTAAAGGTTGTAATGGTTGTTCCGTCTTCCAATGTTTCGGTAAAACCACCAACAAATAAAGGTGTTGTGGAGGCTTCAAGTTCGCTCCAGGTATTATTTAAACAGTATGCACCTTCTCTTGTCTGCAATTCATTAAATACGTTACCAATTGAATTTGCAAGGATGTCTAACTGTTCAATAACTTTTGATGCAGTTAATTTTCCGTTCTCTGCTTTGTCTGATTGAACCAAAGCACCTAATTTACCGCTTGTCATCTGTTCATTTATATTTTTATATTTAGTGCCGTCTTCTTTAACAACATTTATTATTGCTTTATCTGCTCCTTCAGGAATATCTTCTTTACTGCCGTAAAATTCTTCAGCTGTAACCATTTCCAAAGTTCCGACAACATTTTCTCCTTCAACAAGAGTCATTGTACCTAAAGAAAGGCTAACTGTTCCGTTTTTGTTTTCTTCAACAGTAAAATCATAAAATTCTGATAAATCGTTAAGGATTTTATCTCTTGTATCCAAAAGGTTGTTTGCTCCTAAAGAACCTGTCTGTACTCTTTTAAGAGTTGCGTTTACTTCAGCCAGTTCCTGAAGTTTTGCATTTAAATCATTTATTGCAACATAGCACATGGATTTTTCCATAGAACCTCTTGTTCCGTCACCCATAGCGTTACCTGAAGTTGCATTTAATTCTTCTGAAAGAGAAGCAAATTTAGCAACCAAAGATTTTGCAGTTTCAATGAAATTAACTCTTGCAGTTGAATCTGCAGGATATTCGTTTAAATTATTAAGAGCTTCATAAAAAGCATTTATTTTTGAATCAAGACCGTTACCGGATAATTCGTTCATAATGGAGTCAAGCTGAGATGCCAAATCAGCACTTTGGTTTAAATATCCGGCATAAGAATTTTGAGAACGGTAATAATCTTTAAGGAACTGATTATTATATCTCGTAACACTTGCAAGCTGAACTCCGTTGTCAGCTTTAATTTGTCTTTCAACACTTTCACCTATTGAAATTTTGTTTGTTACAGTACTTAAGTTAACACGTTGTTTTGAGTAACCCTCAGTATTCATATTCGCAATGTTATTAGATACGATATTCATTGCGTATTGATTTACGGTCATTGCTCTTGCTGTAATGTTTAGTGCTGAAGATAAACTCATAAATACTCCTTTTTATGCATCTTTTACCACTGTGCTTATATTTGTCGACTCGTTTTCCTTGTTTTTTCCAGATCCGTCATATAAACTAGCTTGGGGCGTGAACGCATTCACTATTGTATTCAGCATCCTATCTGAAATAATTAGCCCATGCCTTATTAATTCCACATTTCTTTGATTTAATAACATTAATTCGTTAGAAACTTCATTAATCTTAACCTTTTGATTCTGGAATTTTTCCTTTAATTCGTCGCTAACCCCGTCTACAAGCGCAATTAGGTTAGTCATATTAACTTCTTCAAGGTTTAAACTTTCTGCAATTTTTGTTCTTTTTTTATCCAAATTCATAATTGTTCCGTAGACTTCCATGATTTTTTCGTCTATCGGAGCAAGTTCTTCCGGTTTTGCAGCGATTAAAACTTTTTTCTTATCTATATACAGATCTCTGAGTTTTTCATAATTCACAAGTTCTTCATCTATAAGGTTTGCTATTTGTGTAAGTACTTCTGTATCCATTTTCCCTCCGGTTAGGCATCATATGCCGCAATAACACTTCTTCCGTACATTAAGCCGTATTTTATATCTTCATCGGATATATTGTATTCGCCGACTTTTGTAGCACATTCCCTAAGTTCTTTTACATCAATTTTGCTGAGTAAATTATTAGCTTCTTCGGTATTAACTTCTTCTCTGCTTTCAGGAATACTCTGTTCAAAATTATCTTCTTTTTTTGGTTCAGCACTTCTGAAAGCTCTTAAAGCTGTTAGATTTTGTAATGCACTTGTTTGTCCTATTGCTGATAACATATTTTTTCCTCTTTCCCCTAATTATACGACGATTAACTTTCTTTTGGTAATAATTTTTCCATTTGCTGATAAATTTGTTTTGCCATGCCGAAAGTTGTCCTCGGATTGCTTGCAAATTCACGCCCTAATTCCTGAAACATAAATGATTTGAATGTTTCTGTATATTTCCCGTCACCATCAAATAATCCGCCTTCTTTGTCAACCATTTTGTCCATTGTGCCAAGTATTTTGGTAACAAAAACGGATTCAAATTCTTCTGCAACCTTTTTGAGTTGTTCTTTTTGGCTTTTCGCACCTTTTATTTTGTTGAAAACCTGTTGTTCAGAGTTAATAACTTTTGAGTTAAGTGCGTGTGACCTGATTTCATCGTAATTCATCATTGAAATGTCGTTCATTTTTATCCCTATCTTTAAATAATAATTAAATCTGCCTGTAAACTTCCTGATTTTTTAAGAGCCTGAAGTATTGAGATTAAATCAACAGGAGCAACACCTATTGAATTCAATGCTCTGACCAAATCGTTAAGGTTGCTGTTTGCCGGCATATTTATCAAACTTGCCGGAGTCTTGTTAATTTCTATATCACTGTTTTCAAAGCCAAGTGTAGCCCCTTGTGAAAACGGGTTGGGCTGAGAAACATCATTTGAAGTTGAAACCGTAACTGTTATATTTCCGTGAGCAACGGCTGCAGGAAGTAATTTTACATCAGCACCGATTACTACAGTTCCTGTTCTTTCGTTTACAACGACTTTTGCTCTTTCAAGTGTCGGAGAAACTTCTAAGTTTTCAAGCACTGACAAAAAAGTTACTCTGTCGTTTAAGAATTTTGCAGGAATCATAACTTTTACTGAACTTCCGTCAATTGCAGAAGCAGGTGCAACACTGTTGTTAATTGTTCTTGCAATTCTTGAAACCATTGTATAATCTGATTTATCTATACAAAGAGTAATTGAATTTTCATCACCTATTTCTGTATAAATATCTCTTTCAACAATTGCACCACCGGGGATTCTGCCTGTTGTGGTAATTGCAGTTCTTGCAGAAGAACCGCCTGCTGCTTTGTTTATACCGCCAACAGATACAGGGCCCTGAGCAACTGCAACGGCTTCGCCGTTTGGGGCTTTAAGGATTGTCTGAATTAAAACACCACCTTCCAAACTCTTACCATCTGCAATAGTTGATACGGTACAATCGATTTTGTCACCGTTTTTTGCAAAAGGAGGAATTGTTGCAGTTACGATAACGGCAGCAGAGTCACCTTTTTGAATGTAGTTTTCCTGTTCGATTACGGTACCCAAATTTCTCAGTAACATTTTGTTTGTTATCTGTGTTGATCTTGAGTTATCACCCGTTCCCGGAAGACCTGCAACGATACCATAGCCTACAACCTGGTTTTCTCTGACTCCGCTTATGTGTGCAATATCCATTATTCTTACTTTTGTTTCAATTGCATCTGCGGGAAGCAATCCCATAAAACTTATCAGTAATGCAACTGTTATTATTTTTTTAGCGTTTATCAATTTTTTCCCCTTCCCTTTAATTTTTATGAATTTATTAGAACAGATATTTGATAAATCTGTTAAATATACCTTCGTTTTGACCTCTTGAAATTGTTCCTCTGCCGTTAACTGCGAACTGAAGATTTGCTACATTGTAGGAATAAACCTGTCCCGCATCGTTAATCCAGCGGGGATCTACCAACCCTGTAACTATCAGATCAACTCTTTCATTACCGTTTACTATGGTTTTCTTACCCTGAACGGATAAATTTCCGTTTGCAAGCTGTTGAACAACCTGAACGGCAACCGTATCTTTGAAAGCCATGCTTCTTGTATTTGCAGCGGAATTTGTAACTTCATTGCTTCCGCCGTAGCCGTTAGAAGCGTATTTATTTGGAAAACCGAACCAGTTTTTTAGGAATGAAGTAAAGTTATCTGTTGTTGCAGATTCTTTAGTTGATGAATATGCGAGATTATCGCTTAAACTGATTGTTTCCGTCATAACGATAGAAATTAAATCTCCGATTTGTTTAGCCTGAACACCGCTGTATAAGGATTTTGGAACACCTGCATAACTTTGTGTTGCGCCGAGTGTAAATAAAGATTCCGAATAAGCGGCAGAACCTCCTATTAAACCTATTGTAATTCCTAACAGTATTAAACTTTTCTTTAACATTTTTATATCCTTAAATTTGTACTAATACTCTGTTTTCACCTATAACTTTACCTGTATAAGTTTTGTTATATTTTTTGTTTGAAACTTTTATGTATTCTCCCAAAAGTCCGTCTGACATTGCAGTTGCATCAATTGTAATCATAACGGCATCATTTGAAACAAAGAACACTCTGACTTCGGAATTTAAAACCACATCCGGTTTTACTTTTACGAATCTTTTATCAATCATTTCTCCTTCTCTGAACATTTTTTTAGATGTTGGGTCTTTTTTAAGAATGTCAGATGTTAAGAAGAATTCTAATCTGTCTGCAACGTTTACTGACTTTGTCGTTGTATTTTCTTTTGAAAGCACCTGATCTCTTGTTATCGGTTCTGATGCAACAAGAACGTCTTTGTAAACTTCGATTTCTATGGGAACGTTTACAACCTGCATTATTCTTCCGTCAACGCAGATATTTATTTTTTTGATTGTTCTCGGGAAAAATCTTTCGTCATGTTCTTTTACCTGAACATAAGTAATTTGTCCGTCAGGCAGAGTCAAATCAGTAAATCTTAGCCCTCTTATATTTATTTTTGCATCGTTTTTGATATTTTCAGGCAAATTAGAAATAATAACCCGTTCAATTTCACTTTTAGCCGTTTCGGCAGACAAGTTTTGGGCAAAACACTGTTGTGCCGTTAAGGTTAAAATTATTAAAGTTATTATTCTAATTATCTTTTTCAACTCAACTATCCTTTAACTATGTTAAATTGTTAGTAACCTGTAAAATATCACTTGAACTTCTGATGATTTTTGAGTTAGATTCGAAGGCTCTTTCAGCCTTAATCAAACCTATAAGCTCATCAACGATTTGAACGTTAGAACCTTCGAGCATACCCTGCTGAATCAAACCCAAACCGTTTTGTCCCGGAGTATCCTGAATCGGGTTTCCTGAAGCAGGAGTTTCAAGATATAAGTTGTGTCCGATAGACAACAAACCTGACGGGTTCTGGAATTTTACTAATTGCAGTGAACCTACAATTGTTTGTTCTGTTTGTCCTGCAACACTGACTGAAATATTACCGTCCTGAGTGATGTTTATTTCTCTGGCATCTCTCGGAATAGAAATTGCAGGCTGAATTAACAGACCGTCATTTGTACATAACTGCCCGAGTGCATCAATCTGTAAGCAGCCGTCTCTTGTATAAGCAAGCGTACCGTCTTCCTTCATAACCTGCAAGAAACCTTCTCCCTCAATTTCAATATCTAAATCTCTGCCTGTGGAAATAGCAACACCCTGGCTAAAAACTCTTGTTGTTGCGGCAGTTCTTACACCAAGTCCGATTTCAATACCTACAGGCTGATAAGTTCCCTGATTCATCATAGCACCCGGAGTTCTTGCAGCCTGAGATAACAAGTCCTGAAATTCGACTCTTGAATGTTTAAAACCTGTTGTGTTAACGTTAGCAACATTGTTAGCGATAACATCAAGATAATTCTGTTGTGCTATCATGCCTGTTGCTGCTGTTGTTAATGATCTTAACATTTATTTCTCCTCACCTTATATTAATTATTTATTATTGTCTTATTCTTCCTAAAGTTATTGCGGTTGATAAAAGCGAACTGTTTTCTTTTACGTATTTACCCAAACTTTCGTAATTTCTTGTGGTATTTATTGAATTAATCATTTCTTTAATTATGTTTGTGTTTGATAATTCAATGTAACCCTGCTGAATACTGTATTTTTCGGAACGCAGTTCAGGATTTATTGCCGGTGTCTTAGGAATAAATCTTGCATTTCCGATTTCGAATAAATCGTCCTTATTTGAAAAATCAAATATTCCGATTTTCTGCATATCAAATCTTGCACCGCCTGAATTAAGTTCTATTGTCCCGTCCTCACCGACAACAATTTTTCTGTCAGATCTCAGGACAAATTCTTCGGGTGCGAGATTTATTCTTCTGTTTTCCGTATCAAGAACATAATCACCCTCTTTGGTAATTAAGAATCCTCGGCTGTCTTCCGTAAAAGAACCGTTTCTTGTGTAAGAAATTTTTCCGTCAGCATCCTGAACTTTGAAGAAACCGTCCCCCTCAATTGCCAAATCCAAAGGAGCATCTGTCTGATTCAGACAACCCTGAGAAAAGTCATGTGTTAACTGCAGAGTTTCGCTTCCCAAACTTACCTGACCGATATATTTGTTTTCACCTTCAACTAAGTTACCTTTTCTGTTGTAAACATCAGCTTCTATGATATCTTTAAAAGTCAGACAACTTTTTTTGTAGCCTGTTGTATTAACGTTTGCAATATTATTTGCAAGGTTATCATTCATATCTATTAAAGCTAACATGCCGTTAGAAGCGGCTTCCAAACCTCTGAGTATCATTAATTTACTCCTTTGTAATTGTCATAATTACTCAAAACTTTTTTTACGTAATTCTGAGTTTCAGCATACGGAGGAATACCGCCGTATTTTTTGACGGCGTTCGGACCTGCATTGTATGCTGCAAGCGCAAGTTCTTTGTTGTTTCCGTATCTGTCGAGCAAACCTTTAAGGTATTTTGTACCGCCGTCAATATTTTGCTCTGCGTTGTATGCATCGGTAACACCCAAACTTTCTGCTGTTGCAGGCATTAACTGCATTAAACCCATAGCTCCGCAGTGAGATTTTGCATTTGGATTAAAACCTGATTCCTGATTTATGACGGCTTTAACAAAGTTCTCATCGAGCCCGTTTTTGTTTGAATACTTGGTAATAAGCTCGTTTATTTCAGTCTTTGAAACTTTATTGTCTGCATTTTTCTGACATTCAATTTTTTTGTTGAGAATTTGCTGAAAATCACCGTCAACACTCTGTGTTTGAGTGTTGTTCATCAGAGATTGGAACTGTTGTTCAATCATGTTTATACGTCTTAAAGCCATATTTAGACTTGTTACTTCCAAAGCCTACCTCTCCCAATCTATTTTTTTACTTACCTATACTGAATTTACATTATATTAATATTATGGACATCGGTTGTTTGGTGTATTTTTTTCAAAAAAAATAGACCATATGGTCTATATTTGGGGTAGGGGTAAATAAAATACGAAGTTTATAATAATCTACACAAAATGTCATGCTGAACAAGCCGAGCAGAAAAGGACTCATGGCGATATCCGTTTATTACGAGGCGCGTTTCAGCATCTTACCAACATTGTATATAAAAATAAATCTCAAATGGCAAAGTTTGACAGACCCTGAAATAAATTCAGGGTGACAATGTTATTTAATTTTTAAACTCCATGTTATTTTTTGAAAAATTTGTGGAATATAAAAAATATCCCAAGGAGTGTAATATGATAGAAACAGTTAATTTGTTATTATTTGCATTGGTTATGTATGCAGCATTTATCGCTTTTCCGAGCTTTATCGAAAAAAGACATAATGCACACTAAGTTAAGTGCAATTTTAAAATAAAACTAACACTTTAAATCAAAATTTTATATTTTGACGAAATTAACGTGCCTCAAAGTGAAGTAATTTGAACTTTTTGGAAACTTCCTCATCCTGTTTTGCATTAGGAAGTTCGTAGCACTGAATACAACGTGCTTCGTAAGTTTCGTCTCCGCCTATCATGACCAAAGGTGAACTCTTGTCAGCAGGTTTTCCGTCAATTAAACGCTGAGTTCTTGTGGCATGCTCGCATCCGCACTTCATACAAATTGCATGAAGTTTATCAACGTGAGTTGCAATACACATCAATTCAGGCATAGAACCAAACGGTTCACTCTTAAAATCGAGTTCCAAACCTGTTCCGATAATTCTCTTGCCCTGTTTCATTAACTCAGTTATAACTTTTACAATATTTGAATCAAAGAACTGGAGTTCGTCAATTGCGATAACTTCGTCTTCAGGTTTTACAATGTGCATAATCTGAATGGCATGCGCAACTTTTATCGCATCATACCAAAGTCCGTTTCTTGACTCTATATAATCACCATGAGCACGTGTATCGATTTCCGGTGAAATAACTTTAATTTTTTTCTTTGCTATAACGCAGCGGCGGATACGTCTTAATAACTCTTCTGTCTTTCCGCAGCCCATCGGCCCTGTAATCAATTCAAAACTGTACTGCATAACTCCCCAATTCCCAATAACTATGAAATACTAAATAACTATCTATAATAAAAGTATAAAACCCCCATATTAAATATTAAAGTAAAATTTTGTAAAATAAATTTTTGGAGTAAATTTTCGGCATGCATGAGAGTTTCAGCCATATTAAAAAATTTTTACAATTTTTAATTATTGATTTTTAAAATTTTAACTGAAATTTTTCAAATAAGTAACTCTAATATAAAGACATAAAAATATAAATTATTACATCAATATTTATTGTTGTATTTCTTTACTTTCTTGTCATATCTTTGATAATTGCTAAAATAGTAATATGGCGAAGATATTATTGGTGTCGAATGATGATAATACTGTAAATTCGCTTCAGAAGATGCTGTCATCTTATGAGGTTATATCTGCGTGCGATGAAACACTTATAAACGACATTTTAAAGGTTGAAAATCCCGATATCGTTGTCATAGATTGCGACATAAAATTAGAAGAATTAAAGCCTCTGTACAGACAAATCAAAAAAGCACACGTAATAATTATGCTTTTGCTTGGCGAAAACCCGATAAACAAAGAGTTTTTGAACAGAGCCGATTTGTTTGTTACGAAGCCCGCTAAAAAAGACATTCTAATCGCATCTATTGAGGCAAGTTTAAAGAACAGAAATTCTATTGTAAAACTTTTTAATTCAAACCAGGAGCTTGCAAGGAGTCTGTATCAGTTAAACGTACTTTATAACACAAGTTCACAGTTAGCAGGTACTTTGGATAAGGATAAACTTTTAACCATCATAAATGAAGGTATCGAAAAATCATTGAGCAACGCCCTTTCCTGCACTTTGATTTTCAGAACTCCTGATGAACCCGTCCTTATTATAAATTCGCTTTATAACATTTCTGACGAACTTTTGGAAGCCTTAAAAATAAGAACCGTTTTAAACTACAAATCAAGCGACAGAGTTGAATATCAAAACATAAGCCCCGATAATTTAAAGGTTGAAAAAAATATTAAATTTAATGTTAAGGAATACGATTTTGCAATTTTAAGATATTCAAGCCTGTTTGACACGATTTATATAAACGATGAATTCTTCGGATTTATCGAAATATACAGGGAAGCACCTTATACAACCGATGACAAAACCTGTTTTCAGACACTTGTTCAGCAGGGAACTTTGCCACTGCAGAGCGCAATTCTGCACCAGACTTTGAAAGAAAATAACAGAGAACTTGAAAAACTTGAAAGACTTAAATCAGAATTTATTTCAATCGTCTCTCACGAATTAAGAACACCGCTTACGGCGATTAAAAACTCTCTCGATATCATTCTGAGCGGAAAAGCAGGCGAAATGACAAAGCCTATGGAAAATTTTGTCCATATGGCAAAAAGAAATTCCGAAAGGTTGTCGCTGATTATCAACGACTTGCTTGATTTATCTAAGATTGAAGCAGGTCAGATGGATTTCAAATTTGCACATACTACAATTGAGCCTGTGATAACTGATGTAATAAACAGTTTGTCTGCAATGGCAAAGGATAAGGATATCAATTTAAAATACGTTTCGGGCGGTGATGATGTTGAAATTTATGCAGATGCATCAAGACTTGAGCAGGTTTTGACAAACCTTGTTTCAAACGCAATTAAATTCACACCGAAAGGCGATATTACAATTTCGACGAAAGTTCTTGATGCAGGAGAAATCACATATAACGAGTGTTTTGCCTCCGAAATGAAAGATTTAAAGGGTAAATACCTGACGGTTTGCGTTGAAGATAAAGGTATAGGTATTGAAGAAAAAGACCTTATTCACGTTTTCGACAAATTCTCACAAATAGAACGTTCTACACAGAGAGAAGTCGGCGGAACGGGATTGGGCTTATCTATTGCAAAACAGCTTATGGAAGTTCATGACGGTGTAATATGGTGTGACAGTGTTATAAATGAAGGTTCAAAATTCTACTTTGCCGTCCCTGTTGCAAACGAAGTCAGAACTTTCTATCTTCAAAAGAAACAGTTATTGCAAAAGGCAAGAGCAAACAATTCAACACTTTTGATTTTTAAGATAAATTCGGATAAAGAAAATTTGGAAAGACTTGCTAACGAAGAAGAGATTAAGAACAGCAATTATCTTAACAATTCGTTAATAGAACAAACTGATGACGGATACGTTTTAACAGCTTTAATACAAGGCGGAGACAAACCGTCAGCTGAATTTATCAAAAAACGAATTGAAGAAATAATAAAAAGAAACAAGACGAGTTACGGTGAATGTGATATAATACTGTCATATAAGGTAGAGGGAGAAGCTAATGAAGAAAATTCTTATAGTCGATGATGAACAGGATATCGTTGAAAGTTTAAAATTTGTGCTGGAAGTTTCGGGCTTTTCATGCTACTGCGCATATAACGGCGAGGACGGGTTAAAGATGGCAAAGGAACTTGTTCCTGATTTGATTATACTTGACGTTATGATGCCGAAAATTAACGGATATAAGATAAGCCGTTTGTTAAAGTTTGATGCAAAGTATAAAGATATACCGATATTGATGGTAACTGCAAGGTCTCAGGACGAAGACAAACTGATAGGCGAAGAAACAGGTGTTGACGAATATATTACCAAACCTTTTGAGTTGGATGAAATTGTAAAAAAAGTTGAGGAATATATCGGCAAAGCAGATTAGTTAGGAAGTTTTCAATGGAAGTTGTTACAAACAGAACTTTAGAAAAATTAAAATATGAACTTGTCCGTGACGGACTTGTAGCCTATGAAGTTTTGGAACAGGCACAGGAAATTGCATCGTCTCAGAGCATAAATATCGGTCAGGCATTGATTAATTCCGGAACATTGACGGAAGAAACTTTATTAAAGTTTTTGGAATCAAAACTTCATATTCCATACGTTAATCTTGACGATTATTCACTCGATACAAATTGTTTAAAATACATTAATTTTTCTGATGCAAGACGATATAAAATTATTCCGCTCTTTAAGATTGAAGACGTTTTAACGGTTGCGATGGCAGATCCTTTAGATTTATTTGCGATAGATAAAATTGTTGAAACGGCAGAATGTTCAATTGAGCCTGTAATTTCTTCAGAGGCAAGTATAATTAAGAAAATTGATGCTTATTATTATTCTGATACGACAGTAGGCAAAATTTATACAAACGACGAAAACAAAAATTTTGATTGGAGTGAAGAACTTCATAGTGAGGATTTGAGCGAAGAGCATATACATAAAATTATCCGTTCTATTTTGAAACAGGCGATTATTGAGGATATCCACGAGGTTTATTTTGAACAATTAGATAACGGATTGGGAGTTACGTTTAAATCGGGCGGTGAGGTTTATAATAAAGGAATTATCCCGTCTGTTTTGGTTTCCGCATTTGTTTCAAGACTAAAAGTTTTATCAAGCCTTGATCCTTCGGTTTGCGAAGTCCCGCAACTCGGGAAATTATGCTTTAAGGTTGACGAAGTTACTATAATTGCGAGTATGTCAGCATTCCCGACAATTATGGGTGAGAGAATTTCTCTGAAAATTTATAAACCGCCAAGCAATTTAGAAAAACTTATTCCTGATACAAAGCAGAGAAAAATCATTGAAAATGCAATTAATACTCCGGGTGTAATACTCGTCTGCGGATCACCTTTAATTGGTAAAACCCACGTTATTTATTCAATTCTTTTGAGTTTGGCAAACACTTCAAAAAATATTATGACGATTGAGTCACTTGCCAAATACGAATTACTTGGAGTAAATCAGTGCGAACTCAATGAAAATATCGGTTTTAACCTTGATAAAGCACTCAGGTTTATAGAGTTTCAGGCACCTGATGTTATTTATCTTGAGGGTGTAAAGACTAAAGAGGCATTTGAATACTTATCGGAACTTGTATTCAGCGATAAGGTTATTATTACCGAATTTTTGGCAAACAATATGACTGATTTAAGACAAAAAATGGCATTTCAGGATTTTCAGTCGTTTAAGGAACTCATTTCCTGCCTGATATTTATCCACGCAAGAGACAGTATAGAAATCTTCGACAAAGCAACAGTACAAAAATACCTTGCATGATAGTTCCTTCTCCTTGAGGAACGACCTGCGAGCAGAGGATGAAAGCGTAAGCGTATCCGTTTATCGCGAGCAGGTCAAGACAGAAAGTTAGGATGAGGTGACAATCCAGTAGTAGGGTAGACTTTAGTCTACCAACTCTACAGAGTTGCATTGCAGCCCTCTACTAACAGGAGAGGGCAGAATTTCAATGCGAATTTATGAGCATTAGAAATTCGGGTGAGGTGTCTTTCCGTCAGATTTGTAAAGGTAGAGAAATATCGGCAGTAGTAGGGTAGACTTTAGTCTACCGCAAAAAAATTAACCTGACAGATTAATCTACGCAGGGTTGAAGAGTGCAAAAAAATATGTCATAATGTTAATGCTTCGCACAGGTGTTAATTTTGTTCCTACATTTGTTATAAAAGGGAGGGATGACTCAGTGACTGCAGAAGTATACCCGTCGATATTTATATCGCCAGCGGGAAACGGAACTTTCAAGGCGCCCACCCACCTGCGAGTTTAGCAGGTAACAAAATCGCACTTGTACGAGGCTTTTAATATTTATTAATCAATTTTCCCGAAAAATAGCAAATTTTCCTGACAAAAATACTTTATATACATGTGTAATGTTGAAAAGAACGGGAATTTTATGGTTAATTTTGTAAATTTTACTCCTCAATCTTGGCAAAGTATAAGTTTGAAAAGTAATACAAAACCACAAGAAAATCAGGCAACAATAGTTTCAAATCCTGTTTCGGAAAACAGAGGCACATATCCTTTAACGGATGCAAGAAATGTATTAGTACAGCCGGTATCGTTTAAAGGAATACCGGGAGCACACTCAAACTGCCTACGCTGGTCATTAGGCTGTTCCAAAGAAACAGGAATAGATGAACCTATCCCTGCATCTATAGAAAACGCGACCGATTGGACATATAAAGATACCGGTAAAGACGATATAAAAACAGCATTTAAAAAAAGTGTAAAAGTACAGGGAGATGAAAAAAAGGTAGGTACTAACAACTATCACCTTTATAAAACCACTCTTAAAATAGGTAATGAAAATATTGATGTTGAATATATAGGCTCAAAAAAAGGCGAAAAAATAGTCAAATTACAAAAAGTTCAGAGAGGAAAATTAGTTAATAATTTTAAAGAAGTATCCTATAACGGGATACCGCAACAAGAATGGCACGATTTAAATATGTTGTACTTAGCGGCAGCAACAGGATTTTGCCAGAAAAAAGACGGCGCCGATACGGCAATAAAAGCCTTAGAATATGAATGCCCAAGAAAACCCGATATGCGTTTTGAACTGAAGATAAAAGAAAAAGAGGCAAACGGAGACGGCAGCGACAGCAGATGGTTATGCCCAAAACCAACAAAAAATGCAAATGGCGAAGTTGTATTTAACTGGATAGAATGGGTAGATAAATGGCATAAAGGCGGAAATTGCAATATGTCCAAACCGTTATCACAGGCTCCGATTTTTTAATTTGTTCAAAAAAATAAACCACTTTCATGGTTTACTTCTCTTTTGTTAAACTCTGGGACGGAAGGATTTTCTTGATTGCGTACGTTTAAGGTGTCTTGGATTATTGGCGGTTCACAACTTTTCATTTCGCTTTTGTTTTCTTTCAGAAAACAGCCGCTTCATCAAGTTGTTCACAGGGACGTGCTGGGTTCGTTGCACTCACACGGCGCA
>JAFRHR010000067.1 GCA_017433195.1 bacterium
ATTTCTCTATAAGCGCTCTTGTTGCTTCATCACTTTCTTCTGTAGTTATTTTTACCCCTTCCGCTGATGGGATGTAACTTCCGGAATCTTTTCCTTCGTTAGTATTTTTTCCGTCAGGACTTGTTGGATTTGAACCGTTATTAAACGGAGACTCAGGTGACGGAACGTAAGCGGAATTTATTGCCGAATCAAGTAAATTTCTCGGATTTATTAATCTTCCCGCAAATGAGCCGTCTTTATTATGACATTCGTCCGATGTAACAAGAATTTTTTCCAAAAATTCCAATGGTGTTGTATCAGGATTTGCTTCTTTCATTAACGCATACATTCCTGCAAGATATGCCGCATTGAAACCGCTTCCGTCAGATGCTCCGTTATATACATATCCGTCAGTTGTTTTGTAATCTGCAAGAGTTCTGTGTTCTGTCGGTAAAAGTATTGTATTGTCTTTTATCTCGTCTGATGCATTTTTAGAAAAACCTGTCAGTCTTGCATAAGTTCCTTCATGATAACTTGCAGGATCGTTTACGTCTTTTGACGGATTTCTGTCTGCACTCATAACATTAATTCCGTACATATTATTCATTGAACCTGAAATAACAAATATACCCTGTTCGGTTGCTTCTTTAATTGTTTCCATTAATTCAGGATAATCAGGTGCAAGTTCATCAAATGCCCAGCTTATTGATATAACAGGTATTTTTTGACCTTCAGGTAATTTTTTGTTTTCTTCAATTACCTTTCTTATGGCTTTTGTATAATTTTCATTCTTTGATACAAAAGTATTCGGATTATTTTTATTGCGTTTTAAGTATTTTAACTGCTGTTTTAAGTATTTCTTATAATCGTTGTTTGATGTTTGTTTTATAGCAAGTTTTATTGATAACATATATTTTTCGATATCGTCTTTATCGTAAGTAATGTTATCAGCAGCATAATAAGCAATCGTACTGTCAGGTGCAACACCGCAATTTGTTCCGTTAATCATTGAAACAGTCTGGGCAGCATGCATCGTTCCTTCGCTTTCTTCTTTTGTTGAATTATCATATCCTATTTTTTCATAACTTAAAATTTTTCCGCTATATTCGTTATGCGGGCTTAATGGCTGTCCGATTACAGCAATTTTTACCCCTTTTCCGGTAAATCTGTCCTGATGTTCGCTGCTAATTCCGAGACCGGAGTCTTTCATTGCTTCGGTAACAGTGTTTAACTTGTCATGTTGATCCTGAGACATTAAAGTTGTATTATCAACCTGTAAATCCAGCAAGTCTTCAAGACTCATTTTTAGACCGCTTATATCCGTAAATCTGGCATCTTTCGCCCCGTTAGAATAGTATATTTCCTCAAATTTCTGCGGAACATATGTTTCTAACCTATAACTTGACGGCTTATCTAATGCCGCATCAGGAATGTTGTCCTGAATTCCTTTAAAAGATGGTGTTACCTGACTTCTCCCAAGAAAGCTCATCTGATTCATATCTCTGTTTAAACGTTCATTATTTGTGGGATTTGTTGTGGGAGCATTATAATTTAAGGGTTTTTTGTTGTTTAAACCCTGCAATCCTGAGTATGATTTGATTTTTGATATATCAATATTCTGCATAGAAATTCCCACATGATTATAAAAACATTTTTTTTATGAAAATTGCGTTAACAAAATTAGTTTTTTAAGAAATTTTACATAATTAACAATTTATTCTTTTTTAAAATATCTTATGCAATAATAAAAGGATAAAAGAAACGGAGAGAACCGATGATTAATGTTGCAGTTTGCGGTGCAAACGGAAAAATGGGGAAAAAAGTCGTATCAACTGTTGAAAACGACAGCGAGTTAACCTTATCCGCAAAAATTGATATAAATAATGCAGAATATTCTTCTGTTGAAGATGCAATAGAAAAAGGTGCAAAAATTGATTTGCTGGTTGATTTTACCCAACCTGATTCTGTTTTTAACAATGCAAAAACCTGCCTTAACAACAAAATCAAAATTGTTATAGGAACAACGGGCTTAACAGACGGGCAAATTGAAGAATTAAAAAGTTTATCTCAAAAAAATAACACAGCCTGTTTTATTGCTCCAAACTTTTCAACAGGTGCAGTTCTGATGATGAAGTTTGCACAAATGGCAGCAAAGTATTTTGATAATGCGGAAATAATTGAATTTCACCATAATCAGAAAAAAGATGCACCCTCAGGTACTGCAATAAAAACAGCACAGTTAATGAAAGATGCAAAAGAAACTTTCACGCTTGGTAACGTTCCCGAAAAAGAGACAATACAGGGTGCAAGAGGCGGGAAATCGTATTCCGATATTCATATACATTCTGTCAGAATGCCGGGATATATGGCTTCACAGGAAGTAATCTTCGGCTCAAACGGGCAGACTTTAAAAATAAGACACGATTCAACAGACAGAGATTGCTACATGCAGGGGGTTCTTCTTGCCGTTAAATATGCGGCATCTCACAATGAATTTGTGTACGGATTAGACAACATATTATAGAAAAGGAAATAAAAATGAGAAAACCGGTAATAGCAGTTTTAGGCGCGACAGGAGTTGTCGGCAGAGAAATAACAAAAGTAATTGACGAATTAAAAATACCTTTTGAAGAAATAAAATTTTTATCAAGCGCAAAAAGTGCGGGTAAAAAATTAGAATTTCAGGGTAAAGAATATACTGTTCAAGAGGCAACCCCTGAGGTTTTTGACGGCGTAAACATAGTTCTTGCATCTGCAGGAAGTTCTACAAGCCAAAAATTTGCTCCTGAAATAGTTAAGCGTGGCGGTGTAATTATTGATAATTCAAGTGCTTTCAGGATGGAAAAAGACGTACCTTTGGTAATTGTCGGTGCAAATGAAGAAGACATTAAAAATCACAAAGGAATTATTGCAAATCCTAACTGCTCAACTTCACAGTTAATGTTAGTTTTAAAGCCGTTATTACAGTTATCAAAAATGAAACGTCTAATCGTTTCAACATACCAATCCGTAAGCGGTGCAGGTTTGGCTGCAATAAACGAGTTGACTGAAAATACAAAAGCAACTCTTGACGGAAAAGATTTTGAAAACGTATGTTTTAAAAAGCCGATTTCTTTCAATGTAATCCCGCAAATTGATGTTTTTGTTGAAAACGGTTACACAAAAGAAGAAATGAAAGTTGTTAATGAAACAAAGAAAATCCTTCATCTTCCTCAGGATATGAAGATTTCCTGTACCGCCGTAAGAGTTCCAGTTTACAGAGGTCACTCCGAAGCAGTTGATATCGAATTTGAAAAAGAAGTAACTCCTGATGAAGTCAGAGAAGTTCTTTCAAAATCTTTCGGTACAGTTGTAATAGATAATCCCGAAAATTACGAATATCCGACAACACGTGATGCAGACGGCAAAAATCCTGTCTATGTCGGAAGAATAAGAAAGAATTTAGCGTTTGATAACGGAATTACTCTCTGGTGCGTTGCCGATAACTTATTAATCGGTGCCGCATTAAACACTGTCAGAATTGCACAAAAAGTTATCGAATATCAGGCATTTTAGGTGGGGGTAAATGTAAGCAAATGACTTTACTGACTCTTGATGAAGCAATAAAAATAAGAGAGGATTTAAGAAAACAAGGCAAAAAAGTCGTTGTTACAAATGGATGCTTTGATATTATCCATGTCGGGCATGTTAGATACTTACAGCAGACAAAATCATACGGAGATGTTTTAATCGTTCTCTTAAATTCAGATTCATCAGTGAAAAAAATTAAAGGCGATGACAGACCGCTTAACAACGAAAATGACAGGGCAGAAATATTAAGTGCTTTATCGTGCGTTGATTATGTGGTAAAATTTAGTGAAACATCGGTGAACAATCTTTTAGAAGCTCTGAAACCAGATATTTATACAAAAGGTGCAGACTACACATTAGAAACATTACCGGAAAGAGATACGGTAAAAAAACTGAACATCGAAGTTAAATTCATAGATTTTGTCAAAGGCAAATCAACAACAAATTTAATAGAAAAAATTAAAAATTAATTATAGGAGAAAGCGAATGAAGACTTTTACTTTAGAACAGATAGCAGAAATTACCGGAGGTATGTTATCTAAAACACATGATGTTAATATCACAAGAATAGCTCCGCCTCTTCTTGCAGACGAAACAACTCTTGCGTTGGCTCTCGGAGAAGATGAAATCGCAAATATGCAAAATTCTAAAGCAAAAGCTGCTTTAGTTCCTTTGGGTGTTAATTTTGACAATATTTCAACAATTGAAGTTGAACGTCCGAGACTTGCAATGATGAAACTCATCACAATGTTCTACGAAAAACCCGAATTTAACAAGGGTATCCACGAAAGAGCAGTTGTTCACGAAACCGCAAAAATAGGTCAGAATGTTTCAATAGGTGCAAATGTTGTTATCGGAAAAAATGTTGTTATTGGTGATAATACTGAAATAATGCCTAATTCATATATTGGCAGCGGTGCAATAATCGGTTCAAACTGTTTCTTCCACCCGTCTGTTAATATAGGAGACAACGTTGTTGTCGGAAACAGTGTTATTCTTCACCATGGTGTTTCATTAGGTGCTGACGGATTCAGTTTTGTAACAGAAGCTCCCGATAACATAGAAAAAGCAAGACAAAATGGTGAAATAACAGACGGAAATGTTGAGCAAGTCATATTCAAAATTCCGTCAATTGGTTCTGTCATCATCGGAAATAATGTAGAAATCGGTGCCAACACGGCAATAGACAGAGGAACTATAGAAAATACCACAATCGGGGATAACACCAAAATAGATGATTTGGTTATGATAGGTCATAACTGCAAAATCGGTCAGGGTTGCTTAATAGTTTCACAAGCCGGAATTGCAGGAAGTTGTGTTATAGGCGACAGAGTCGTTATCGCCGGTCAGGCAGGTCTTGCAGATCATATCAAAATCGGTTCAGACTCAATAATTACCGCAAAAGCAGGTGTTACTAAGAGTTTTGCTGAAAAATCAATTGTTGTAGGTATTCCTGCTGTTCCGAGAAAAGAATTTATCAAACAACTCAAAATTATGAAAGATGCAGGCGACATTATAGCAAAATTCAGAAAATATGAACCGTTGCTTCACTCTTTTGAAGAAGAAAAAGTATAAAGGATAATAATGACAACAATACTTAAAGAAATAAACGTTACAGGAAATTCCCTGATGAGAAATCTGATTTCGGCAGTTTGCATAAAACCGTCAACCGAAAAAGGAATAAGATTTTTTGTATCAGGCGACAAAGACGGATTTTTGGCTGACATTGATAACGTAGTTACCACAAAACACTGTGTAACACTTGCAAACAGAGATAAAAAGAATTTCTTCGGCAAGTACCGTTACAAAGCAATGCTCTGCGAACATTTTTTCGCCGCCTGTGCAATTCTCGGAATAGATTCTCTGAATGTTTATATGAATGAGTATGAAATGCCTATCCTTGACGGAAGTGCAAAAGAATGGATAAAGTTGTTCAAAGAAGCAGGAATTGAAAAATCAAAAAAATCTTACTACACGGTAAGTGAGCCTGTTTATTATCTGAATGGTAAAACTTCTTTGATAATCGTACCTGATGAAAAATTAAACATAACTTATTCCGTAAATTATGATCATCCAGATCTTAAAAACAGGTGGATAAGTCTTGATCCGAAAAACCTCAATGAAATAATTGAGGCAAGAACTTTCGGCTATCTGAAAGATTTGAAAAGATTTCAGTTTTTCGGTTTTGCCCGTGGTGTAACAATTGAAAATACTGTTGGCATGGTTGAAATGGGATATACGACAGAATTGCGTTCTCCATACGAACCCGTTAAGCACAAAATTCTTGATTTAATAGGCGATTTATATTTGGCAGGGGTTTCTCCGCTTGACCTAAAAGCACAAATCCTCGTAAAAGAGGCAGGTCATACTGTCCATTTAAAAGTTGCTAAAGAACTTAAAAACAAATTGATTAAAATAAAGTAGGTGTAAAATGACAGACGAAATAAAAAAATACGATATTTTGGAAATTATGGACTTTGTTCCGCACAGATACCCGTTTTTACTTGTTGACAGAATTACTGAATGTGTTCCTAACAAGTACGCAAAAGGATATAAAAATGTTACTTATAATGAACAGTTTTTTACAGGGCATTTCCCTGAAAATCCCGTTATGCCGGGGGTTTTGCAGCTTGAAGCGATGGCTCAGTGCGGTGCGGCAATACTTTATGATGATTTTAAAGGAAAACAGGTTTTGTTTGCAGGAATTGATAATGCAAGATTTAAAGAAATGGTTACTCCCGGTGATAAACTGGAATTTCATGTCGAATTAACAAAAATGAGAAAACCGGTTGTTAAAATTCACGGTGTTGGCATGGTAGATAATAAAGTTGCCGTTGAGGCAGATATGACTTTATGTGTGAGGTAGTATGAAAAATATAATTATTATTGCTATTGTCGTTGCGGCAATTTATTTTATTTCTCAAAATTATAAAAATATAATTCAAACTGTTGATAATAGTTTGAAAAATGAGAAAACAGTTTCAAAAGTTGTAAATACAAGAGATGCTAACCATCAATTAGAAGAAGATATTACAAATAACCCTGAAAACTATTAATTTTCAGGATTGTTCAGGTAAAATTTATCTATGGGTAAAAAAGTTTTAATTATCAGATTAACTTCTTTGGGTGATGTTATTTTTACCTTACCTTTGGTCAATAGCCTTAAAAATAAAGGCTATATCGTTGACTTTGTTACCGCGGAAAAAGGCGAGGGAATTATTAAGAATAACCCGTCAATAAACAAGTTTTTCCTTTATCCCCTTGGGAAATGGCGCAAAAATAAATTCAATCCCAAAAATATAATTGAATTTTTTAAACTGATTTCAGAAATAAGAAAAGAAAAATATGACATTGTTATCGATTGTCAGCAGATGTTTAAAAATCTGTTTTTATTCCTGCTTTGCGGGGGCAAAAGAAGAATAACTTTTAAAGATGCAAAAGAACTTTCATTTTTAGGCGGAAATGAATTTGTAAAACCGTCTCATAAGTTTAAAGATAACAAATACCACATTGTAAACAGAAATCTTGAATTTGCGGAACACTTAGGAATTAAAACTGATACTCCGTTTTTTTCTTTGCCTGAGTTAAGCGAAGAAGTAAAAAACAGAGTAAACGAGTTACTTAAAAATTGTATATACGGCAAGCCTTTAATGGTTTTAGCGCCCGCAACAACCTGGAAAAACAAGCACTGGAAAAATGAAAACTGGACAGAACTCATAAAAAAATTACTTGAACAGGATAGGTACAATTTGGTCATAACGGGTACAAAAAACGATGTTGATTTTGTTGACAGTTTACTTGTTTCTGTTCCCGATAAAGACAAGATAACTAATTTATGCGGAAAGACAAATTTTGAAGAGTTACAGGGAGTTTTAGCCTGCACGGAAAAAGTCATAACTCTTGATAACGGAACTGCTCACTTAGCGTGGGCTGTCGGGAAACCCGATATTTTATCAATTTTTACATGCACTCCGCCTCTGAGATTTGCGCCTTTCGGTTCTCAAAAATATAAATTCTTGTGCGGAAACCTGCCCTGTCAGTTCTGCTTTACCAAAAAATGCAGACTAAAAAATGCTGATTGCAGAAATTATCCGACAGTTGAAGAAGTTTTGAGTAATTTGTAAGGATAATTATAAATTATGAGATACTTCGGGCTTTGCCCTCAGTATGACAGTACCATTATTTACCCCTTAAATTTCTTATCAGAGTTTTCCAGAAAGATTCTTCTACAGGCTGATTTTTGCTTTTTTCTTCAAAAAACTTATCAACTTCTCTTTCTCTGATTGATTGTGTGTTAGGTACTCTTACTGTTTTTGCAGGTGTTAAAAACCATCCGGGGCGGAACTCATCTATTGTTCCGAAATTTTTCTCTTTTTCAATATAGCTTAAATCTCTGTTATAAATTTCTTCATAATCAACGGATGGGAATTTTTGTTTTGATATATGGCTTCCGTCAGCGCAGTCCTTCATATAAAGAATTTCTTTCATTGTCTGTTTGTCATTTTTATCTTTCCAGAACATGTATCTTGTTGAAAGAAGAGTTTCTTTTTCAGTTTTTGCATCAGGTTTTGAAAAATCGCGGCTTACTGAATGATAATGGTCGAAACGGTCTAAGGTTTCACCGTCTATCCCGCTCCATTTTTTAACCATTTTAACTTCATAAGGGGAACTGCCGTTTGGATTTTGGAGCAACTTATACCCCTTTAATCTGTTTCTTACTGCAAACCCTACAGCTTTTACTTTTAATAAATCCATATCCTGACCTCTGTGATACAAAATTAGCATTAATATCCGTTTTTGTCAATGATTCCGTATGATTTAGCCATATTGTACGATTGTGTATTGATAAAAATTTTCCGTTGGTGTTAAATATTTTCCATGGACAGAAAACAGATTATTACCTTTATTCTTTTGGTTTTTATACTCTTTGTTTTTAACAGGGTATTCAACAAGTATTTCGTTAACGAAACAGTTTCCGTCAGCACGCAAACGCTTGTTAACAAGGAACACGTTTCTCCGCAAAATCTGTTTAACAAAGTCTGGAAAACAGTAAACAAAGATTTTTACGATTCAACCATGAATCATCAGGATTGGAGTTACTGGAAACACCGTTATGCGGGTAAAATTAAGACCGAAGATGATGCAAAGGTAGCAATTGATACAATTTTGGAAAGTCTTAACGATCCTTATTCAAGATATCTGCCTCAAAAAGCATATGCGGAGCAAAACGTATCTATAGATTCAAAAATATCAGGTATAGGGATAAATATAGTTTCTGATTCCGGAAATATAAAAGTTTTCAGCGTTATCGAAGGTACTCCGGCTCATATTGCGCAAATAAAACCTGATGACATAATAATTGAGGTTGATGGAGTTGACGTACGCGGTAAATCAATATCAGATGTTGCGTCTCTCGTCAGAGGCCCTGAAAACAGTATCGTTGAAGTTACAGTTTTGCGCGGTAAAACAAAAATTACCAAAAAAATTAAGCGTAAAGAAATAAAAATCAAAACGATAAAAAGTTCTATGTTTGATAACATTGGTTATATTCAGATTTTAAGTTTTATAGGAAGTTCTGCTCCAGTTGAATTTATTCAGGCGCTTGAAAATACTGCTCAGGCTGACGGTTTAATACTTGATTTAAGAGGAAATACCGGCGGTTTACTCACAAATGCCGTATTTATCGCAAATATATTTATCAAAAAAGGTACAATTGTAAGTATAGTCGGAAGAAACGGGTACAAAAACAACATAAAGGCACAAAATTCTTTCGTCAACATCGACAAACCGATAGTAGTTTTGATAGACGGAGCAAGTGCAAGTGCCAGCGAAATTTTATCTGGGGCTTTAAAAGACTACAAAGTTGCTCAGCTTGTCGGAACAAAAACTTTCGGAAAAGGAATGGTTCAGAGAATTATTCCTCTGCCAAACGAAACAGGCTTAAATCTGACGATTGCAAAATACTTGACTCCGAATGGCTCTGATATTAATAAACTCGGGATAGAACCTGATGTGAAAATTGATTACCCTGAGGACTTTAAACCCGTTGATAATGATATTCAGCTTGAAACTGCAAAAGCCTTAATTAACAAAATGATTGCAAAAAAATAAATTTAAACAATTCTATACTGCTAAAAAGCCTTTAGTTAAAGGCTTTTTAACGTCTTGTCGTCTCTTCTTATATTCCTTGTAATAATGCTTAACTTTTTATTGTAAAGAATTGTGTAAACAGTGTGTTTTTATGGTAAAATTTATGAGGATATCAGAGAAAGACAAGGTTAGGGAAATGGCAGAAATTAATAACGCAGAAATAACTCAAAATTTTGAGAAAATTACAGAATTGATTAACTCTATGAGAGCTCAGGGTGTTCTGAGTGCATCGGGTACGGATAAGATTTTATCCGCTATTAATACAAAACTCGACAGTATTATGAATGACGAGAATCAGGAATTGGTTAAAACCTTTCTCGCAGAATTAAAGAGAAACTTGGATGAAAAATATGGTTTCATTGCTGCAAGATTTACTGAAATGGAAACAATTTACAATAATCTTTCCAAAGAAAAAGAAGGTGCTGTTAAATCCGAAGAAATAAAAGAATTTTTTGATATCATTGCCACAAACCTTAACGTATTTTCAAAAGAAGTAATTTCACAAAAAGATATCCTGACTGAAATTACCCTGCGTATAGAATCAATGCGTGCCGATGATTCCGATAAAAAAGAAGTTCTGAAAAACATTTCTGCCCTTAAAGTTGACCTTGAACATTTCAACAACGGCTTTGAAAGTATTGTCTTAAATCTGAACAACAACTTCAAAAATATAACTGATGGTATAGAAAAAATTATTACCCTTGAAAATTCCGACCAATACGCAAAAGATATTGAAAATCTTTATCTGACATCTAACGCTATTTTATCTGCAATTCAGATAATCGACCAAAAGAGCGATACTCTTAACTCAGATTTAACAGGTTTGCTTAAAGAGTCTGATTTTAAAGCTCTGATAACTCAATTAAATGCGCAAAATGAAGAACTGAACTACCTTATGTCGAGTCTTGCAAAAAGAGATGAAGTTCTTGATTTGTTCCAGAAAGTAGATGCTGCAATAGGTGTTATAACTGCATTAAAGACTGTGCTAGTTGAAAACGGAGAAAAATCTCACGGTGAAATCCTCGTAACACTCTCAAAACTCGAAGATACTGTCAGAAAAATCTTATCTGAAGAAGAATTTGATAAGTTCAGAGCGGAATTATCAAAACTTGTAAGTGAAGTTTCCCACAGTACAAACCTTATGAGAGGCGATTTACTCGAAACTAATGCGGAATTAAGAAATTTAACTTCATTATTAAGTTCTCTCGATATCAAAACAAATATCGCAGGCTTAACAACGTTAATAAACAAAAATGACGAAAAACTTACCGCAACACTTGATGAAATGTCTCAGAAAATTATTCAATCATCAGAATTTAACGCTTTAAGAGCAGTCGGAAAAACTGATGAAGTTTACAACAATTTAACCGACAGGCTTAATGATTTTGATGAAAAAAATAATGTAGTTCTTGAAGAAGTAAAAGAATCAGTAAAAAGTGAATTAGTGGCATTGCAAGGTTACGTTAATGATTTAAGTGAAAATCTGCAGGGTAAATCTCAGGAACTGGCAACTTCTATAATTGAACAGGCTCAGAAATTTGAACAAAAAATTTCTGAAGTAGATTTCAGCATAAGCGATTTTTCAAGAAAAAACATAGAAAATCTTGAAGAACAAATTTATGAACTTAAAAATGCTATAAAAACTGCCAACGATGGCGCAAATGACGAATTAAACCAAAAAATAGAAAAGGCAATTGCTCTGACAGAGTCATTATCTGCATCGTTAGTTGTTGCTTTTGATGAGTCTGATTCATCAACAAAACATTTAATTGAAGAAAGTTTTAACAGAACAAATGAAACTCTTGATCAAAATTCAAAAACACTCGGAGAGTTATCAGAAACTGCAAGTACTTTAGGTACTGCGTTATCTTTTGCTGAGGCTACAATTAAACAAAAAATTGAAGAAGAATTAGGCGCTGCAAGAGATATGGTTGAAAAAACAACCAATGACATTTCCGGCTCGGTCGGTTCATTCACTGATTCAGTTGAAGGAATGAAGCAAAATCTTGATAATTTAAGACAGGATATACACTTGTCAGTTGATAACATGAGAGAAGTTGTTTCATCATTGCCTCAGACTCTGACTCAGAATTATGAACAGTTAAGCAGAGAAAACAAAGATTTGCTTGAGCAAAATCTTCATACTCTGATTGAAGATCTTCAAGGAATTTCCGGTGTGGTATCAGTTATTGATGCATCTGTTAAACAAAAAATTGAAGAAGAATTTAATGCTGCAAAAGAAATTTTAAGAAATACTTCTGAATCTTCTTCATCATCAATAAGTAATCTGTCTTTAGAAGTTATAAACAAACTCAATGTTTTGGAAGAAACGGCCATTACTGCTTTTAGAGAAAGCGATGGTCTGACAGTCGGATTAAAAGACGCTTTATCCGAAAATATGGAAAAAATTAAGCTTTTAATACAGGAGGTAAATGATAAAGCAGATACTTCTTCAAATAAAGTTGCTGATCTGAAAAATAATCTTGAACTTGTTTCAAACGAAATAAGTTTATTGCTTGACAAACTTGACAATGACGAAGAAAAACAAGCGATTATTTCAAACTTTGATGGTATTAGTCAGAAACTTGATTTGATTTCAGAAAATGTAGGTCCAAAAGACAGAAATAAAGCTGATTTTGACTACATAGAAAGAAATCTTGAGTCAATTATAACCATATTGAACGAATACGATAAGAAACTTGAAAATGAAGAAATAAAAGAGTTAATAACGGCAGAAGCTCAAAAAATTGATGACATAAATCAACAGGTAAAACTTGTTGAAGAAAGTTTGCAGGAAGCGGTAAATTCACGTGTAAATGCTTTAATAAGCGAATTGGGAATTACCAAAAATGCAATTGACGATATTGTTTTCACCTCTCTTCCGGAAGGTATTAATAACCTGAAAGCAGAAGCTGAAATAAGTCTGAATGAATTAAAAAATCATATCAGCGAAAATTCAAAAACATTATCTGATACTTATCAGAGTATGTTATTTGAAAGATTTGATAATTTGCTTCAGAGAATATCTCTGTTGGAAGAAGAACAAAATGACAAAAGAGCGCAGGGTTTGACTGAATTAAAAGGTCTTCTCGCAAATATGTCATCATTATTGTCTGATATTATCTCTTATGTGAGCGTAGACAATGGCAATAATTCAGGAAGTTATTCCGAAGATTTTACAAAAATAGAAAATATTCTGACTGAAAATAATTTTGCTATGCTTGATAATTTCAAGTATTCAATTGACGAAACAGTTACTAAAATCAATGAAAAATTACAAACTTATCAGGAAAATACAAAAAACTATGTAAATTCTCTGAAGACATGTATTGAGGATAATACTTCAATAATCAGAGAAGAAGTTAAAAACTATTCTTTGGGTATTTCTGAAATTTATGAAAAATTTGATGCCCTTGACGACAGTATGAATAATTCAATTATAGGTATAAAAAACAGCTTTTTACCCGTAATTGAATCAAATCAGGAGTTGAGCAATTCAATAAATTCAAATCTGTTATTGATTAACGAAAAAATGCAGGAAAGAGCTTCAAAAATTGAAGAACTTTTATCCTCAGGTGATTTGAAGCAAATACCCGAAATAAAAACAGACCTGTACGATTTGTTCACAGAATTGAAGCAGCTAAATACTCTTACAAAAGATGATTTGATTGATGAATTCTACAAGATAGCCGATAAAACAGGCACCTTGCTTGCAAATGCAGAAAATAATAAAGATGCTATTATTTCTTCTTTAAGTGAGCAAATAACAGGTTTACAAAATAATGTGAATACAGTAAATGACAAATTGTCTGAAATAGTAAACACTTTAAATGAAAAATCAGATATTCGCTTCAATACACTAAGAGAAAATTTTGTAACTCTTAATCAAAAAATTGAAGAATTATCTGAAGATTTGCAAACTGTAAACAAAGCTAATTTTGAAACCTTTATTCAAAAAATAAATGCATTCGAAGAGAAACTTTCAGGAATGGATTCCCTGATTGATGACGATATGACAAAACAATTGACATTAATTCAGGAAGAATTTATGAGCTTCTCAAAAAGATTATATGCGTTCTCGGAACAGGTTTCCGAATATGATGCTGAAAGAGCTCAGAGAATTAATGATGTTTTTGACAGCATAGTCAATAACATTGATACCATAAAACAAAAATCAGAAATGAATGTTGCATTAATAACCGAAAAAACAGAAGAATTGGTTAATAATGCGGCAAACAGAATTTCTAACGAACTTTCCGAACGTAATGAATATAATTTACAAAATTATAAAGAACTTACGGAGTCTGTGGTCGGAAGTATTACAAATGCCGTTCTCGAAGCCTTCTCAAGAAATGCTGAAATCAATATATCAAGAATTAAAGCAAATACAGAAGACGTAATTAATGACAAAACTGATGATATTATGAACATTGTAAGAAATGTTCATCAGGAAAATTATGATAAAGTATCACAGTTAGCTCAGAATTTTGTTAACGACATTATTCAAAATTTATCAGATAATTTTTATCAAAAATCAGAAATCAACAAAGGCTTAATAGTTTCAAAAATAGATGAATCAGTTCATTCAATGATTGAAAAGACTCTTGAAATTGTCAATAACAATACAAGAGAAAATCTCCAAAATATCAATGAATTACTTAGAGATTCTGTGTTAGATATAAAAACAGGTGTTGAAGCTATTGAAGGTTCGTTGATTAATGCAGAAAACAGAATAAGTGAAAGAATTACCGATGATTTAAGTAATCATTCTGATCTTATTGTTAATGAAGTCATTAAAAATCAGGATACAGCTTTAAATATATCAAACAGAATAGAAAAAATAAGAGATGATTTAAACAGCAGTTCAGAAACTATTCTTAATGAGTCTCTGAAAACACAAAATGCAATTTCAGGAGTAACAGAAAGAATAAGTGAAGATTTAAATCAAAATTCAAATACTGTTGTTGAAGAACTTAATAAGACAAAAAATATAATTTCAGAAGATGTTTCTTACGAACTCCAGAAAACAAAAGATGAAATTTCGAATATCGTTGTTAATGAAATTCAGAATACACAGGGTGCAATTTCCGATATAAATTATCAAATAAGCGAAAAATTAAGTCAAAATTCAGATGCTATTGTCAGTGAATTGCAAAAAAATCAAAATGTAATTTCTGAAATTGCCGGCAGAATAAGTGAAAATTTAGGTCAAAATTCAGAATCCCTTGTTAATGAACTTCAAAATACGCAAAGCGCAATTTCAGGAATAACAGATAGAATAAGCGAAGATTTAAGCCGTAATTCTGAAACAATATTCAACGAATCTCTGAAAACGCAAAATGCAATTTCAGGAATAACAAATACGATAAATGAAAATTTAAGCCAAAATACAAATGTTGTCGTTAATGAAATTCAGAAAACACAGGGTGAAATTTCAGAAATAACTGATAAAGTCAGCGAAATTTTAAATCGTAATTCTGAAAATATCGTTAATGAAGTCTTTAAAACTCAGGATGCAGTTTCAAATATCCCTGAAAAAGTCAGCGATACAATAAAAGAAGGAACTACTATACTTCTTGGGGAAATATCTTCAAATGCTGAAGAAAATAGTTCACTTCTTATTCAGAAACTCGAAACAATTTTGAAAGAAGAAGTTGTTAATCTGCTCGATTGTATTTCAACAAAAAATTCTGATAATCTGTTCCAGACAAGAGTGTTGATGAAAACACTTATGACAGAAAGTTCGGAAGATCTTTCTGCAATTATTGATCAAAAAAATCAGCAAATTGTTGATATCTTAACCGGTATTGTTGACAGTTCAACAAAATCATCCGAACAGGTAATTTTATCAAATTTATCACAGCAGGGCAATCAAAATATCAATTTGATTTCAGAAAAAATCAATGACCTTGTAAATCAGAACCGAGATACTCTTGAAACAGGATTTAACGGTTTAAATCAAACCATAGGTCAACAGGCAGAAGACGTAAAAAATAAATTCGGGGAATTGAGTAACGAAGTTAATCAGTTAATTATTCAAAATGCTCAAAATCTCAGAAATGAATTCGGTCTCCTGAATCAAAAAGTTGATCCGGACAGAATGTTGTCGGAAATTTCATCTTATTTAAATAACAAACTGGATGAAAATACTCAGGATTTGAAAGCATTTATAGATATGAAATCTTCCGGCGATGTTGATATTACTATACAGATTGATAATCTGAAATCTGATATTGTTGATATGTTCAACGATTATGGCAAAGTATTTAAAGACATTGTTTCCCAGATAAATGCTGAAGTTGAAAATTCAGGCAATAATGAATTTAATGAAGATATAAATGAAAAAATTGATAATTTGCCGGACAGAATTGATAACAAAATTGACAGTCTGCTTTCTGAATATCAGAGCAGATTGAGTGATATTGTAAGAAAAGGGGTTGATTATTCAGGTGGAACAGATAATTCAAATATAGAAGAAATAATTAATTCAAATTCTTCAAGACTTATGAGCAGTTTTGAAGCAATGAAAAATGATTTGAATGATGAGATTTTTGCGAAATTTGAAGAGTTTAATATAAACATTCAGCGTCAGATGCAGATAATGCAAAAACTCGAAGAATTATCAGAGTTTTCAAAAACAGCATCAGATAGTTCTTCTGATTTATCAGTTTTGTATTCAATAAAAGAGGCGTTAGAAAATAATGACAGAAATCTCAATTCCGTAAAAGATGCTTTAGACAATATTTACAGAAATTCTTTAAGCAGAGATGAAGTAAAATCTGATTTATCAGAAATTAGTGCAAAATTAGAAGATCTGAATGTTGATATAAGAGTTCAGGGACAGCGTATTCAGGATATGGATAATGTTCCGACCATAGGCGAAATTGAAGACTTGTTCAATATGAACGTTAATTCATTGCTGAATGATTTTGAAAAGAAATTAAGCACAAGTGAAAACGGGGACCTGAAAGGACTTGTTGAAGAAATAAAATCTGAAATAAATTCTCAGCTTTTGGGACTTTTGGGTAAAATTTCATTCGTTTCCGAGCAGGAAGAAATTATTGATTTTGTTCAGGATAAGAGTAACGAATTAAAATCTTTAATCAAAAAACTCGATAATTCTTTAGATGCAAGATTTGAAGACGGTTATAAAGGTTACGCTGACGATTTAAGAGAGCTTGTTAAAGATTTCAAAGAAAACAGCAACTTCAAAGATACTCTGAACGATATCAAAAAACAACTTGAAACAATAAAATCATCTGATGAAAAGAGTGATTATACATACAGTTTACAGGATATTGAAACTGATATCGCAAAACTCAGAATGACCTTAAATCAGATGAGTGAATCTTCAAACTACAATGACGAACTTGATGAAATTACAAAATCTATTAACGAATTAGCTTCAACTGTTGATTTCATTAAAGCGGAACTTCCTCATAATGAAGTTTTTGAAATTAAGAACGAAATCGAAAGAATTTCAGAAGATCTTGTAAGTATAAGCACAAGAACAAATAAACTTATACTTTCATCAAATGAATCAAATAACGAACTTAGAGATAACTTAAGTGATTTCAGGCTCGTTATAAGAGATTTGGACGAACGTACAAGAGATTTGGCAAATACAACCAACATGGAAAAGATGAATGCAAGAGTTGAAAAAATCGGAAAAATGGTTAATTCATGTATAAATTCCGATAAAATTCTTAATCAGGCATTTTCTTATCTCGCTGAGTGGATAGACGGGGCAGGTGAAAATCTTAATTTCATTTCTGAAAATATGAATAAGTTTGAAAACCTTGAAGCTTCGGTTGACAATTTGTCTGAAAATATAAAATACATTGCGGAAAATAATAACAGTTCTCAAAATATGGATGAATTGAAAAATATAATCTATGAACTGAAAAATTCTGATGAAAATAAAGATTCAATGCTCGATTTACTTGAACAAAAATTTGAAAATCAGCAAAACCGCATTGACGAACTTGAAATGAAATTAGACAAACTTTTGGGAATACTCGATAATAATGATAACGAGCAGTTAAACAAAAAAATAGGAAGTATCGATAAACAGTTATCAAAATTAAATAAGAGTATTGAAAGGTTAACATCTTATGTTGACGAAGAATAGTAACAGTATTGCGGAAGGACTTAAAAGACTTATTTCAGACGAACAGGTTTTATCTTCAAAAGAAGAAATAACTGTTTATGAGCAGGATGCGACTAATTCCAAAATTTCAAAGAAGTCTCCCGATGCGATAGTTTTTCCGAAAACCATTGTCGATGTTCAGACGGTTTTAAGATATGCTTCAAAACGCAATATCCCTGTAGTCTGCAGAGGGGCGGGAACTAATCTTGTAGGCGGTTGTCTTACAGATTTTGGCGGAATTGTTTTAAATTTTTCAAAAATGACACGTATTTATAACCTGAATGAAACAGATATGACCGTAAAAGTAGAAGCAGGTGTTGTTCTGGGAGATTTATTAAAAGAAACAGAAAAAGTTGGTTTATTCTTCCCTGTTGACCCTTCTAATATGGCAGTTTCTACAATAGGCGGCGCTATTGCTCAATCTTCAGGCGGGGCAAAGACTTTTAAATACGGTACTATAAAAGATTATATTCTCGGTTTAAAGGTCGTAACAGCTGACGGGGAAATAATTAATACCGGTTCTGATACAATGAAAAATTCAACAGGATACCATTTGGAACAGTTATTTGTCGGAAGCGAAGGTACTCTCGGTGTTGTTGTTGAAGCAACTCTTAAACTTATCCCCAAACCGCAGGCAAGACGAGTTATAATGGCGTATTTTGATTACGTATCTGATGCCGTTAATTCAGTTAATGAAATTATAAAAGCAAAACTTGTCCCCTCCGCAATAGAGTTTATGGATAAAAATTCTTTAATTTCCGTTGAAAACTATAACCCTAACGGTTTATTAACAGATAAAGAAGCGGCATTAATTATCGAAACAGACGGTTCTGATTTGGATTTACAAGAGGAAAAAATTGTATCTTGTCTTAATTCATTGAACGCTGTAGGAATAAAAATTGCAAAAACAGAAGATGAAATTGAAAATATCTGGAAATCAAGAAGGGCTTCTTTTGCGGCTGCCGCAAAAATTGCACCTGATGTTATGACAGAGGACGTAATCGTTCCGAGATCAAAATTGCCGGATTTGGTTTTGGGGGTAAGAGAGATTTGCGAAAAGTATAATCTTAAAGTTTGTATGATAGGCCATGTTGGAGACGGAAACCTTCATCCGCAGATAGTTCTTAATATGGAGGATGATGTTCAGTTTAAAAACTACATGAGCGCAAAAGGTGAAATATACAAACTTACAAATTCTTTAGGCGGGATTTTATCCGCTGAACACGGGATAGGAAGTGATAAATCGGCATACATGTATGACGTTATTGATAAAAATTTATTGCTATATATGAAAAAAATGAAAAATATGTTTGATCCGAATAACATTTTAAACCCCGGAAAAGTATTTATAGATAAGTAAAGGGAAGATATGGATATTATTGTAATTTATTGTACGGTACCTGATAAAAAAACAGCGGAAAAAATTGCTAAAGTTCTTGTTAAAGAAAAACTTGCGGCTTGTGTTTCGGTTGTTGATAAGGTTCAGTCTTTTTTCTCATGGGACGGAAACCTTTGTGATGAAAAAGAATTGCTTCTTATGATTAAAACAAAAAGAACTAATTTTGATAAGATAAGATTTCTGATAGAAGAACAGCATCCGTATAATGTTCCGGAAATTATTGCTATCCCTGTCGTAAATTGCAGTGAGGAATATATGAGATGGCTTGCACACGAAACGGACGTTTAACAGAATTAATTGATTATATCGAAACCCTCGGTGTAACTGTCAACACAAAAACAAAAGCCAGAGGAAACAAAGGATTCCTCAGGGGAAACAGAATTGATGTTTCAAAAAAAGTAAATGACGGTGAGGCTGAGCAGGTCTTAATGCACGAATTTGCCCACTTTGTTCACAGTCAGAAAGATAAAACACTAAAAAATTTCAACGTAATCTTCAATTCCGACAGTGACCTTATTAAAGAAGAACTCGTTAAAGTTACAAACTTTGTCGATAACAATTCAAAATGTTCGGAACTTTTGGAACAGAGAAATAAAGTTGCGGAAGAAATAAAAAATTTAGAAAGTCTTATAAAACTTGAGTATCCGGATTTTTCAAGAGGGGGTAAATATAAAAAACTTGAACAACAAATAAAAAAAACAAAAGCAAAATATTTGTTAAAACACGACAGAGTAAAGGTTTTGTTTTGGTTTGCCTATGAGTATTTTTCAGTTGAAAGAATTGAAAAAGATTTTCCGAATTTGCCCAAAGTTTGCGTAAATTATATAAAATTAAGGTCCTTACAGAGAAAAAGAGCAAGAATTTCATCAAAAATAGGTCGTCTGAACAGATATTACAATAACTCGGGCGAACTTTTTGCACGGTTTGTTGAGGGTTTATGCAAAGATAATGAAAAAATAAAACAACTTGCGCCAGTAACCTATGACAGATTTTTCCAATTACTGAATTCGGGCTACTACGGAAATCTCAAAAACGCTTTTGAGATTGTTGATATAAGTTACAAATAAATGTTTGCCCAATTTATAAGATCCTGAAACAAGTTCAGGATGACAATAAATACGTTTTATTCCTTAACTGCGCCTTTTAAAATGTCAGAAATAATATATTTTTTGCCGATTAAAAATACCAAAATCGCAGGTACGGCACAAATTACAGAACAAGCAAGTAGCTGTCCCCAAAGGATTATCTCTCTGAAACTTCCCCTAAATTCTGCAAGTCCCAAAGGCAATGTCCTCATGGATTCTGTTGTAGTCGCAATTAACGGCCACATAAAACTGTTCCAGCTCGACACAAACGTAAAAATTCCCAAAGTTGCAATTGCAGGCATGGCAAGAGGCATTGAGATTTTGACAACCGTCTGAAAAATATTACAGCCGTCGATTTTTGCGGCATCTTCCAATTCTCTCGACATCGTAAGAAAATGCTGTCTCATTAAAAATATCCCGAACCCCCCGAAAAATCCCGGTAAAATTAGTGCCTGATAAGTATTTATCAAATGAAGTTTACTCATTAACCAAAATAACGGAATTATATTAACCTGAGGCGGAATCATCATTGTAATCAGAATTATAAAAAATATAGTATTACTTCCTCTGAATTTCATTCTTGCAAAAGCATATCCCGCAAAAAGTGAAATTAAAACCTGCCCAACTGTCGTTACAGTTGCTACAATAAGGCTGTTTACAAAGTATTTTAAAACAGGCAGATTTTCAAATACGTTTTTATAATTATCTAACGTAATCTGAGGTTTAAAATCGGGGTTTGAAATCATAAATATCTGACTGTCAGGAACAAACGACAGATAAACCATCGCAAAAAACGGAATCAGCATGCTGACAGCAATTAAAATTAAAAACAAATATAAGAAAAATTTCCGCATACCTGATTATAGTATGAAAATTATTGATTTTCTATAATTTCCGCACCGTTTTGTTCAACTTTTAAAGTTCTTATATCTGCATTTACATTCAAATTGTTCCAGGTTTCTTTTACAACGGACTTAATTCTGTCTAAATTATCCTGTTTTGAAATAACAAGTATAGACGGACCTGCACCACTTAAAACACAGCCTAAATAACCTTCTTCGTGTTGAAGTGCTTCAATAATTTCCTTCAGTCCCGAAACTAATTTCATTCTGTATGGTTGGTGCAATTTGTCATGAAGTGCGACTTTCAGAAGTTCTTCATCATGAGTATGAATTGCCTGAATAAACATTGCTGAACGTTTTAAATTAAATACTGCATCAGACAAAGGAACTTCTTTCGGTATAACCGAACGAGAAATTTCTGTCGCGAGTTCAAAATCAGGAATACATATAGTAAGCATCCAATCTTCCGGCCAGTCTATCTTTCTGTAAAGGATACTGCCGTCTTCTTCCTGTGAAGACATAACCATTCCGCCCAAAATAGCGGGGGCAATATTATCGGGATGACCTTCAACCTCAGTTGCAATAGAAAGTAAAGCCGCTTCATCTGCAGGCTTTCCCAAAAGTTCGTTTGCCGCCATTAATGCTCCGACAATTACCGCTGCAGAACTTCCTAACCCTCGTGCTATCGGAATTTGTGATTGTATATTTATCTTCAATTCTGACGGAGTCTGGCCAATATAGTTATAAAGAAGTTCAACTGCCTTATAAACAATACTGTTCTCATCTTTTGGAATATTTTCCATTATAAGATTGTCGAGTTCCTGTAACTCATCGTCCTTTAAAATATTAATCTCTATCCCTGTTCCGGGCAGTACGGTTTCTTCTATTGTTACGGTATTATAAATGGGTAACGCTATTCCTAAACAATCAAAGCCGGGACCCATATTTGCCGATGTTGCCGGCACTTTTACGCTTACTTTCATGATTTTCCGGTAAATCCCTTTCCAATATCCATGTATATTACTCACTAAGAACTAATTGTCAAGTTAAATTCAATTTAATAATTTTTAATAAAATTTTAGTTTCAGGCAATTTTTTATTAAAAAAAAACTTTATTAAATTGAGGTAAATATGAAAGGGGATATTTTATGGTAGATGCTATAAATCAAAATGTCAATGCTTCTTTGTACGGAATTGTATCCGACATTCGTTTAAACAGGACAAAAGATAATAACAGTATTTATGATGCGGAAAATCCCGTTACATCAAATGATTGTGTCCGTATATACTTAAAAGGTGAAGAAGAAATATATAAATTAATTAACCGGCGGCTATGGACAATCATGAATTTTTCAGCCGATGTATCAAAAATAGCCGAAGAAATCAGGGCGGATTATGAGCAAAAACATCCCGAATATGTTGCGGCAAAAAGGGAATTTGAAAATTTGTATTCTGATACAATAAAAAAACATGATGAATATATTTCAGAACATATTAAAAAATGGGAAGATGAACATCCATTAAATCCCTATGGCACAATTGGAGTTTTAACTGCTCATGATAATAACAGGCGAAAGCAATTAACTCTGCTTGAAAAAGAATATAGAAGCCAAAATCCAGATTATGATACTTATAAAAATCAAACGGATTTAATAAAAGCAAATAAAAAACCTTCTTTTACAAAAAGCATTCTTGTTTAATTTCCATTAACCAAAAGGGCAAGCTGCTGCATATTTATATCAAGACATTCACAAGTCTGACATGTGGTTTTGCGTTTTGTCCATAAGCAAGGTTTATTCGGACACGAATCTTTTGCCAATATAGGTGTTATTAATTCATCATCAGGAATTAATTTTTTATAATCCGTTGGCCCAAAAATTGCATAAGTTCTTGTCTTAACTCCTACCGCAATATGCATTGGGGCAGAGTCGCAGCAGACAAATTTTTCCGCAGAAGAAATAAGAACCGCAAAATCGTAAAGGTTTAGATTTTCCTGAGTCATATCTTTATAATTATTCGTATGGACAAGTCTTTTTATCTTTGTAACCATTTCCTTATCATCAGGTCCGCCTGCTAATATGACTTTTTTCCCGTGCCATGAAAGTAAATCTATCAGTTCAGCCCATTTTTCGGCAGTCAGACTCTTTTGAATTTTTTTCTTTATACTGATTTTGCTTACTCCCGGGTGAATTAAAACAGTATTAGGCTCTTTCATTACCTCAAAAACTCTTATATTCGGGATAACTTTCGTGTTTTCGGAATTTGTTATATCTCTGACCAAATCAAAATACATTTGTGCGGCATACTGATTTTTATTCAGTTTAACCGCCTTTGTAAGCAATAACCTGCTTAAACGTCCTGTATCATATCCGTATCTTTTTTTAATTCCCATCAAAAATAAAATTATACTTATAAACTTATTTGCACCTGAAGCCACAACCATATCATAGTTGCCGTTACAAGCCTTTAAAATGAGTTTCAGAAGATCAAAAAACCATCTTTTGCCCTTAATTTTAACCGTTATAATTTCACTGATATTGTCTGTCAAAAGGTTTATGCTCTTGCTTCTCGGCTCAAGCGCAAGTGTAATTCTCGCATCGGGATAAGTCTCTTTCAGTGCCTCTATTGCAGGCAAAAATAATATCTCATCTCCTATACCACCAAAATTTACCACTAAAATTTTTTTCATATTTCACTCACCTTTTACATTTATATTATAATATAAACATGGTTACAAAATCTATAACTTCCGCAATAGTTGGTATAAGTTCCTGTATGGTCGAGGCAGAGGTCGATGTTATAAATTCACTGCCGAGTTTTATAATTGTCGGACTTCCCGATAACGCTATTAATGAAGCGCGCGAAAGAGTCCGTTCCGCAATAAAAAATTCGTGTTACAGTTTCCCTCGTGGCAGAGTGATAGTAAACCTTGCTCCCGCAGACATCAAAAAAGAGGGAACAAATTTTGACCTCCCAATTGCGGTCGGAATATTAAAAGAAGAAGGCGTAATCGAAAACGAAGACGAATTTAACTCAACCGCCTTTATCGGAGAACTTTCACTTGACGGAAAAATACGTGGAGTAAACGGGATTTTACCGCTTGTAAGCGGATTATTGAACACTCACATAAAAAACGTAATCGTCCCTAATGTAAACGCAAAAGAGGCAGCTCTCGTTAAGGGGTTAAATATCTTCGGCGCAGAAACCTTAGTCGATGTCGTTAATCATTTTACAGGCACACCCTTAGAAAAAGTAACAGTTAACATAGATGCGTATTTAACCGAAAACTACATAAACGACACCTACGGCTACGATTTTAAAGATGTAAAAGGTCAGCAAAAAGCAAAAAAGGCACTCGAAATTGCGGCGGCAGGCGGACATAATATTTTGATGTCAGGTTCTCCCGGTTCCGGAAAAACAATGATGGCAAAGTGTTTTGCATCGATTTTGCCTCCGTTGGAACTTGAAGAAGCATTAGAATTAACCAAAATTTACAGTATTTGCGGGTTATTACCGTCTGACGAACCTTTGGTTACAAAAAGGCCGTTTAGGGCAGTTCACCATACCGCCTCACCAAACGGGATAATCGGCGGCGGCGGAAATCCGAAACCGGGTGAAATTACCCTTGCGCACCGCGGGGTTTTATTTCTTGACGAGATGGTGGAATTTCCGAGAAACGTGCTTGAAGTTTTGCGTCAGCCTTTAGAAGACGGCGAAATTGTTATATCGAGAGCTAAAACCTCAGTAAAATATCCGTCAAAATTTATTCTGATAGGTGCTATGAATCCGTGCCCATGCGGATTTTTGGGTGATAAAGAAAAACAGTGTACCTGCAGTGAGTTTCAAATTCAGCGTTATCGTTCAAGATTGTCAGGTCCGCTTTTAGACAGAATTGATTTACAAATTGAAGTACCTCGTTTATCAGCGGAAGAACTTGTAAATGCAGGGAATAATGCGGAAAGTTCGGAAGAAATAAGAAAAAGAGTGGTCAAAGCAAGAAAAATTCAAATTGAACGATACAAAAACGAGGGAATTTTGACAAATTCCGAACTTACTCCCGCCTTAGTCAAAAAATACTGCAAGACAGACGATGAGGCAAAACAGTTATTAAAACTGTCTTCCGAAAAATACAGATTATCGGGAAGAAAATATGACAGGCTGCTGAAACTTGCAAGAACAGTGGCTGATTTGAATAATTCCGATATTATAAAATCGGAACATGTTATGTCTGCACTTCAGTTCAGAGGGGTAAATGAGGGGTAAATGAAGGGTAGGGGTAAATGATAAGGGTTGTTCCCTCACCTTAGCCCTCTCCCGTTGGGCGAAGGAGAATGGATTGCCACGAAAAACTTCGTTTTTCTCGCAATGACATTTAGTTTTATTACTTAAAAATACTTACCCCAAAATTTCTATTTGACATTATATCTTGTTTTGGTAAAGTATAAATAACAGGAGATGCTCCCGTCGTCTAGAGGCCTAGGACACATCCCTTTCACGGATGCAACGGGGATTCGAATTCCCCCGGGAGTACCATTTTAAGAGCATCAGGCTCTTTTTTTATGCCCTAAAATCGTTTAAATGAAAACAATATTATTAAATGCACTTTTTAGTATCCGATTACTTGTTTAAGTTCTTCTTCACTATCAACAACTGTGAATAATTCACTCGGCTCGCATTTGATTAATCCTGTTTCATAAAGTTTATTGTATTGTTCTGCTAAACCATTAAAGAAATCTTTTCCGACAAGTACAATTTTCTTTTTATCTTCTTCTTTTCCGTAGTAATTTTTGGTAATTAAAGTTGTAGCTTCTTGCAGGGTTGTTGTACTTCCTGCAAAAATAACCATCGTATCGGCAACTTCCGAAAATTTATCTATTCTCTCTGCTTCACTGTTTGCAGAAGCAATAGTGATACAATTTTCTAAATCTTCATCACCCCACAGAGGCTCTTTAACTATTGCCAAATTTTGGATAGGTTTACCCTCTTCATTATTTTTTGAGTAATTTTTTGCTGAATTAAAAGCAGAACCCATAATACCCATAGAACCGCAACCTGTTACAATATTTTTACCGCCTAAAATCATGGCTTTTACAGAGTTTGAGCATATATCCATATATTTTAAAATATCATCAGTTGCTTTTGAGCTACCTAAAACTGCAACAGTATTCGATTTAGATTGCGGTGTCTTATATTCAGGGGATATTACATTTGGAATATTTGCCTGAAAAGATGTATAACTTTGAACTTTTTGTATTTGCATTATGAAACCTCCATGACTTTTTATACTATACAGTATTTAAAAATCGTAAAAAAAATTTTTGCTAATTTGCATGAATTTTTTAAATTGAATAAATTGTTAAGAGTATATGCCTTTACAAATTGTTTTTATCCTTCAGGGTAAACCAGAGAAATTTTCTCTTCTTCTGTTCTATCGGTCGGATTTCAGTATAAACATCTCCCGTATTAGAAATATACTGTTGTATTCCCTCTGAAATTCCCTCTGCAAGTTCTTCTATAAACTTACTGTTTGTATAAAGAACAGAGTCCTCAGGGTTTATCATATATGCACATTCAATCAAAATTCCGACATATTCAGTCGGTCTTATAACCGCAAAACTTGCTGTTTTAATTCCGTTATCCTTTGTTCCCGTACATCTTACAATTCCGTTCTGTACTGCCTGAGCCAAATCTTTTGCCTCAGGATTGTAGTAATAAACACTTGTTCCTCTCGATTTCATCGGATCAGAGCCGTCCGGAATTGCGTTAAAATGAATACTTACAAATATTAACGCATCATTTTCTTTCGCAAACTTAACTCTGTCATAAAGACCTACGGTATTATCTCCCGTTCTCGTCATTTCAATGTTTGCTCCGAGAGATTTCATTGCGTTCTTCAGACTTTTTGCAACTCTTAAATTAACATCTTTTTCCTTTGTTCCGAGACATCCAATTGCGCCCACTTCGTTTCCGCCATGTCCGGCATCAATTACAATATTAATTCCTCTTAATTTATTATCTCTGATGTATTTATCTTTATTTTTTATCTTGAGCGTAAGAGCGCCGTCTTTCATTTCCGAACTGTATGTAATAAATTCCGGTTTATCAAAAGTTGCGGAGTAAACTCCGTCCTGTCTGTTTTCAACATTAAATACATTCAGTACAACTTTTGCCGCAGTTGTTTTTACTTCATAGGGAAGATTTTTACTGAACACTGCCGTATAAACAACTTCTTCTTCCGTATTATATGTGCTGCAGTTCTTAAAATAACCGCCTGAAGTTTCGTCAGCGTATTCGTCATAAACAACATCACTCTGTTTTATCCAGCCATATCTGTTAGGAGATAATTTAACTCTGTAAAAAATTCCCGCTCTGCCATCCGTCAGCAAATAAGTATCTTTCGGTAAAAGTGAAATTCTGTTCATTCCGTAATCTGCAGGACTACTCCTTAAAATACTGTTTTCATTAACTACCGTATAAACTTTTTCTGTTTCCTCAATTATTCCCAAATCCTCTTTCGGAGTGGGCTGAACAACTTTTTTGGTTATATAGTAATCTCTGACAAATCTGCCTCTTAACTTTTCCGAGGATATCTGAAAATAATTCTTTCCGTCTTTTAATTTTACATAATGAGCAAAAGCTCCGTTTGATGCCGTCTTAACACGCTGACCGTTAATTTTCAAAACCTCATTCTTCTTAACACTGCCAATAAAAAATGATGCGTTTGCATAAGTAGCTGAATTAACTGTCTTAGGGTAAACAAT
Organism: bacterium; assembly: GCA_017433195.1. GTDB lineage: Bacteria > Cyanobacteriota > Vampirovibrionia > Gastranaerophilales > Gastranaerophilaceae > RGIG2479. The sequence continues at coordinate 27,936 of JAFRHR010000067.1, forward strand.
TTCATAAGCATAAGAGCTTAATGCCGTCAAAAATAATGTTAAAACAACAAAAAATATCCCCTTCTTCATTACATTATTATATTAAATTAAACTTGTTTAAGCAAGTAAGTTTGCGGAAAAATTAAAAATTTTTCCTGCAAACTTCGGGGAACGGTTTCGAGTCAGGTTGTGTACTGTCCCGTGCACAACCTGACTCTCACACACCTTAAGGTCGGATTTTAAAAAGTTCGAAAATTTGTCAATTTTCGACTTTTTGCATCCTCCGATTTGGTAACTTTTATTTACGAAAGACCCCGCTTTTTTCTGAGAGGTGTCTAAGGAATTTGGATAATGTTTATTGATGAGTACGATTTATTATAAGAATGTAAATCCTCATCGCTCAAGTCCGACCTGTTCAGGTCGGATTCTTATTATATTTTCTAAAAATTTACAATTTATGTATTTTATATTATAATTATGGCAAGTGAAATTTATGCAAAGGAGAGTTAAATGTCTGATTATAAAAAGATTTTAAGTTATGTGCCGACAGTTATTGAATCATCTTCAAGAGGGGAACGTTCTTTTGATATCTTCTCAAGATTATTAAGAGAAAGAATTGTTTTTATCGGTGAAGAAATTGATGATGAATTGGCAAATTCTGTTGTAGCTCAATTATTGCTACTCGACAGCGAAAATCCCGAAAAAGACATTATGCTATACATAAACAGCCCGGGTGGTGTTATTACGGCCGGCATGGCAATTTATGATACAATGAACCTTATTAAATCGGATGTTTCAACTATCTGCTTGGGTGAAGCGGCAAGTATGGGCGCTTTCCTCCTTTCAGGCGGAACAAAAGGCAAGAGAATGGCTTTGCCGAGTGCAAGAATTATGATTCACCAGCCTTTAGGCGGTGCTAAAGGTCAGGCTACTGATATCGAATTAGAAGCTAAAGAAATTATGAGAATGAAAGAAATGCTTATAAAAATCATGGCTGATAATTCAGGTCAGGATTACGAAAAAGTTAAAGAAGATTGCGAAAGAGACCACTATCTGTCAGCTCAGGAAGCTGTTGAATACGGTTTAATCGATAAAGTTATTACATCTGCTGAAGTATAATTTTTAATTTTGATATAAATAACCGCCAAATATATATTTGGCGGTTATTTTTATTTTTTAAAAATATGTTTTTTATTCTCTGTATGAATTTTAGCAGGGTAGACTTCAGTCTACCAACTTTTTTGGTTGACTAAAGTAAACCCTTGCGGGAAAACACCTCACCCATTTTTCAAATACTCAAGTAAATCTTTCGCATTGAAAAATTTCCCTCTCCTTTTAGTAGAGGGAAAATGGTTAGTTACGAGGATAAATAAGAAAAGTGGCGGGCACACATTCGCTTTGCCCATCCACCGGACTTGAACTAATCCCGTTTTCATAAAGTGTTGCGTTTAGTTAGCGAATTCGCCGTTTTACCCATGTAAAGATTTGTAACAAAAAGGGCAGAAATACTAAAGTTTTAAAAAAAATAGTCGATAACCGAAGTATAGGAGAAAAATCAGGAAAAGGAAAAAATGGGATTAGCAGCGTCACAAGTAAGAATGTTAACTTTAACCTCCAGAAAGGCAGGCATAGAGCGTGATATGTTACAAGGCTCTAATCGTAAGATTGCGCTTTCCAGAGAAATGAATGAGCTTGCTAACGAGTATTATAATGCTTTAAGTGCTGAAAAATTAATGTATTTGTCAGATTCAGGCGAATACAAAACCATGAATTATCAGTACCTGATGGGAAAATCAGGCGGTGTAAAAGGAATTGATGTTAAAAGTGATGTATCAATGCTCCTTATTGATACATATTCAGGTGAAGTTGTTTTGTCTCATGAAATGCTTAGTAAAATAGGTTCAGTAAGTGATTTGAGAGCAGATTCTCAAAATATTTATATTGCTATTGCAAATTTATGCGGTGATACAAATATATCGCCAACTATAGAAGGTGGTATCATATCTCCTGAATTGATCAAAGATATATGTGCAGGGAAATATGATAATTTTGATGCAAATGATTTGGCGGATGTAATAAAAAATCCTGAGTATAATGCTTGGACAATAGGTTATCATAATGAAATAACTACAATCCCACATTCAGTACCTTCTACTATGTTGCAGGATGATCATTACAATGATTTACTTGATATGGGTGTGTGGAATAGATTATCAATTAATATGGGAAATTTAGGGGGCGTTATAGAAGATGCATATTTAGGGCAAAATGAAACAATTGGACAAGATTATAATACACCATATTTGGCAAAAACCTCTACAGGACTTGCTGATCATGATCATGCGCTAAACAGCATAAAAAATACTGCAAGACAAATCGGTACTGCATATTTTGGTGTAGATAATTATAATGATTTAACATTAAAACAAAAAATAGCTGTTGCAGAAGTAATGAAGTATTTTGGCATAGATGATACTTCAAACCCGACTAATACAAATAATAATTTGCAATCAAATTTAATACAAAGAGATAATTATGCATATATATATTATGATTCGGACAACGAGTTGTATGATACATATTTTGATGCACAGTTATTTTTAAATGCATTATATACCGCAACACATCTGACAAATGAAGAATATGATTTTAATGCACCTGATAATGTTAATGTTCATACGCATTATAATTCAGGGGCGTATTCCGATTTCCCTGATGTTGAGGTTGGGCTCAGATTAGTTGAGGAACAAGGTGGTAGTTTGGGTACGCAACAAACATCTTATAGTTTAAAAAAATTATATGAATTATCTGCTTCAAATGAAAACTCGCTTGTTCAGGTAGGTACAGATAATAGTTCTCCCGACGATCCTGATAGTCATGTTGGAAATTTTTTGGATGCAGTAATTGAAGAACTTGGTATTAGTCCAAGTAATACTGATTTAAATAGTTATTTGAATATTATAAAAAACAGAATTGATGCTGAGTTATTTGAAAAATGGGTAGTTGACGATACTCCTACTACAAACAATTCATTAATAGGTCCTGATTATAATGATCCTATTTTAATACATGCTTATGAGAGTGAATTATATCCTGATTTGCCGAATAATGATATTGACAGATTATATTTATATGAAGCAAAAGACCCTTCAAGGTACTATACTTATATTGATGCCAGTGCAATTACAAATTATTTCTTAGCACAGGCTTTAGGTGAAAATATAGGTTATGGTTATGATACTAATGGAAATTTTCAATACTTGGCCCCGATAACAGATCCGGAGACACAACCGGAGCAGGATTATACTACTGCAACACAACAAACAACAGGAGCGTACACTCCGTATCTAGATGCAGAAAAATTGACGAAATTGTATAATCGTATGAATGCGACAAAAGAGGCAATATTTGCATCGAATGTAACTGTTGAAGTGCAAGTAACTACTATTGTTGAAGGTGCAGGAGCTAATGCAAACGCATCGTTCCTCCCTGCAGGTGAAACTGAAAATCAATGGATTCAGAGTTTTAAAGATTTAATAAGAGACGTTAAATTCTATTATCCTATAGTTACTGCATGTGCTAAATATGGTATGAATGACAACTTTGACGTTAATCAAAACCTTAAAGACGGTGATTATATAGATAAAAACATACAAAATGGAATATTCCAGTTAATGAGCTTTGATACTGATGTGTTCGCTCTTGATTCAGCTAAAGATACCGATTATTACTTATTAACAAGTGAATTTTCAAAAATGAATGACCCGGCTCAGCAGGCTGTAATTACTGCTTGGTACGAAACTGAAAAAGCTGAAATTAATTCTAAAGAAACCTACTGGGATACAATAATCGAAAATCTTTCAACTGAATTAAATTCAATTAAAACAGAAATTGAATCTGTTCAGACCTTAATCGATGATGCAGTTAAAACTACCTTCAATTGGGGTAAAGGTTAGGGGTAAATAAAGGCGCTGTGTAACATCAATAAGGACTGAATGTCGAATTTTTGAGAGATAGTGGAGTAATAATCTAAGATAAATAAAAGTTAAGCAGCTTTGTGTTACCAATCAGACGAAGTATTGTGTCGATTTGGTAAAGTAATGTTGATAAGATCCTGAAACAAGTTCAGGATGACACATAATTGTTTATAATTTTACAGTTCTGAATATGGGCGAGTTTGGGTAGACTTTAGTCTACCACTATCACATGCCATAACATACTTCGGTTGACTAAAGCAAACCCTTACGGGAAAACACCTCACCCATTTTTCAAATGCTCATAATTCTTTCGCATTGAAAAATTCCCCTCTCCTATAAGGCGAGGGAAAATAGTTTTCCTATAATTTTACTGTTCTGAAGATGAGCGAGTATTTAGCTTTTCCATAATAAATTGTCATTATAAGAAAATGATTGTCTAAATCGCTCAACTCCAAATAAGTTTCTTTTGCCGGTTTTCTCTGCGAATATTTGTCCCAAAGTCCCAAAACATGCAGAAATTTAACGTGTACACTCTGCTTAAAGCTCATTTTCATTTTCGGAATATGAGTTTCATAAAAAGTCTCAGGGGTAAAATCTTTTTCAAAAACAGGAATTATAAATACAACTTTTCCTGATTCTTTAAATAAAATATACCAGTCATCCTTATATTCTCTCGGAGTTAATAAATAATACCCGGGCGGAATAGTAATATCCTTAAAATATATAGGCGAGGTTAATCTTAAAAGCGGATAAGGTAACCAGGCTGCATGTTTTATATCATAGTATTGCTCCGGATCAATATCGTGCTGATAACTGAATGTTGCCGGTTCTAATCGTCTGTATATTTCTTCGTAATCAATTTTGTCCGAAACATCAGGAGTGCCTATTGTCGGGGCTTCGCCCTCTTTTTCCTCTATCTCTTCATCTGTAGCCATCGGAGCACTCTCTTCAACTACATTGCCCCCCGGAGGTGGTTCTTTTTTCTTGCCCCAGCCGAAAGCTTCGCAATTGAGATTACTCACTGCAAAGAAAAAAACCGAGAGAAAAATAATTAGAGATTTCTTTAACATATATGTATATTTTAATAAATTTTTTAAAAAAAACAAATACAAAAAAAATATGAAAAACTATCCCTGCTGAATTGATCTTCTGAGTTCGTCAGGTCTTAAAGTTTTTGATAATGCATCTTCCAGTGTAATCATACCTTTTACGTATAAATCCTTTAAAGAATTTTCCAGTGTTTGCATTCCAATTGCTGTATTTGTCTGCATAATTGAATAAATTTGTGCAACTTTTGCTTCTCTTATTAAGTTTGAAACGGCAGGTGTTACAAGCATAATTTCCTGTGCGCATACTCTGCCTTGTTTTGTTCCGTCTTTTTGTAATCTCGGAATAAGAGTCTGTGCAACAACTGCAACAAGAGAGTTTGATAACTGAACTCTTACCTGCTTCTGCTGTGCATCAGGGAAAGCATCTATAATTCTGTCAATAGTCTGACCTGCCGATGATGTGTGCAGTGTTCCGAATACCAAGTGACCTGTTTCAGCTGCCGTTAGTGCAAGCTGTATTGTTTCAAGGTCTCTCATTTCACCGACAAGTATAATATCAGGGTCTTCTCTCAGTGCAGACTTCAAGGCGTTTGCAAAAGACCTTGTATCCTGCCCGAGTTCTCTCTGGTGTACAATTGCTTTCTTTGACGGGTGAATATATTCGATAGGGTCTTCGATAGTCAAAATGTGTTCCGCTCTGTTTTCATTAATATAATTTATAATGGCAGCAAGCGTAGTTGATTTACCTGAACCTGTAGGCCCTGTTACCAAAATCATTCCTCTTGGTTTTTCAGCTAACTGCCTTACAATATCAGGCATTCCCAAACTCTTAAAATCAGGAATAACGCTCTGGATTGCTCTGAATGCTGCGGCGTATCTGCCCTGATCTCTGTAAACATTTACCCTGAATCTGCCTAAACCTTTTATACCATAAGAAAAATCGAGTTCCCATTCCTGTTCAAGCGTTCTTCTCTGGTCCTTTGACAACATAGGGAATATTAAAACTTCTACATCTTCATTCGTTAACGGAGGAACATCAAGTTTTTTTAATACCCCATCAACTCTTACAACCGGTGGTAAGCCTACAGAAATGTGAAGGTCGCTCCCTTTATTCTTAATCAGTATTTCCAAATATCGTTCTATTGTTGCCATAATTATTACAAAATCATTATACAATAAATTTCTAATTATACAAATTTTGTAAAAATACTTGCGTTTTATTATTGACCGTATAACATGGTTATTGTAGAGTGCTTACGCCAATAACACTCAACAAAAAAGGAAAAGAATATGAACTTAAAAAACAAACAGGAAATCATTAAAAAGTTCGGTGCTAACGAAAAAGATTCAGGCTCTGCCGAAGTACAAGTAGCATTGATGTCACAAAAAATTAACGAATTGACTGAACACCTCAAAACTAACAAAAATGATTACGCAACCAAAAGAGGTTTACTCATGATGGTTGGTAAAAGAAAAAGAATGCTTTCTTACCTCAAGGAAAAGAACCTTGAAGCTTACAGAAAAATTCTTAAAAAGTTAAACATAAGAGGTTAATCGATTTCTTAATTCAAACTTTAAAGAGGATAACTATTCAGTTATCCTCTTTTTTAGTTAACAAAATACGCATAAATGCCCGCTTGTGGAATTTGTAGTATAATAATTTTAAACAAATGAAAAAATTACTTATTATATTTATATTATTACTGTTTACAACATTGGGAGCGAGGGCGGAAAATATTACAAAAATTACCGGTCTTACTTTTGATACCTCAAATTCCCTGCTCTTTATAGGAGCTTTGAATAATCCTGAGTTAAAAACCAAGGAAATTAAACCCGTTGTTATGCAAAATCCGCTGAGAGTTTATTTCGACATAAATTCCTCTGTTCTCGTAAATCCAAAACAGGATTTGATTTTTGCATCTTCTGATATATCTGAGGTTAAAATAGGACAATTTTCCGTAAACCCAGATGTAGTCAGAGTTGTAATGTATCTGAACAGTACATGCAAACCTGAAGATTTGAAAATAATTCCCATGCAGGCAGGTATTGTTGTTAAAATAAAATCTTTAAATATAGGTAATGATTATTTTCAAAATACATACCGCGAAGAAAAAACAGCAAAAAATGATTACTATGAAAATCTGACAGTATCTGAGCAGACAACCATAAAACTTCCTCCGTCAGGGGAGCAAATCATAGGTCAAATTCAGCAGGCATTCAATGAAATAAAAGAAACTACTGAAATAGTTAAGAAAAATATTGATATGAGAACCAAATATTATATCAATTCCGTAAGTATCAAAAATGATACCAAAGGTTTTCTTGTAAACGGTTTTGGGGCTGTAACAATTGAAAAATCACTTCTTCTTACAGAGCCGACCAGAATTGTTTTTGATGTTCCTAATACCTTCGTGAATCCTGCGATAAGAAATAAAGAATATAAACTTCCAAATTCCGAAGACACAATAAAAATAGGTCAGTTTGAACGCAATAAAGCAAGAATTGTAATAACTTCCGAACAGGCGGCAAACTATCTTCCCATATATTCATCAGATGATCAATCTCTTCTGATTGCAAACCCTGCAAATCTTAAAGCAGACGAATTAATTAAGCAAAAAACAAATATAGTAAGTTACTATACAAAAAAATCCGATAACGGTTATGATGCCGTAATCACTGCTGATGAACCCGTAGTTCACGCCGTAAAAAGAGAGAATAATAAATTTATAATATATCTGTTTAACGGAGACAGATACAACGAGGCTGATTTTACTCAGGCAACAAAAGGTATTGCCGATTTTAAACTTGCCCTTATGCCGAGTATAGGTATGAGAATAAGTGTTCCGATATCTTCCGAAACTCAGGTAAAAACATATATGAGTACAGACGGAAAATCAGTTAAATTAAGCGTAAAAGAACCAAAACGGCTCGAATTACCGTCATTTATAGTTCCGAAAATTTCCAAAAACGGAAATGTCGTTGTACTTGATGCAGGTCATGGCGGAAGTGATTACGGTGCAATCAGAGACAATGTAAATGAAAAAGATATTAACCTGGATGTTACTATGCGAGTTGCGTCGATTCTTTCAAAAAAAGGTTATGATGTACATCTTGTAAGAGATGATGATACGTATGTTTCCCTTGAAGACAGAGTCGGGTATTCGGAATCCGTAAAACCGGATGTTTTTGTCAGTATCCACGTAAATTCAAGTACAAAAGAAGAAATAACAGGCGTTGAAACACATTACTACCGTGATGACAGCATAAGACTCGCCGAAGTCGTTCACAAAAAACTTACAGGATACATAAAAACAACAGACAGAGGATTGTTCAAATCTAAATTTTATGTTATAAATCATACGACTTCACCTGCAATTTTGGTTGAAATCGGATTTATCTCAAATCCTGCCGAAAGAGATGAACTTTTAACTGATAAACGTAAACAATACACGGCAAAAGCAATAGCGGAGGGTATAATTGAGTATCTTAAATAAAAATTTACCAATAGCTTTTTTTGATTCAGGTATAGGCGGACTTACCGTATATAAGCTATTCCGTGAACTTTTACCTAACGAAGATTGCATATATTTGGGTGATACGGCAAATCTGCCTTACGGAAACAAGACAAAAGAACAATTGATTGAATTTACGGAAAAAATATTCAGATTTTTTGAAACACAAAACGTAAAAGCCGTAATTATGGCATGTAATACGACATCTGCTGCGGTATACGATACAGTAAAAGGGAATTACCCCTTCAAAATTTATCCGTTAATTCAAACCTGCGCAAAAGCCATTGGGGAAGAAAAAATACCTAAACTCGGTATTTTTGCAACTCAGGCAACCGTAAACTCAAGCGTTTATGAAACTGAAATTAAAAAATACAGCCCGAAAACCCGATTCTGTTCAATTGCATGCCCCGGATGGGTGGAAATTGTAGAGGGAGGTAAACAGGTTTTAGATAGGCCTGAAAGTGTTTTACGTGTTAATAAATATCTGTCTGAAATGCTTGAATTTGCTCCCGACAAAATAGTTTTAGGTTGTACTCATTATCCATATCTCAAAAATATAATAAGTGATTTGATCAGAAAAAATAACATGCAGATCGATTTAATAGATCCTGCAAAGTATTTTGTTAACAACATAAAAACAGATATGGAAAAATCAGATTTACTTAATGATAAAAATAAAAACGGAAATGAGATTTTTTATGCAAGCAAATCTCCGGAACAGTTTAAGCAAAACGCTAAATTGTTTTACGAAATAAACTCTTCCGTCAATTTATGGAACTAAAAAAAATATAAAAAAAGTGC
>JAFRHR010000068.1 GCA_017433195.1 bacterium
AGCCAGTAATTTATTATGGCATCTCTTATTTCAACAAGTTTTTTTGCCTTCTCTGTATTAAAATCATATACCCACAAATCGGTTTTCCATATACCGTCGTGGATATATCCTGTTTTTTCCTTGACTACAAGTCTTGTATTATCTTCGGAAAAATCAACAGGAGTTAAAGTCCTGAAAACAAACCTGTCGTCAATGCTCTTCTCTGTTGAAATCAATGGCTTTTCAACTCTGTGAACAACATTTGCCTTTAATACTCTCTCTGTGTCGTTTAAACTCGTGTCCAACGGAAGTAAAAATAAGTCACAAGTAGTGCACTGGTCATCTGCATAATAATATACCGAAGGATAAACAAGTTTTTTAAAATCAGAGGAAACAATTCCCTGAACATTTAACTGTCTGTCAAAGTTTAAACTTCTCGGAAGTCTTAATTCGTGATTTCCGGGGGGATTGTTGTAGCGGACAAACTTGTAAGTATATTGAGGTACGTATTTCATATCAGGCGCAGGCGGTGTTTGAGCATCTTCGACTTTAATAAACATTCTGTCTTTACCGACAGAAATATCTTCATACTCTTCTTTCAGCATATAGCCTGTGCCTCCGGCAAATTCATTTGATTTTTCGTACTTTTCTTTTTCGTATTCTTTATCGGCTTTTCGGATATATTTTAATTGCGCAACAACAGGGTCTTTTTCTTTTATAACCATAAATCCTGTACCATCTGCAACAACTCTGATGCCTACAAGAGCGGCAAGAATAACGACAACAAAAATCATTAAACAAGCCCTTTCACAAGGCCTTCCGTAAGTGCGGTACGAGTTGCCTGTGTTCTTGTTCCTACGCAAAGTTTTTGTAAAATACTGTGAACGTGTGCTTTTGCGGTTGCTCTTGAAATAACAAGTTCTTCAGCAATTTCGGGGTTAGTCAAACCGTTAACCATTAAAGCAAGCACTTCTAATTCTCTCATTGTAAGACCGTAAATGTTTTTGCCCTGATTATTCTGGATATCATTTGTCATTACGCCGTTAGTTGTATCGTTACCGCCCATCTTAATTGATGATAAGACCATTTTTGCAATTGCGGCATCAATCCAGCAAACACCTTCGTTAACTGATTTAATTGCGTTTATTGTCTGTTCAGGTGATGCTTCTTTCATAATATATCCGTCAGCACCTGATTTAAATGATTCAAAAACGTCTCTTTCGCTGTCTTTTGACGTAAAGATAAGAATTTTTATATCCGGATTAAAAGATTTAATTCTTTTTGTTGCCTCAATTCCATCCATACTCGGAAGACCTATATCCATAAGAATTACATCTGGATTTAAGGCTCTTGCCTGTTCAATTCCTGCAATTCCGTCTTCGGCAACTCCTACAAGATTTATTCCTTCGGCTTTTTCCAAAAGAAGTGTTACTCCCATTTTGAATAAGGGGTGATCTTCAATTAACAGTACATTTATCATTTAAACCTCTTTCCTTTTTTGTTTTTATTGCGTCGGGGAGTAAGAATAAAAATTCGCTTCCTTTGTTGAGTTTGCTTTCAAACCATATCTTTCCGCCGTGTGCTTCTATAATTTGTCTTGACAGGTACAGGCCGAGTCCGGTTCCGGATGATCTTTTTTGGCTTGTTCCCTGTGAAAATCTTTCAAATAAGTTCGGAACATCTTCTTCGGGTATTCCGTTTCCGTTATCCGAAACAGAGAATAACAAATTTTCTCCGTTTTCTGTTACATTTATCTCAATTTTCCCCTTTGCAGGAGTATAATTAATTGCATTTCCACATAAGTTACAGATAACACGTCTTATTTCGTGCCTGTCTGCATCAATAACCGTATTTTCGTCAGGTTCATAATTTATAACAAATTCTTGCTCTTTCTTTTCTGCTAGCGGTTTTAATTCGTGATAAACCTGATTGATCAAATCCCTGAGGACAAAATCAGTTTTGCAGAGAACTAATTTTTTTGCATCGTATTTGTAAACTTCAAGAAGTGCATTTACAAGTCCGAGCAGGTCTTCGTTGCTCTTTAACATTGTTTCAAGTAACAATCTTTGTTTATCGGTTAATTCGCCCAGAGTTCCGTCAATGAAATATCCGATTGTCTGAATTGCGGCCAAAAGAGGAGTCCTTAAATCGTGAGTAAGTGTTGCGATAAAGTCATTTCTTAATGCATCGGATTTTTTCTGTTCGGTTACGTCACGTACAACCCCGATAAATCTTTTTTCTTCGCTGTCGTCTGTTATTCTTGCAAAGTTTATATCAACAGGAGTTGATTTTCCGCTTAATTCGTTGATTATATGGCAATCTCTTAAAAGAATTTCAGTTTCGTCAGTATTTTTAAGTAATTCTTTTAGGTTTATTGTTTTATGAGAAACGTATTTTTCAATATTAGAATTTATTAAATTAGTTTCCGAAATTCCTGTCATATTTTCAAAAGACGGATTGGTCTGTCTTAAAAACCCGTTTTCGTCCGCAAGAATAATTCCGTCAGCACAGTAGGTGATAATTCCGCTTAACTGTGCATTTTTAATTGATAAATCTTTTGTTTTTTCGGCAACAAGTTCTTCTAAATTCTTTGAATACTTTTCAAGTTCTTTTTTTGCCTTATCGAGTTCGGTTATCTTGTTTTTAAGTTCGCCGATTAGGTGGCTTCTTTCAATTCCGTTTTTTATTGTGATTATGAAATCGTCATTATCCCATGGTTTTTCGATATATCTGTAAATTCCGACTTCGTTGATTGCACGGATAGCGTTTTCTTTATCCGCATAGGCGGTAAGTAAAATTTTACTCACTTCGGGATAGAGTTCTTTTGCTTTTGATAAAAATTCCAAACCGTTCATATCCGGCATTAAAAAATCTGATATGATTAAATCGGGTTCTTCTTTTTCCAAAAATTCCAAAGCAAGTTTCGGATTATTGAAAAAATGTATGTCCGAAAACCCTTCAAGACTGAGTAACACCCTTATGCTTGAAGTTATATTTTCTTCATCGTCAACAACAACTATCTTCCCAAGATTCATAATAATATAATTTTAACCCAATTTTTTCCCATGTCCAAAATGTTAAAAATGTTAAGCATGCCCCTTGATAGATAAGAGGCATGGTCAGGTTTTTCATGGAAATTCATGTTTGCTTTAATATTTTCAGTAATTTAAAATCTTAATACACAAAGGTTTACTTATGGCAGATTTTTTTAATTTAAAGCAGTTAAACACAAATTTTAAAACGGAATTATTGGCAGGATTAACAACATTTTTAACAATGAGTTATATAATTGTGCTTAACCCAAAGATACTTGCAGGTATAGGTATATCTTTTGAAACTGCATTTCTGGCAACTGTACTGACTTCAATTGTCGGTAGTTTTTTATTGGGTGTTTTTGCAAAAATGCCTTTTGCTATAGCTTCATATATCAGTGAAAGTGCCTTTGTTTCATATATTGCCTTTAATCTTATGGGATATTCTTCAGGGCAAATCTTCGGAACGATTTTACTTTGTGCCGCAGTTTTATTTGTTCTCACTATATTTAATATAAGATCGCATATTGTAAATTCTATCCCTATTTCAATAAAACTTGCATTTACTGCAGGTCTTGGAATGTTTTTGTCTTTTGTTGCTCTTTTAAATACTCATATAGTTACTGTAAATAATGAGGCTTGTCCTTTAAAATTAGGAAATATTAGTGATATAGAAGTTATACTTGCCCTGTTTAATATAGCGCTGATTATAATTCTGATGGCAAGAAAAGTTAAGGCTGCAATTCTTATAAGTATTGTTACAACCGCTGTTTTGGGATGGTGGTTGGGACTTATTCAGCTCCCTGAAAAATTTGTTGCCTTACCGAATTTCAGTGCATTGTCTTTTGCAAATGCAGATATTATGAGTATTTTTAATATAAATGCAATACCGTTAATTATTATTATCTTAATAATGATGTTTATTGATACTGCAGGTTCTTTGATTGGCGCAAGTTATCAGGCAAATCTTCTTGATGAAAACAAAAATTTACCCGATATTAAAAAGCCGATGCTTATTGATTCAGCTACAAGTATTCTCGGTGCGCTTACAGGAACTGTAACGAACGGTGTGTTTTTGGATAGTGTAAGCGGTGTCAAGGCTGGCGGTAAATCCGGTCTTACTGCAGTAGTTTTTTCTTTATTAATGATTACAGGAGTGTTCTTTTATCCGGTAATTGCGGTTTTACCTCCGTTTACATATTCAGGTGCATTGTTTGTTATAGGAAGTCTTATGATGAGTACGCTGAAAGAACTTCCGGTTGACGATTATACGGAATACTTCCCTGCAATTCTTGCTATAGCATTTATCGTATTTACTTTTAATGTCGGAATAGGAATTGCGGTTTGTTTCATTGTTTATCCGTTGTTAAAACTTTTAACAGGCAGAGCTAAAGAAACAAATATATCTCAGTGGGTTTTATTCCTGTTGTCTGTTTTGTTATTTGTTTTCAGCCCTTGTTAATTAAAAAACTTGTTCTTTGTTTTTTTGTGGTTTAATAGTTATGTAAACACATTTACATCAGCCGTAAAATTATGAATGAAAAGTTAAGAAACATAGCAATTATAGCCCATGTTGACCATGGTAAAACGACACTTGTTGATTGTATGCTCAAGCAGAGCGGAATTTTCAGAGAAAATCAACAGGTACATGCTTGTATTCTTGATTCAAACGATTTGGAAAGAGAAAGAGGAATTACAATTCTTTCCAAAAACATAGCAATAAATTACAAGGGTTATAAAATCAATGTTGTTGATACTCCGGGACACGCAGATTTCGGCGGAGAAGTTGAACGTGTTTTGGGAATGGTTGACGGTGCGTTGCTTATTGTAGATGCGGCGGAAGGTCCTATGCCCCAGACAAGATTTGTTCTTTCAAAGGCATTGGAATTAGGCTTAAAAATAATTGTTGTTATAAATAAAATAGACAAGCCAGCAGCAGAGCCTGACAGAGCATTGGATGAAGTTTTTGATTTATTTACGGAATTAACAGACAGAGAAGATTTGCTTGATTTCCCGATTATTTACTCAAGTTCTTTAAGCGGCTATGCAAAAGAAAATTTGGAAGACGACTCGTACACAATAGAGCCGTTATTAGATTGCATAATCAAAAACATCCCTGCTCCGACAGGTGACGAAAATGCAAATTTACAGTTACACGTTTCTACTTTGGACTATAACGATTATTTGGGCAGAATTGCAATAGGTAGAATAGTTAACGGTAAAATTAAATCTCAGCAGCAGGTATGCCTTATAAATCGTGACGGGAAACAGATTAAAGGTAAAGTCGTAAAACTTTTGGGCTTTAAAGATTTGGGCAGAGTTGAAATTGAAGAGGCATCTGCAGGTGATATCGTAGGTGTTACGGGATTCCCTGACGTAAAAATAGGCGAAACTTTTTCTTCGGTTGAAAATCCTCAGCCGTTACCTTTGATAAAAATAGATGAGCCGACTTTACAGATGAATTTCTCGGTAAACGACAGTCCGTTTGCTGGAACGGAAGGAAAATATGTTACATCAAGACATTTAAGAAAACGTCTTTATGATGAACTTGAAAAGAATGTCAGCCTCAGAGTTGAAGATACACAATCGACAGATACGTTCAGGGTTAGCGGACGCGGAGAATTACATTTAAGTATTCTCATCGAAACAATGAGACGAGAAGGTTATGAATTTCAGGTTTCAAAACCCGAAGTTATATTAAGAGGTTCGGGCGAAAATCTTCAGGAGCCTTTTGAAGATTTGGTTGTTGATGTTCCTGCAGAATTTGCAGGAAGCGTAATTGAAAGACTTGCAGGCAGAAAAGCCGTTATGAATAATATGCAGACACTTGAAACAAGAACAACTCTTAATTTCAGAATCCCTGCAAGAGGTCTTATAGGTTTCAGAAGTGAATTTATAAGAATGACAAAAGGTAACGGAATAATGTATCACTCATTTGATTGCTATGATAATTGGGCCGGAGATATTCCGAAACAAAGAGCAGGCTCTTTAATTGCTTTTGAAGACGGAGAGGCAATTCCGTATGCATTGCATCAGTTTGAAGACAGAGGTGTTTTCTTTATCACTCCAAAGACAAAAGTTTATAAAGGCATGATAGTCGGAGAAGGAAACAGAACTCAGGATTTGGCGGTAAATGTTTGCAAAACCAAAAAATTAACAAATATGCGAAGTTCAACGGCAGATGTCATGGTAACCCTGCAGGCTCATAAAACAATGCATTTGGAAGAGTGTCTTGAATATATTGCTGATGATGAATTAATCGAAGTAACCCCTCAAAATATCAGAATGAGAAAAATGGATTTGACAAGGACGAGATTTAATTAAAAAATCTCTAAAAATACTCCGTTAAATGTACGAATTACACTTGTTTTTTTACTTTGTTTGTATAACAATTGATGTGTATAGGTATTATAATCGGAGGCCGCATGTTAGAACAAGGTTTAATTATAATGACAGTAGGGATGGGGACCGTATTTACGTTCTTGATAATTATGGTTATCGCCATGCACATTACCCATTTTGTTATAAAGAATGTGGTTAACAGATTATTCCCCGAGGTTGTACCGGAAGTTGTATCAGCAGCAAAAGGTACGGATGATACGGAAGTGGCAGTCGCTATTGCCGCAACAAAGTTGCTAAAACTATAGAAAAAGGACATATTATGAAGAAACAAATTAAAGTAATGGACACATCATTCAGAGATGGTTTTCAGTCTGTTTATGGTGCGAGAGTTTTCACAAAAGATTTTATCCCTGCTTTACAGGCAGCGGTAGATGCAGGATTAAGACACTTTGAAGTAGGCGGCGGAGCAAGATTCCAGTCACCTATTTTTTATTGTAATGAAAATGCATTTGATATGATGGATACCATCAGAAAAACTGTTGGTCCGTATGTCAATTTGCAAACATTGGCAAGAGGTGTTAACGTTGTAGGTCTTGAATCTCAGCCGAGAGATATGATTGATTTACACGCAAAAATGTTCAAAAAACACGGAATGACTACTATCAGAAATTTCGATGCTTTGAACGATGTAAATAACTTAATTGATTCAGCAAATTCAATTACGAATCACGGTTTAAATCACGAAGTTACAATAACAATGATGGCATTGCCTTTGGGTTGTGAAGGCGCTCATACTCCGGAATTTTATGAAAGAGTTTTGAGAAGTATCTTAGATTCAGGTTTACCTTTCACATCATTGGCATTCAAAGATGCATCAGGTACTTCAACTCCTAACACTGTTTACGAAACAGTTAAGAGAACAAGAGAAATTCTTGGCCCTGATATGCATATAAGATTTCATTCACACGAAACAGCAGGAACTGGGCTGGCATGCTATATGGCAGCATTACAGGGCGGCGCTGACGGCTTGGATTTGGCTATGAAACCGGTTTCAGGCGGAACTGCCCAGCCTGATATTATTTCAATGTGGCACGCGTTAAGAGGTTCCGAGTTTGATTTGGGTGTTGATATCAAGAAGATTATGGAAACTGAAGAAATCTTCAAAGATTGTATGAAAGATTACTTCTTGCCTCCTGAAGCATTGTCAGTAAATCCGCAGATTATTTCATCACCTTTACCGGGCGGTGCTTTAACTGCAAATACTCAGATGCTCAGAGATAACAACATAATGGATAAATTCCCGTTAATAGTTACCGCTATGAACGATGTTGTTAAGAAAGGCGGTTTTGCAACATCTGTTACTCCGGTATCTCAGTTCTACTTCCAGCAGGCATTCAATAACGTAATGTTCGGCGAATGGAAAAAAATTGCTGACGGTTACGGAAAGATGGTTTTGGGCTATTTCGGAAAAACTCCCTGCGAGCCTGATCCTGAAGTTATAAAAGCAGCTCAGGAACAGTTAGGACTTGAACCTACAACAGAAAAAGTTGTTGATATTAACGACAAAGACACTTCTAAAGGTGTTGAAGCAGCAAAGAAAATGCTTTCTGATGCAGGTTTGGAAATAAATGAAGAAAATATCTTTATTGCAGGTGCTTGTAAGGAAAAAGGAATTGCATTCCTGCAAGGTAAAGGTACAATTGGTGTAAGAAAGAATGAAAAGAAAGAAGAAGCATCAAAAGTTTCTTCAGATAATAACAGTTGTGTTGTTACAGTTAACGGCAAAGCATATGACGTAAAAATTGACGGTAACAAAGCAACAGTAAACGGAAAGACCTATGACGTTGCAATCGGTCAGGGAAGTTCAACTCAGGAAGTTAAGACTTCTTCGGGCGGTGAATTTGAAGTTAAAGCACCGTTACCGGGAAATGTTGTCAGAATAGTTACATCAAAGGGGGCATCTGTTAAAAAGGGTGACGTTTTGTTTGTAGTTGAGGCTATGAAGATGGAAACTGAAGTTCAGGCTCCTCAAGACGGTGTTGTTGCTGAAATTTTAATTTCTCAGGGACAGCAAATTCAGACAGATCAGGTTGTAATTAAGTTAAGTTAGGAGAAAAAATGAGTATTTCTGATATTACAAGCAGTTTTGCAACTTTATGGAATTCAACCGGTGTTATGAATTTCGTAAACCATAATGCTACTGCAACAGGAGTCGAAGGATTTTTACAGACATACGGTATGATAATTATGATTTTTGTATGTTTGTTCCTTTTATGGCTTGGAATTAAGAAACAGTTTGAACCGCTTTTGCTTATACCTATAGCATTTGGCGGTTTATTATCAAATATACCGTTGGCTGATATTGCAGGCGTAAACGGATTTTTGGGAATAATTTATAACGCAGGTATTCAGCAGGGCTTATTCCCGTTAATGATATTTATGGGTGTCGGTGCAATGACTGACTTTGGTCCGTTGATTGCAAACCCTAAAACCGCATTATTGGGTGGTGCCGCTCAGTTTGGTATCTTCTCGGTATTTTTGATGGCTTTGGGTTTGGGCTTTACCATTCCTCAGGCAGCATCTATCGGAATTATAGGTGGTGCAGACGGCCCGACATCAATATTTGTTACATCAAAATTAGCTCCTGAATTACTCGGTGCAATTGCGGTTGCAGCATACTCTTATATGGCGCTCGTTCCGATTATTCAGCCGCCTATTATGAAATTATTAACGACTAAAAAAGAACGTGAAATAAAAATGAGTCAGTTAAGAACGGTATCAAAAAGAGAAAAAATCATATTCCCTCTCTTGTGTCTGATACTTTGCGCATTACTTTTACCTGATGCCTGTCCTTTGATAGGTGCTTTGACATTCGGTAACTTATGTAAAGAATGTGGTGTTGTTGACAGACTTTCAAAAACAATACAAAACGAATTTATCAATATAGTTACAATATTACTTGGTTTATCTGTAGGTTCAAAATTATCTGCAGACAAGTTTTTAACTATACAAACTCTTTACATCTTATTCTTAGGTTTGGTAGCGTTTTCATTTGCAACAGCAATGGGTGTTTTGTTTGCCAAACTTATGAACTTGTTTAGTAAAGAAAAAATCAATCCGCTTATAGGTGCTGCAGGTGTTTCTGCCGTTCCTATGGCAGCAAGAGTTGCAAATAAAGTAGGTTTAGAGGCTAATCCTCAAAACTTTTTACTTATGCACGCAATGGGTCCGAACGTAGCAGGTGTTATCGGTTCTGCGGTTGCTGCAGGTGTATTACTTGCAATTTGTCATTAATCTTATAAATTTTAATAAACAACTAAAAGGAGAAAAAAATGAGTACAGTAGAAAAATTTACAAATTCAGAAGAATTAAAAGAAATGATGTCTCCTGCAAGAGCAACCATTACGGCTGCATTCTTCGGAAACAACGTTTATCAGTTAAATTCTGTTGCTGAAGCATATGAATTAGCTAAAAACAGCAAAGGAACAATAGAATTAACAGGTATGCCTGTTTACAAACCTGAAGAACAGGGAATCCCTGCAGGTGCTAATCAGTTATTGTTCAATGACGGTGCAGTTGTCGGAAGATGTGCAGCTGCAAGAAAAATTGTTGGTGAACCTAACTGCAATATGGCTGAATTACTTCCTGTAATAAGAGAAGCAATTTACAAATCACGTGACAAAAAAATGTACAAAACCGAAGTCATTGTAGGTTTGGATGAAGACTTTATGATTAAAGCTCATTTGACTATACCGGAAGGCTTTGAAAACGTTATGTATTCATGGATTTTAAACTTCCAGTTCATTAACGAACAGTACAAAAATATGTATAAAAATTCAAGATTAATCAAGGAAGGAGATATTTTCGTATTTTCTGATCCTGATTGGTCACATCCTGATTTCCCGTATGGTTTGACATTCTTTGATCCTGAACACAACTGTGCGGCAATCTTAGGTATGAGATACTTTGGCGAACACAAAAAAGGTACTTTGACTTTGGCTTGGGGTGCAGCAGCAAGAAACGGTTATGCATCTTGCCACGGCGGTATGAAAAGATATAACCTCGAAAATAAATCATTCCAGGTAGCAGTATTTGGTTTGTCAGGTTCAGGTAAATCAACAATTACTCACGCAAAACACAATAACAAATACGACATTACAGTTTTGCACGATGATGCATTCATTATCAATATTCAGGATAAATATACTATCGCATTAGAACCTGCATACTTTGATAAGACTGCAGATTATCCGATAGGCTGTGACGATAACAAATATATCTTAACTCAGCAGAATAACGGAGCAATTGAAGGTGAAGACGGAAAGATTTATTCTGTAACCGAAGATATGAGAAACGGAAACGGAAGAGCAGTTAAGTCTAAACTTTGGTCACCAAACAGAGTTGACAGAATTAATGAACCTATCAACGCTATTTTCTGGTTGATGAAAGATCCTACAATTCCGCCTGTATTGAAATTAAAAGGTTCTGCTTTGGGTGCTGCAATGGGTGCAACTTTGGCAACTAAGAGAACATCTGCAGAAAGACTTGCAAAAGGTGTTGATCCTAACGCATTAGTTGTTGAGCCTTATGCAAACCCATTCAGAGTATATCCTTTATCAATGGATTACAACAGATTTAAACAGTTAATCGATGATGGAGTTGATTGCTACATCTTGAACACGGGTGACTTTATGGGTAACAAAGTTAAACCTGCTCACACTTTGGGTATTATTGAGTCAATCGTTGAAGGTACTGCAAACTTCCATCAGTGGGCTAACTTCTCTGATATCGAAATTATGGATATCGAAGGATTTAATGCTGATCTTTCAAATTCTGATTACAGAGAACAGTTCAGTGCAAGAATGCAGGACAGAATTAACTTTGTTCAGTCAAGAGAAACAGAAAAAGCAGGAGTTGATAAACTTCCGGCATCTGCTCTTGAAGCATTACAGAGAGTTCTTAACCAGACTAAAGAAGCCGTTCACGCTTAATAATAAACAACAAATTATAACGAGGGCGGTTAAAATTTATTTGAACCGCCCTCTTGTTTTAAGAATTGTAAATAATAACACTTATGTCTTTAAATGCTTGTAACGAGTGTTGTTTTCGGAATTAAACGAGAATCAGAGAGGCAATTAATTTATGTTTATTTACTTAATATATATATAG
>JAFRHR010000069.1 GCA_017433195.1 bacterium
ACAGAATAAAAAATGCGAATGACAGACCGTTGTTGAGTAATATATCACCCGAAAAGATTGAGAATTTAATGTCAAAAAGGATACCGAATTTTGAAAAAGCACATATCAAAATTGACACGGACAATAAAACACTTTACAATGTAGTAAAGGAAATCAAAGAATGTCTGAGATAAGAGTAAATACTTCAAAAGCTTACAGTGTTTATATAGAGTCTGAACCGATTGAGAGTTTAAGAAAAAAATTTTTGCCTGAAAACTCAAAATACCTCGCAGTAATATCAGAAAAAGTAGAAAAATTATACGGCAGATTATTAAATATTCCAAAATCGAATAAATATGTATTAAAAGACGGTGAAGAACAAAAAAATTTTAAAAATTACCTTAGTATTTTAGACAGAGCATTCAAGCTTAGATTGACACGCAAAGATTCATTTATCGCAATAGGCGGCGGTGTAGTGGGCGATTTGACAGGATTTGCCGCCTCTACATATATGAGAGGTATAAAATATATCCAAGTACCGACAACTTTATTAGCTTGTGTTGACAGTTCTGTAGGCGGAAAAACCGCAATTAATACAAAGTACGGAAAAAACTTAATTGGTTGTTTTTATCAGCCTGATGTCGTTTATATAAATCCTATGTTTTTAAAAACTCTTGATGAAAAACAGTATAAATCAGGTTTGGGAGAGGTTATAAAATACGGATTTATAGAAAAAAATTGTTTCGGTGATTACAATTTGTTAAACTTTTTATCTGAAAAACAGACACAAATTATAAATAGGGATGAAAAAACTCTTTCTGATTTGATTCATATATGCATAAATCTCAAAAAATCTGTTACGGAACGTGATGAAAGAGAGGCGGATTTACGCCGGGTATTAAACTTCGGTCATACTTTCGGGCATGCTATAGAACGTATTACAAATTATAAAAAATATACTCACGGTGAAGCGGTAGTTGAGGGCATACGATATGCTTTTGAATTGGCTTTAAAAAAAGGTATGGCTGATGAAAGTTACAGATTTTTTGCATTAGATTTAATTAAAAAATACGGATATAAAGAATTGCCGAAATTTGATACAGATAAGATGAATAATTTGATGAAACTTGATAAAAAGGCAAATTCTTCAGGTATTTGTTTTGTATTGCCCTGTGAGTATGCTACAGTAAAAATTTGTGAAATTTAAAATAATCTTTTGATAGCCGTTAAATTAGTATATTTCAGATAATCTATTCAAAATTAATACAATTTTAAAATTAATACTTTACAAATCTTTCTTAATGTTGTATAATTCATTTGAAAAAGTTTAGTAGTAGTAAGTATGAGGAATTTAAAATGAAGAAACTTATTTCAGGAACAGTGGCAGCTTGCATATTAGCTATGAATGCCGTTCCGGCTTTGGCTGTTTCTATTTCAGACGTAAACAGCAACTATTGGGCTGCTAAAGAAATTACAAGTGTTGTAAATGACAACATTATGACATTATCAGGCAGTCGTTTTAATCCGGAAGATAGCATGACAAGAATCGAATTTGTTAATTCTTTATTGAAAGTTTTATCAAACGAAAACTTGAATGTTAACATCACAAACCAATTCTCAGACGTAACAACAGAAACTCCTAACTATGGAAACATCTTACGTTCACAACAACTTGGTTTGGTATACGGATATCCGGATGGTACTTTCCAACCGGAAAGAGTTTTGTTGAGAGATGAAGCTCAATCTGTAGTAAGCCACATCACAAAAGATATGGTTGCAGACAGAACAGTTTTAGCTAACTTCAAAGATGCTGATACTATTCCGGCATGGGCAACTAATGTTTATGCAAAAACTATCAACTATGGTATTTACGTAAACTATCCTGATGCAAGCGAATTAAGACCGCTTGACAGCTTGTCAAGAGCTGAAGCAGCAGTTCTTCTTGCAAAATTGAGAGATAAATTGGATTTGGTTAAATCTGAATACGTAGGTGCAGGTTCTACAACTGTTGAACACTTGAATGTTACTAAGAAAGCTCCGTCTAACGAAGTTTATGTTGGCAACACTCAAAACGTAATCGCTGAAGGTAACGTATTGGTTGTTTCATTTGAAGATAAATTCAAATCAGAAGAACATGCAGTAGGCGATATCGTTACATTCATTAACGAAGAAGATATTTGTACAGAAGAAGGAACTCTTGTAATTCCTGCAGGTTCTAAATTCGTTGCACAAATCAACGAAATTAAAGACCAAAAATGGTTTAACAAAAACGCAAGAGTATATCCTCAATTATGCCAAATCATCCTGCCTAACGGCAAACAATTAGCATTCAATGCTAAACCGTTCACTAAAGATTATTCATTAAAAGAAGGTCCTTGGATGACAGCAGGTAAATTAGCATTGTATACAGTAGGTGGTGCTGCTGTTGGTACAGGTGCCGGTGTTGGTTTTGGTTTCATCCCTGATCCGTCAAGAATCGGTACAGGTATCGCTATCGGTACTCCTGTAGGTGCTGCTATCGGTTTGGTTACAGGTTTGGTAACACCGGGTCTTAAATACCACGCAAAAGCAGGTGAAGATATCCAAGTTATCTTGTTAGATAACGCAGCTATCACAAAATAGTTTTTGCAAAATAGAAATAGAAAAACGGATTGGCGAAGCCAATCCGTTTTTTTTTTGTTTAAAAATTTAAATATTACAATTTTGGAATATTCATCCCTTTTGTCAATTCACGCATTTGTATTTGATGCTCATTAATTTTATTAGCTCGTTTTATAGCTTTTTTCAATACGCAAACAGGTGTCCTGAAAATGTTTTCAACAAATTCTTGTACCCCGACTTGTGCTTTTAATCGAGTTTTGCCAAATTTTTTTACTAATGATAAATCAATATTGATTGGATTAGTTTTGTTAACAATAGCTGCAACTCTAAATTCTATAGCATGCCTGTGCGGTAAAGAGCTGATATATTCACTAACACCTTTTCCGTAATTGACCATGCCAAAACTTGGTTCACATTTTCTAATTTCCATATAAACATCCTTTTTTGTAATTAAAACATATAAATATATTTTTTGTTAATAAGATTAAAATATTGTAACAAAATTTTGTATAACATAATTTAAAAGAGAATAATTAAAAAATTATTCTTTTTTTGATTTTTTAACACAACATTTTGCAAATTTTGTGATGTTGAAATTTTACGTTTTAATACGTGGCACAGTAGAAATAA
>JAFRHR010000008.1 GCA_017433195.1 bacterium
AATGGGATTCAAAAAAGCGGTATTGTAATGTGAATTAGTAAGAGTTAATTTTATATATGTTATTATAATTATATGAAAAAAATATTGTTATCTTTGGTAATAGTTCCAATAATTCTTTTTTTATTTTTGTTTTTGATACTTTCTTTAATTAAAGACGATAAAGATTTTTGTTTGGATTCAGGAATATGTAAAGAAAATCTGCAATTAAATACCGAATACGGTCGAATAACTATAAACGAAGAAAACTGCAAAAAGTATAATTGGAAATGGGATTCAAAAAAACGGTATTGTAATGTGAATTAATTTACGGTTTGTGTTTTTTGCCGCATCTTATTAATTTGCCAAGAGTATTATTTTCATCGCCTGCGTGATAATTTGCTGCGTGTTCCGCATCATCGTGATAGTCAACTAAGTGTTCGTGCATAGACATCTCTAACTTGATAAGTGCAATATTATATTCATACTGCGAATTTACATAATCAACAAGCGACATTATGTATTCCGTCTTTGCATCTTCCAACTCTAATTGGTCGATTTTCCCCTCTTCGTAGTTCAAAACGCATTGTTCAAAATACTTTGCTGCCATCCCCATTTGTTTTTTGCAAACAGGTAATTTTTTATGGGCTGCATCGACTAAATTAATATTTTCTCTTACCTTAAAATATAAATTATCCTTAAACGTAGTTATTTGTGTTTCCGCCAAATCGAGTTGTGCCTTTGCTCCCTTAATATCGTATTTTTGCCTCATAGCATTAAGCGAGGCGTCCATTCCGACTGCAATATTAAGTCCGTTATTACTGTATTTGTTGGAATTTACAAAATCATAGCCGACACCCGCTTTAAGTTCAGGGTAATAATTACGCTTTACGCTTAAAAGCGCCTGATTCATTGCGTTCTTTGTTGCGACAAGTGCTTTTATGTCAGGGCTGTTATTATACGCAATTTTAACCGCATTATCGTAAGCATATTTTTCGTATTTAAAAATAGTATCGTCTTTTGAAATCCCTATAGTTTGTTTGTAATTAACCATTTTTACAGCATTTTGATTAACAGGGGTAAAAGAGAATGTCTGTGTATTATAAACGGAAAAATCAGGCGCATTTTTGAAAAACATTGCATTATTCAGTTCTTCTTTTGCGTTAAGGTAATTTCTTTCCGTTTCTAACAAATTAGTTTTGATTTTGGAAAGTTCCAATTCTGCGTTTAAAATTGCCGCTTTGGTAATACTTTCATCTCTTTTGCAGGTTTTTATCTTTACTTCAAGATTTTTTTGAAGGTCGTAATTCATTTTTTCAATTTCATAAAGGTATTTTGCTTTTAAGAGATTATAGTAATGTTTTTTGATATCAAAAACGGTTGAGCAAACACTGTCTTCAAACTCATAAGAGGCTGCTATCTTTAAAAATTCTTCCATTCTGATATCCGCAGTGGTTTTTCCGAAATTCCATATCATTTGATTAAGTGAAACTCCAACGTAAGGAAGTTCCCTGTAATTTCTGTAAAAATCAACCTTATTGGAATTAAAACTCTGATTATATCCCGTGCCTGCGGAAAGAACCGGAAAATACATTGATTTTGCAAGTCCTACATTACTTTTTGCTATTTCTAATTTATACGCAAATTCCTTTATTATAGGGCTGTTTTGAATTCCGATAGAAATGCAATCCCTTAATGTCAAAACCGAATTATCATCAACCTTTATCTGTTGTTGGTGTTCGTGTGTATGGCATTCACAGTGGTGGTCTTCCTCTAAAGCGACTGTATCTTCAATAGAAAAACACGGACATACAAAAAATAAAAGATAAATTGTAGCTAATAAAACTCGTTTCATATAACAAAAATCAATATACTATTTTAAAACGCAAAATAATATTAGCATAAAAATAAATTGTTTAAAAAACTACTGAATATTAGCAAGACGGTCTTCAGGATCTGTAATATTTGTAATTCTAAGACCGAAGTTATCTTCTATAACAACAACTTCTCCATGAGCAATTAACTTGCCGTTTGCAAATAATTCAACAGGTTCACCTGCGACTTTATCCAACGTTATAATTGAACCTCTCGTAAGTTCCAAAACTTTTTTAATAGGTAATTCTGTTCTTCCTAATTCAACTGTTAACTGTAATTTAACATCCAAAAGGATATCAAGGTTTTTATTTGGGGTTCCCTGTACCTGATTTAAATCTTCAAAAGATGCAAATTCAACCGGCTGTACAGTAACAGTTTCATCAGCATCATAACTGTTATTTCCCGGTTCTTCATCCAGTTCCGGAATTGATATTTCCGGTTCCGGTGCGGTTTCTTCCGGTTCCGGTGCGGTTTCTTCCGGTTCCGGAGCTTTATCCGCAGGAATTTCAGGTTCGTTTGCTGGTATTTCCGCCCCACTTATATTTATATCATCAGGTTGGTTGATTTCTTCATCTTCAAACATTTAAAACCTCTCTATATATATGCTCTTAATACATCATACATTTCATTATAAATATCTGTTATTTTAACACAAACATTTTTCTTTAAAGTTCCCGGTCTTGCAAAAAATTTCTTTTCTCCGTTAACTTTTACTATTAAATCATCACTCACTTTATTGTCTAATCTTACAATATCTCCGACTGACAATTGCAAAAAGTCTTCTAATGATATTTCACATGAACCAAGCAGGGTTCTTATATCAACTTTTGAAGTGTTGAGTTTTTGTATCATTTTCTGACGTTCTTCACTCGTTGCTACGATACCTTTTGTCTGGAAAATGTGTTGAGTGCTTAATCTGCTTAAAACAGTTTCCAATACAGGATACGGGAAACATAAACTTGCCAAACCGAAATTCTTATTTGCAAGTTGTACCTCAAAAGTCAACAGTGCAACGATTTCTCCGGGAGTCGCAATTTGTATTGTCTGGTAATTGTCATCCAACCCGACAACCTTACTTTCAACCGGAACAATTCCACTCCATGCTTCACTCAAAGATTTTACAATTACGCTTATCATTCTTTTAGCCAATGCCTTTTCAACATCAGTTAAATCTCGGACTTTTGCCTCTGCAAAACCATTACCGCCTAACATTCTGTCTACCATACATGACAAAACTTCAAAACTTATACCGAACAACACCTGTCCCGGTAAAGGACTAAATTCAAATACCCCTACATTCATAGGTGAAGGCATTGATTTTATAAATTCTTCATAAGTTAACTGGTCTACAGATACAACATCTACATCTACTCTCATACGCAGATAACCGGTTAGTACAAGAGAAACCTGTTTTGAAAACTCTCTGTGAATATCATGCAATGCTCTTAAGTTATCTTTTGAAAATTTATCCGGTCTTTTAAAGTTATATAATTTATAACCACGCTTATGTATAACGGAATTTGCATCCGTTATTTCCGAATTATTTATATTTATATCATCATTTAAATTTTTGACCATTTATCCTCTACTGTATAATAAATTGACCAAAACTAACCCTGAGAACTTCTCTCTCTCCACCCAAAATTGCATTTATATCATCTGCAATTTGTTCTTTTGCTAATTCCTTCCCTGCTGCGGTCATTAAATCATAAGATGTTTTGCTGGAAAGATTTGTAATAACAGCATCTCTAATTGCAGGTTTATACTGATTCATTTCTTCTGCTAAAGCAGATACATTTGGTGCAGGAGCTGCTTCCCCTTCGCCGTGTCCGTGACCGCCTTTTTTCTCAGGTGCTCCGCCCTGAATATCTCTCGGTAATTTTGTTAATTCAAGTGCTACATTTGTTTTAAGATATTTTCTTTGTCCTTCGTCACTTAAATTTAAAACAAAATCTCCTAAATCAACAATTATACCTTTGTCTATTTCTTCACCCTGGTCTTCTTCTGCTACTTCTTCCTGATTTAGTTTTAAATCTTTTAATTTAGAATTAAGAAGTGAATCCTGCATAAAGAAATTTACAATCATAAATACCGCAAATAATAATATCATTGCTGCAAAATTTACAATGATTAATTTATTGGTTGAGTTATTATTTGCAGGAATACTCTTTTCTCTATCTTCCATATCTACCATATTAGTCTCCAATCCAATTTTCCAATATTATTATATCAACTCTTCTGTTTAATTTTCTACCATTATTTGATGTATTATCCGCAACAGGTACATACTCCCCATATCCTACTGCAGATAATCTCTCAGGACTTATATTCCCCTTCTCAACAAGGTATTTGATTAAATTAGTTGCTCTGCCTGTTGATAATTCCCAATTTGACGGATATTTTTCCGTTTTTATCGGTGTAGAATCAGTATGCCCCTCTATTATAACAAAATTTTTGATTTTTGCCAAAATTTCAACTATTTTATTCAAAGTCTCTTCAGACTTACTGTTTAATTCCGAGTTCCCCTCGTCAAATAAAAGGTCATTATTGATTCTCAGAATATAACCTCTTGAATCCTTTAATAACTGCGCATCTTCAATATTAAGTAATTTTTCCTGTATGGTTTTTTCCAAATTTGTATGTTTATCAGACAATGCTGTCTGTGATATTTCGGTTTTTGTACTGACTTTGTGTTCTTGATATTTCGTTACATTTACACTGTACAAAACCAAAAAAAATGCCAAAAGCAGGGTTATTAAATCCGCATAAGAAACTATCCAGCGGTTTATATAGTCTTTTGAATTATTGTAGTAATTCTCACGCATATCTCATTCCTTCCCTTTTATGATGATATTTAAGATATGCCAAAAGCTTTTCTTCCATTATCAAAGGACTTTCCTGTATAGAAATAGAAATAACTCCCTGTAAAATAATCTCTTTTAGAAGAATTCTTTCTCTCGTTTTTTGTTTAAGATTTCCTGCAATCGGCAGGAATATCAAGTTTGCAATTCCGACACCGTATAACGTAGAAACAAATGCGGTCGCAATTCCTATACCTAAATGTTCCGGTTCCTGAAGATTCTTTAAAACATCTATTAACCCTATAACTGCACCGACAATACCAAAAGTCGGGGCATACCCTCCAAGAGCTTCAAATACTCTTGAATGTATTAAATCTTCTTCTTCCTCGTATTCAATTTCTGAGGACAAAATATCATAGATTAACTGAGGATTATTTATATCAATTGCCAACTGTAACCCTCTTGCAAGAAAATTATCACTAACTTTATCCAAAAGACCGTCAAGTGCCACAAGTCCGTTTTTTCTTGCAAAATGTGCAATTTGTATTATTTCGTCAACAATTTTTTCAGATTTATTATCAGATTTACGGAAAATATTTAATGAACTTTTGAATGCCGTATACACTGTCATATAGTTAAAATTTAGTATCGCGGCACACATTGTTCCTATTACTACTATGCAAAATGCAGTCGGCTGAAGTAACAAATGCAGATTAAATTCTCCATGCAACTGAGGTAATACAACTGCAATTATACCAACCGTTAAAGCAATTACTGCGCTTAAATTCATAATTATCCCTTTAAATGAATACTAATCCCCGACAATATAATCTCATATTGTAAAAATTTTGGTATCCTCTATCGATAGGAAATTTTGGGTAAATTTAAACAAAATAAACAATTTTTCTTTCTTTTGCAATGTTTAAAAGATGCTGAAACAAGTTCAGCATGACACTTTTAAACGTTTTTTATGTCGTGATAAATAATTCCCATAAATTAACTTTACAGAAACAAAAAATTATTATAAAATTTAGAAATAAGAAGAGGAATAATACTATGGCAAAAAACGGCGATACAATACCTATAGAAGTTTATATTTTAACAACTGACCACGATATAAAAGGTACGGTTCATGTTTCTAAATATACAAATACAAACAGAGAATTGACAGATTTGCTGAATGACAGAGAGAGACGTTTTCTTGCCGTAACAAACGCAGAAATTTATGCTAAAAATTCCAACCAGCCACCAAGAAGATATTCTTTCTTGGAAATTCATATGGACTATATTCTTATGGTTCATCCGTCATCTCAGGCTGTCTTCAGAGAAACCGGTAAAGCTCAGGAAGATATTGCAAGATTCAGAGAATTAAGAAAGAAATTAGGTCAGACTAAACCTTTCTAAAAATTAACGGCACTCATTTTATATCAAATTATTGTCGTGTTATAATTTTCTTAACACGGAAATTTTGTTAATGAAAAAGATTTTTTTGTTATTTTTAATATTTATCCTGCTTCCTTTGTCTGCAAAGGCAATAGAAGAAACTAATGCTGAAGAAATTAATAATAATGAAGAAATTCATCTTAATTTAAACAGTTTAGAAAAAGAAAAAGAAGAAAGTCTTGAAATAAGTGAAACATCAAGCCCCGAACAGCCTTCTGAAAATATTTTCAAAAAGGCATTGTCTGATATTTATAATCTTCAGGTTGAAAGAAATGATGTAACAAGTTTCTTATTAAAAGATTACACTACCGTGCATTTTGAAAATTCTCCCGTAGAAAGTCTTCACTTTTGGGGCGGTTATATCGGCAATTTTAATATGAATTTCGGCGAAGATAAGTATTTTCAGTACAACGCAAATGTTGTTCAGACCGGTGTTGACGGAAAATTTAAAAACGATGTTGCTGATTTCAGAATTTTATTTGATATGTCGCCTATCAGAAATAACAGCAGAAGTTTTATGCAAAACTTCTTTTCTGACGTATACATAGGTACAAATAAAATTCCTCATCACAGATTAATGATAGGTAATATGTATACCCATATAGGTATGGAAGGCGGAACAAGCAGGTATTTAATTGATTTCTTTACCCGTTCTCAAATGGCGCAAACCTTTGCCCCGTCAAGAAAACTCGGGGTAAAACTTACGGGTGATTGGGATTTGGTAGAATACGAACTTGGCGGATACAGTTCTGATGTCTATTTCCATAAATTTTTTCCCGGAACTGAATTTACCGGAATGGTTAATTTTAAGCCTCTCGGAAAAACAAGCGGGAAATGGGGTAAATTAGTCTTAGGCGGCGGCATAAGTACAGGGAAACGCGATGTCCCTTATACGGTATCAAGCGGTTATGCGGCATATCAATATAAAAAATTTATGGCGGAATTTGAATGTTCCTACGCAAACGGTTATAACGGGCTTTACGGTGCAACAAGAACTCAGGCTAACGGCTATGTCGTAACCCTTAAATATAACATAACGAAAAAATTACAAATACTCGCCTGTTATGATCACTTTAATCCAAACCGTGATAATTCTTCATACAGTAATGCCTATGTTGCAGGTATAAACTACTTTATGAAAGGGCAGGCGGCAAGATTAATACTGAATTACGTCTTTACACAAAAGAGTCATACAGTAGATTCACATGCTATTATCCTTGCAACACAGTTTATGCTCTAATCTCTATGCGATTGTGTCAAACTGACATATATCAACTTTATTATATTTGTTTCTCAGATAGTTTTCTTTTTCATCAACTGTCGTATCTTTATTAATAAAGTCTTCTGTCAAAAGTCCGTTTGTAATATAAAATGTATCTTCTTTATTAGAGTAAAATACAGATGCAGGTGCAATTCCGTCAAATTGCGGTCTGTTTCCGGCAATAACGGAATATGGAATTAAATTTTTATCAAAAATCTTCTCGATTTTTTCTACATGTTTCTTATTGTATTTCGGATTATCTCTGTGCCATCCGCCAAATATAAATGCGTGTAAATCAGGATTATCAAGATTTACACCATCCAAAATTCTGCGTTCGGTATCTCTTATATCAAAACCTTTTTGATGTGTGCTTATTCCTGTTCCTCTTGATCTTTGGCACAAATGGTAAAGTTTTGCTTTTTTGCCGTCAACAACTCCTACAACAACACAATCATGAACCCCTGTTGTAAAAAGATTTTTACCTGTTTTCCCCGTCTCCGGTGTCCAGGGATAATCAACTTCGTGTTTTTTAGGGGTTAAATTTTTTGTTTTATTATCAAATTCCTGTTGAGATATTAATTTTATCTGTGATTTAAAACTTATATTATTCATTTTTATACTCCTTGTTAGTTTTCGGAATAAAGTTTAAGATTTCTCTTGAACTGGTTTATTGCATATCTCTTTTCATCAATGTTCATAACGTCATCTTCTTTGAGATTTAATTTTTTACTGTCAGTATATTCATTGATAAGCAAAATAGTGTCATTTGTTCTTGAATGACCGTGGTCACAACCCATATAAACATGGCCTTCATCCAAAACATCAATCAACTTATTAAGATTTTTGTTAAAATTGAGTGTTGCTTTCTTGTGTTGTTCGATTAATTCCGCCTTTGATCCTTTATCTCTGTTTAGTGCAAAATAGTCTTCCTGACTCTGGAATGGTGCTGTACTGAACATATTATAATAAAGATTAAAGTCGCCGAAATAATTAACTCCTGCGGCTTCACACTGCCTTCTGTATTCGTTATATCCTACTAAATCAACTATGGTTTTTACACCATATGTATCTTTTAATTCTTGTATTTTTTCAGGGGTCTTTACTAACGTATATCCTGTGAGGATTCTTTTTACCGGTTCTACAAATTTTAAATTTTTAAATCCGTTTGTTTCATCCCATGTCTGATGAATTTTTATTTCAGGCGGTAAAAAACAACCTGCGCCGCCCTGACGATAATCATCATCACATCTCTTCCAAAGTCCTGCCGTAGCTTCGTTGTCTTCCCACAAATCATTTAAGTCCTGAGCGCTTGCCTTAAAACTCTGATTGGCAGGCTTTGTTTTGGGTTGGATATATGGGGTATAATGATAAAAACTGTTTATTTGCATAACAACACCTTTTTACTTTTTATTAAAGAGGCTAAAAAAAAAAATTGCTAATTTTAACGTATTGTTTAAGTTTTATTAACATAGTATTTTTAAAATATTAACCATTTGTCCTATATAAAAATAAGATTTATAATTGAAAAATATAATGAGGGGGTCAATATGGAGAAAAAATGTCCTTTTAATAACGAAGTCTGCAATGAACAGTGCGAATTATACATTGCCTTTGATGAATTAAACGAATCACTTGCAGCAAGACTCTCATCACTTGGTGTTATAACCAGAGGCAAGGGTTCCTGCTCTTTTAAAACAATTGCTATGAGCAGCGCAAGAAGAATTTATGAAAATACAAATACGGCAAAAAGAATTTAAATTTTAAAATAACGAGATACTTCGAGCTTTGCGAGAATGAGTTGCTTAACAACTCCCGCTCTCGCACCTCAGTATGACTTTAAATCTAAATTACTTTAAGTAATCTCTGCCAAACTTCATCAATTGTTCCGTTTGCATCAATTTTATAAAGTTTTCCCATATCTTCATAGTATTTTATCAGCGGTGCCGTCTGTTCAAAATATGTGGAAAATCTTGCCTTCGCGGTTTCTTCGGTATCGTCTTTTCGCTGAATTAATTCCGTTTTGCATTCATTACAATATCCGTGTTCTTTCGGTTTTAAAAATTTTAAATTGTAAATTTTTCCGCATTTCGGGCATGAACGTCTGTTTACTATTCTTTCAAGTAGTACATCTGCATTTATATCAAAATATATAACCCTGAAATCAACAGGTTCTTTATCAAGTTCTTTATTAATATTTTCTAAAACGGCTGCCTGTTCCATACTTCTCGGATATCCGTCCAAAATATATCCGTTTTTGCAGTCATCCTGAGAAAGTCTGTTTTTTATAATTGCTCCGACAAGCCAAACAGGAACAAGGTGTCCCTGATCCATATGTTTTTGAGCTTCCAGCCCCTCAGGAGTTTGTGCCTTAATTGCTGCTCTTAAAAGTGATCCCGTATCAATATGCGGAAAACCCAAATGTTCGGATAATAAATCGGTTTGAGTGCCTTTCCCGCTTGCAGGGGCGCCTAAAAAAACTAATTCTTTTTTCATACTCTTCTCCTTTTATTTCCGAAAATTTATAAAAGATACAACAGGGATTATTCCCTGTTGTATTTTATGTATCTATATTAGTTGCATAAACAGCATTTGCTTCAATAAAGTCACGTCTGGGTTCAACCTTATCGCCCATCAAAATATCAAACAACTGGTCGCACATCATTGCGTCTTCCAAATCAACTTTCAGTAAAGTTCTTGTTGCAGGATCCATTGTTGTTTCCCACAATTGCTGAGGCATCATTTCGCCTAAACCTTTAAATCTCTGAATTGCAAGACCTTTTTGACCTCTGTCGTTTACTATCTTCTGTAACTGATCATAAGATGTAATCTCAATTGTTTCGCTTTCAGTTTCAAGAATAAGTTTGCCTTCTTCTTCTAACAAGAAATCTCTTATCAAAGGATATGCAGCTTTAACTCTCTTGTATTCAGAACTCTTGATGATATGAGCATTAACAGGAACACACTCTTCATCAGATAAGTGAATATTAAGATTATATCTTGCACTATCAGGATTGTACTTAATCTCAACCTTATAATTCTTAGCCTCTGAAATATTATAGTTTTCAGCGTGGTCTTTGAAATAATGATCAAGATATTCAACAATCTGCTGCATCTTATCCTGATGTTCGAAATCTTCCGGCTTAACATCTGAACGTATAAGTCCTCTGATTACAACAGACGGGAACATATTTAAAATAGGACTCATGCATCCTTTATAATACAATCCCATATTTGCAAGCAGTTCAGCAAAAGATCTGTCTGATTTTGATTTTGTCTTTGTCTTATCAGATAAAACTAAAGATTTTATACCTCTTTCACCTAACATCTTATCTAATGCGTGTTCGTCATAAAGGTATTCCGATGTTTTTCCTGATGTAACCTTAAACAACGGCGGTTGTGCAATAAATACGTGTCCGTGTTCGATTAACGGTTTTGCGTATCTGAAGAAGAACGTTAAAAGTAACGTTCTGATGTGCGCACCGTCAACATCAGCATCTGTCATAATGATAATTTTGTGATATCTTAATTTTTCAATATTAATTTCTTCTTCGTTTCTGCTTATATTAATACCGAATGCCTGAACCATAGACTGAATTTCGTTATTACCGTAAATCTTATCCAATCTTGCTCTTTCAACATTCAAAATTTTACCTCTTAAAGGCAAAATAGCCTGAAACATTCTGTTTCTGCCCTGTTTAGCGGAGCCGCCTGCAGAATCACCCTCAACTATATAAATTTCGCATTTTTCCGGTTCTCTGTTAGAACAGTCTGCAAGTTTTCCGGGTAACGTGGAATTTTCCAAAACCGTCTTCCTTCTTGTTAATTCTCTTGCCTTTCTTGCGGCTTCTCTTGCTCTTTGAGCCTGCAAAGTTTTTTCTAATATAGTTTTTGCAGTCTTAGGATTAAATTCAAGCCATTCCTGGAATTTATCCTTGAATACATCCTGAACAATACCCATAACTTCCTGATTTCCTAATTTTTCCTTAGTCTGACCTTCAAATTCAGGGTTTTCAAGTTTAACACTGACAATTGCGGTCAAACCTTCTCTGATATCTTCACCTGAAAGGTTTTGTTCATTATCTTTTAATATATTATTCTTTCTTGCATAATCGTTCAAAACCCTTGTAATAGCGTTTCTGAAACCTGTTAAGTGAGTTCCGCCGCTGTGAGTATTGATGTTATTTGCAAAAGATAAAATACATTCGCTGTAAGAATCCGTATATTGTAAAGCAACTTCAACGTTTGTTGTATCGACTTTTTTCTCAATATAAACAGGTTCTTCAAATAACGGAGTTTTATTTGTATTCAGAAAAGTAACGTAACTTGCGATACCGCCTTCATAGTGGAAGGTTTCTGTCGAATCGTCTCTTGTATCATTGAATATAATTTTTAGTCCCTTGTTAAGGAATGCCATTTCTCTGAATCTTGTTGCAAGAATTTCCTTGTCAACAATGGTTGTTTCCGTAAATATTTCAGGATCGGGCCAGAAAGTAGATTTTGTACCTGTTTTTGTAGTCTTTCCAACTATTTCAACCGGAGTAACAGGTTCACCTCTTAAATATTCCTGTCTGTGGATATTTCCGTTTCTTGAAACTTCTACAACCATTTTTTCAGATAAAGCATTAACAACAGATGCACCAACACCGTGCAATCCGCCTGATACTTTATATCCGCCGTCACCAAATTTTCCGCCTGCGTGCAAAACCGTATGTACGATTTCCAAAGCGGATTTTCCCGAATCTTCTTTTATATCAACAGGAATACCTCTTCCGTTATCTTCAACGGTTATACTGTTGTCTTTATTAACCGTAACGTGAATATCTGTACAGTAGCCTGCTAATGATTCATCAATTGAATTATCTACAATTTCATATACACAATGGTGCAAACCTCTCTGTGAAGTTGAACCTATATACATACCGGGACGAAGTCTTACAGCTTCTAACCCTTCCAAAACACGGATATTACTCGCATCATAACTCTGTGTCATTATCTCCTCCTTAATTTATCCCCATGCCCTTATTATACTACAAACATAATAAAATATACAGTTTTGGCTAAATTGTTTACAATTTATTATATTTATTTTTTAAGTTTTGCTGAGTTTATTTTTTGTTTTTTAGTTGTAACTTTTTTGTATAATAATGTATAATTTAAACTTGTTTGATAAGGAGATTTGTCATAGCGGAATCTACATCGGAAAAAGAATATAATGCTGAAAAGCACAGAACAGATAATCCGTTTGGAAAAAGTTCTTTTTTGCATAGGATTATATCTGCGATAAAAAGTTGTTTCACTATATCAGTATCTGTGTGGTTTAAAAATGTTTTAAATAATTTACTCAGGTTGTTTGCAAAAATGAAAATGACTATTTCTTCCGATTCCTTAAACATTTTAAAAAAAGAATTGTCAATGTATTACAGATTAGAACAGTATGCCTGCTATCCCGATATTAACGATGCAAAAAATTATATTCAAAAAAGTATCGACAACTATAAAAATATCCTTATTAACAAGAAAAATGAGCCGATAACAGTAAACGGCAAGGAACTAACATACGGTGATTATATACAGCAATTATCCGATGACCAGCTTGAAATTTTTGTACAGATTTTGCATAAAAAAGGCAATGAAAATTTAACATACGGTGATTTACAAAAGCTCAGTCAAACAATAGAAGCCCAAAAAAAACAAGGCGGAACTGCTTTTCTTTTGGATTGTGAAAATTTGCCCGGTGACAGTTCCGCTGTTACAGATTACGTAGAAGAAATACAAAAGTTTATAAATCAAAAACATGAAGAGCTTATGCTTTTGGATAAGATAGCATGTCTTTATAATATAGAAGAAAAAAAAGAACAATTGGAAGAAGAATTAATTTCTTATTTTGGCGAAGATGTTCTTAATGAAGTTATTTCTGAATATAAAACCAAAACACTATATAATCCCGTTGAAAAAGAAGTTTTAAAAAATAATGACG
Source organism: bacterium (assembly GCA_017433195.1). GTDB lineage: Bacteria > Cyanobacteriota > Vampirovibrionia > Gastranaerophilales > Gastranaerophilaceae > RGIG2479. Next base: position 13,334 of record JAFRHR010000008.1, read on the forward strand.
GCAGTATTGTTGCTCCGATATCTGCTACAGAGTACAGAGTTATAACAGAGCATGACGGAATTATTTCTGCCGTTTATGCAGGTAAAACACAAACCGCAGCAAAAACATATTATCGTTCTGTTTCAGGGCATTTTTATAATCAAAATGGGCATGAGGAAAAGCCATCTGAATTATATAATGCGGATAAAACCCTAAAAGCGGAAATACTCTATGATTCAGAAGAAAACGGTTATAAAATTTTAAAAGAAACGGATTTTACAAAAGATGAAACCAAAACAGTTTCATCTGTTACGCATTACAAATATGATGTCGGCGGGAAATTTATCTGGAAATATACAGAAGGGGTAAATAACGGGGTAAGTAACGGGCTTGAAAGATATTACTATAACCATACGGGAACTCCGTGCAAATGTGAAAAAGAATACGAGCATGACGGAATTAATTACCGTGATGTATATGGTTATTCTGACGGAAAAATAAATGATACCCCGATTTCAACATATATGCTTCTAAACAACAATTGGAAAAAAACTGTTAAACCCGAAATTTAAACTCCTGTTTAACAAACTGCGGCTATCCTGATTAACCAATATAACCATATTTATAGGGCTATTTTGCCTTTATTTTTATGGGGCATTAAGTTTTGTAACAAAAAAAACAGGTTGTGAAATCGGAAGAAAAAAAAATACTTTATATAAGAGTAAGAGATGAGCAAAGAGGATACTAAGATGGCAGTTTTAGATTTGTATGATATTAACGCAAAAGCAAATGAACTTTATAACGATTTCATAAAAGAACCTTTAACAGAAGAAGAAAAAAATGCAGATAAATCATACATCTTGTATGAACAAATGCAGATGATAGCTTTTAACAACAAATCATGCTTAAACTTACCACAATAAATTCCCGAACTAATTTTGTAATGCCTGATTTTCACAATCAGGCTTTTTTTTTGGTTTTCTGTTATAATGTGTGTCAGGGGTGTAAAAATTGAAAGTTTGTATTTTTAGAGGAACATTTAATCCAATTCACACGGTACATCTGGCGATGGCTATGTTTGCAAAAACAAAACTCGGCTATGATACTGTTGTCTTTGTTCCTGCTTACAAACCGCCTTATCAGGAGATTGATGATGAACTTGCCAATCACAGATATAATATGGTAAAAGCTGCAATAGAAGGTAATACAAGTTTTCAGATTAGTAATATTGAATTTCAGAATGAAAGGTATTCCCTGCCCCATGAAATGGTGTCTGAATTATCAAGAAGATATGCAATTGAAGGTAAACCCGGGTTTTTATTGGGAACAGATACTTTCAGAGAAGTTGACGGATGGTGGGAGTCTGAAAAACTAAAAAGAGCGGTTCATTTTGTCGTTTACCCGAGAAGCAGCAAATTTAAACCAGATAACTATAACAGATTCGTTGAGTGGGGGTATGATTTTGAATTTGCAAATATGAAATTTATGGATGTCTCATCAACGGTTATCAGACACAGAGTTAAAACCGGTAAGCCTTTGGGCAGCTTAGTTACGCAGCCTGTTTTGGAGTATATAAGAAAAAATGGATTATACCTGCCTTACAACGACTGAGATTATTAACTGGTTAAGAAAAAATCTGAACGAAGAACGTTATATTCATTCTTTGGCGGTTGCTGATACTGCAAAAGATTTTGCCAAAAGATTCGGCATTGACGAAGAAAAAGCCTACATAGCCGGACTTCTCCACGATTGTGCAAAGTGTTTTTCAACGGATAAATTGAAAGATTATATAGATCAAGGGGTTGAAATAACGCCTGATGAACTTCCGAATTACAAAACATATCATGCACCGGTCAGTGCCTACATAGCTAAAACTGTTTTTAAAGTTACAGACGAGGAAATTCTCTCATCAATAAGATGGCATACCGTAGGACATACCAACATGTCACTTTTTGAAAAGATAATTTTTCTTGCAGACAAGGCTGAACCCAAAACAAGACCTGCCGAGTATCTTGAATATATTCTGAAAGATTTTGATCGGGAAGATGGCCTGAATAAAGCACTTCTTGCCTGCTACAAGGCAACAATTAAAAGTCTTGCTGACAGAAATCTTACAATCTGCACCCCAACAATTGATGTTTATAATGAATTATTAAATAGTGTTGAGGGGTAGGGGGTAATGATCACCTCACCCTAACCCTCTCCTTTAAGGAGAGGGAATGGATTGCCACGAAAAACTTCGTTTTTCTCGCAATGACATGATTGATACCCATCCCAGCCTTCCCTGATTAGGGAAGGAGTGATTGTGCCCTCACCCTCGGCAGACTATGTTGTTTCGCAACACCCGCTGCCGCACCCTCTCCTTTAAGGAGAGGGAACTAAAATTAGCACCCACCCTGCCCTCCCTCATAAGGGAGGGAAAGTTAATTATTAAGAATGCCATCCCAGCCTTCCCTGATTAGGGAAGGAGTGATTGTGCCCTCACCCCAACCCTCCCTCATAACGGATGGGGTAATACGGATTTATCCTCCGAAAAACTTATTGCAAGCCCTTAAACACATATCAAAGGTTTATTTTTTATAATGGCTTTTTACATTATAAGTATTAGTACAAATACATTAGGAGCATGCCTTTAACCCAAAATTATCAAAATCGCTAAACCCTTTTGTAATCTGCCTTTTACCCCATTATAGACCATATGGTCTAAATCAAATGATTGAGCTGAAACCCTTAAAAATCAACCGTTTTGTCAATATAATCCTCATACAAAAAGTTGTAGTATCTATAGTGGAGGATGGATACAGATATTGGTAAGGTCTGTTTCGTTTAAAAATAATAAACTTTAATAAATATATGAAAGCGGGGGAGTAGTAAAAATGAGACGTGAATTTAAGAAGAAAGCAAGAATTATTTTAATCGATGACAATTACGATCATTTATCAGGAATCAGAGAACTGTTAAATATGGAAGGAACTTACGATATCGTAACAACCTCAACAAGTGCAAGCGTTGGTATTAACTTAGTTAAAAAATATCAGCCGGATATCGTTTTAATGGATATGAATATGCCGGAAAAAGATGGCCTACAGGCAATACAGGAAATTGAACAATTAAACTTAGGGGTGCGCATAATAGCTTTAAGCGGATATGATGATGCAGATTTAATCTTCCGTGCTATGAAATTAGGCGCAAAGGGATATGTTTTAAAAACTATGGCTTCAGCTCAGTTAATCTATGCCATAGAAGAAGTTGCAGCAGGAAAAATTTATTTACCGTCTGCTTTGTCTTCAAGATTTTTCGAATACTTCCAAAGTTCTTTCAAGGCAGAATCAAGCAACGACAACGAAGAAAATTTGTTATCTTACTTAACCCAAAGAGAAGAAGAAGTTTTAGACTTATTAACTCAGGGCGTAACATACAGAGGTGTTGCATCTAAGTTATTTATTTCTGAAACAACAGTTAAGACTCACGTAAATAACATTTTTCAAAAGTTACAGGTAAATGACAGAACTCAAGCTGTTCTTTATGCAATAAACAACGGTTTTACAAATAAAAGACGTGCCAGAATGGCTACCGTGTAGGGGTAAATAAAGGGTTGAAAGTTGAAATATAGTTTAACTGAAAATCTTAATACAAGCAACGAACAGACTTTTTACAGTCTGTTTCGTGCTATACTCGAGCCTGTTATCGAAAACTCAGTTCAGGCAAACGTAATTCTGAGTCTGAAAGACAATTCAGGGCTTTTAGGTTTACTCAAAAGACTTGAATTGAGCGATACAATAAATCTGTATAAGGTTTCAGATAAAAGCGGATACAACTATTTAATTGTTGATTCAAAAGATTACAGCATAGGCCTTGTCTGGTTGGGGATAAACGGTATGGTAAATTACGGTGTTACAACCAATCCCTACGAAATTTCTGAATTAACCGAATATTTAAGAAATGAAAACAAAAAAGTATTTTCAAAATACAATGCATTTCGTGATTTGAACTCAAATAATTCTTTATACGGCAGTTTAATAAATAATCTTTTAAATATGTTCGGTAATAAAGCATTAGAGCAAAATTCAGAATATCAAACACAAGAGGCTGAATACAAAAAACTGCAGACAAGAGTTACCGCTCATGAAATCAGAAATCAGTTATCTATATGTGATTTGTACTTAAACGTAATAAAAAAATACTGTGAAAAAAATGACATAAAAGAAGAAACAATAGACAATGCCGTAAATTGTATGTCAAAAGCGGTAAAACTTGCAAACAACTGTTTAATAGAACTGAAATCAATAAATACAGGGGATATAAAACCCTGCAATTTAAAGGATTTATTAAATTCTGCAGTAAGTCTTTCAAGAGCATACGCAGACGGAAAAAATATCGCTATTGAACTTGATAATAATTCAGATGTCGATATCTTAGCTGATGAAAACAAATTCTCTGCCGTTATAATAAACTTAATTAAAAACGCAACAGAATCATTTGAAACAGATGCAAAAAATAAATTCATAAAAATAGAAACAGAAAAAAAAGAGGGATTTGCCAAGGTAAGTATTTCAAACAACGGTAAAAAAATTGCAAACGGAAGTGAAATCTTCAAAGAAGGTTTTACTACCAAAAAAGAAGGGAGCGGCTTAGGACTTTATATCTGCAAAAAAACAATGGAGGAACAATTCGGAAAAATTGAACTTAAAAAATCAGATGATAATTTAACCGAATTTGAACTCACGGCAAGTATCGTATAAGGAGATGCTATGGATTTAATAATGTCAGATACTATGAATATAACAAAATTTGCGCTTGACGGTCTGAACGACAGGCAAAAAGCGATTGCGTCAAACGTTGCAAATGTTATGACTCCGGGTTATCTGCGCAAAGAAGTAAGTTTTGAAAGCCAACTCGCAGAAATAAATGAAAAAGCTGAGTTAAAACAGTACATAAAAGAAAAATGCAGTGTGGAATATAAGCCCACAACATTAGAAGAAATTATGGGAGATTATCCTAAATATATTACGCCTAACAAGCTTGAAAAAGCATACTTACAAAGTAATATATATCAGGATTATAACCCGCAGCTTATGGATGATATCTTCACAGGCGGCAGCCGTGACGGTAACAACGTAGAACTCGAAAAAGAAATGGCAGACTTAGCTAAAACAGGCACAAAATACAAGGTTTTAACTAACCTCGAAAAAAGAAATTTCGAAAACTTACAAAGAGTAATTCAAAGTCAATAATATGTGAGGTAAATAACTATGAGTATGGAAATATTTGATGTTGCAGCTTCCGGCATGATGGCACAAAGAGTAAAACTCGATACCATCGCATCTAATATTGCAAACATTAACACTACACGTCAGGCAGACGGTTCAAAAATTCCGTACATAAAAAAGAACGTTACATTCAGAGCCCTGTATGAAGACAGTTTTTCAAGAGGCCCTGCAAACTTTTCCGCAAACTCAGCGAACGCAAGGTTTGATCCTTCAACAGGAAAAATGCTTATTCACTCAGGTATTGCTCTAAATCAGGGAACTGTTGCTCAGGGAGTTGAGGTTGATGCAATTTACGAAGAATCAAAAAATGCAATAAAAACAGTCTATGATCCCAGTCACCCTGACGCAGATGAAAACGGATACGTAGATTTACCAAATATAAATATCGTAGAAGAAATGGTTGGAATGGTTTCCGCATCTAAAGCCTATGAGGCTAACGCAACCGTTGCAGAAAACGTTAAAACAATGATAAATTCCGCACTGGAAATCTAATTTTAAGGAGTAAATAATGTCATATACAGGACAAATTGAACAAATTAATTATAATCCCATTTCAGAATATAATAACTTTCTGAAAGGACAAATTCCGCAAAATTCAAGAAATATAGACGATTTTACAAAAATGCTCGATGATGAAATCGCAAAACAGGAAAAACCTAAAGACGAAAACGGAAATATCCTTAAAAGCATAGGAGATGCCTTTTCTAACGGTTTAAAAAGTGTTAATCAGGATAAAATTGCCGCAGAGAGACTACAACTTGATTTTGCCATGGGTAAAGACGTAAGCGCTCACGATATGATGATCGCTGCCGAAAAAGCAAATCTGAGTATGCAAATGGCTCTCCAAATAAGAAACAGATTACAAAGTGCATACAGAGAAATAACTAATATGGCACTGTAAAGAGATTAGTCTTGCCTAAACTTTTGCTATAAAAATTGGTAAGATGCTGAAACAAGTTCAGCATGACAATTTATACAAAATTACTGTAAAGTATTGTATTTATAATTCAACTTTTGAAACATCTAATAAAGTTGCAAAATCAATTTCTAATGCCTTTGCAATTTTTTCAAGTGTATTTATTGTCGGTGACACTTGTCCCGTTTCAATTTTCCAAATAGTGTTTTTATCAACTCCGGCTCTTAAAGCCAACTCTTGTTGAGATAAATTTTTTTTATTACGTTCAAGTTTTACTTTTTGTGAAATTTTATTGCTTATCATATCATAATCATTATTCATACTATTATAGTAGGATATTGACTTATTGTAATCAACTGTATATAATATGATATTATCTGAATTTAATAAGATATATAAAAGAGGTATATATGGATTATGATAAAAATTTTAAAGATATATGTAAAAAATTGGGTTTACATATTTATAAAATCAGATGTGAAAAACAATTTTCACTTAAAGAAATTTCTGAAAAAACCGGCATAAGAACAGAGTATTTAAGAAAAATTGAATCAGGT
>JAFRHR010000009.1 GCA_017433195.1 bacterium
TAACTACAATTTAGTATAATCTTGTGTCACCCTTAACTTGTTTCAGGGTATTAAGTCTTTTGCATGTTTAAATAAATCTATGAATAAAACTTATGCAGTATATATTTTGACAAATTATAATGAAACTACTTTTTATATTGGTGTAACCGGTGATTTACAAAAACGAATATGGGAACATAAAAATAAAGTAGTTGATGGTTTTACTAAAAAATATAATGTTGATAAATTGGTTTACTATGAATTGACAGATAATGTCGAAACTGCATTGAATAGAGAAAAACAATTAAAACGTTGGCATAGACAATGGAAAATAAATCTTATTAAAGAAGTAAACCCTGAGTTTAAAGATTTATCGGAAAGTTTGTAAGACCCTGAAACGAGTTCAGGGTGACATAATAATAAAAATTACGTATTGCATTTTATTCAAGAACAACTATAACCACAATAAAAAAGAGAAGATGTGTCGTCTTCTCCAAGTTGTTGTAATGAAAAAAGAATATATTTTGTTTAGTTAGTTATCGATTTTATTTACACGCTCACAAAGTTGCGTGAATATTCAGAATTGACTAAAATGGATTAAATGTTTACAAAACTTTACAAGACTCCTTAAAAAACTACTGTTTTGTTAGAATATATTCATAATAAAAGAAACTTGAGGAGTATTTACAATGAGAATATCACCTATTGCTGTAACAACCAATTATGTAAGACCGGCATTTAATGCAAATTTCTCACCCGTCAGCCATGTTCAGCCACAGACAATTAATAAGGGGCAAGCTGTATTAAGCTATATAGAACAAGGTTGTCCAAAAACAGAAAGAGGTGAATATATATTTAACAAACTATTTGTTCCTGAAATTTTCGACCTGAATAGAGTCAGCACTCCTGTTGAAAAATTACTTGAAAGATGCGGAGATAATGTTGAAGTTATAGACAGAGCGTTGGGCAAATACGGACTTGAGTTATACGGAAACCTTCCTAAGGGTTCAACAACAAAAACCGCACACGAAGGCATCGCTGAAACAGGTTACTGGTCAAAATATGACGATTTGAATACCAATTTTCTAAACTATCTCGACTATAATCCGTCAGGAACATTGTCAGAACTTGAAGAACGTTTCGGACAACACGCATCTTTGTGGTTAGACAAACCCGAAGCAATGGGACAGATTCGCACTGATTTTTCTTCATATAGAGTTATAGACGATTTGGGCGATACTTCATCAATAAAGATTAAAGCAGAAACATTGAGAGCAAATGCGGTAAGAAGATACCTCGATAACCATTATTGTTAATCTCATACACTCTTCAACAACTCGCCCGATAAAATACCGTATTTATCCGTATTTTCGGTTATTTTTATTTGATTAAGAGTATTACACAAAGTAGTATCGGAATTATTTTCTATCAAAACCTCAAGATAATTTTCAGTAACACCTTTTAAAAAGCCCGTATGTTTGTCCAAATGTTTCTCAATTAAAAGGTTATGCTCCGTTCCGATATTTTGTTGAACAAACAGCTCATATTTTTCAGCGGATATTTTCTTAATTATTTCCGCTCTTTCTTCCTTGATTTTATCCGACAAATGTCCCTCCATTTTCTCTGCCTGAGTTCCTTTTCTTATCGAATAAGGGAAAGTGTGGATTTGTGATAATTTTGATTTTTTAAGGTTAGAAACAGTTGTTTCAAAATCTTCTTCAGTTTCCCCCACAAAGCCTGCAATAATATCGCTACCCATAAATGCCAAAGGCATTTTTTCACTGATTTCATCTATTAATTCCAAACACCTCTGAGCCGAATAAAATCTGTTCATCGATTTCAAAGTCTTATCACACATAGATTGCAGAGAAAGGTGAAAATGAGGGCAAAACTTCTCGGAATTTTTGAGATAATCGAGCATTTCTGAAGTTATTTCCAACGGATTTAATGAGCCTACTCTGTACCTTTGAATACTCGTTTTTTCGTCAATTAAACGCATAAGGTTAAACAGATTTTTACCGTCTTTATCTCTCCACAAGCCGACATGAATCCCTGTTAAAACAACTTCTTTAAATCCCTGATTTGCATAATCGTTAATTCTGTTTATTACAAAATCACTATCTGCGGAACGGCTTTTTCCCCTTGCAAAAGGAATAATACAATACGCACATCTGTTGTCGCAACCATCCTGAATTTTCAGGCTAATTCTTGTTTTCGGACTTGTTTCAAGAACAGTTTCGTTAAAAATTTCTCTTTTCGACAAATCTGCAACCTGAAAATTAACACTTTTTTCTAACAATTCCGCCATAGAAAATTTATCATCATTTCCGAAAACATAATCAATAAACGGTTCTTTTAAAAGTTGTTCCTTTTCGATTTGTGCAATACAACCAGTGAGAACAGTCTTCAAACCGTCAGAATGAGCTTTTCTCAAAAAATACATTGCTTCATTGTCGCTTTTATGTGTAACCGAACAGGAATTTAAGATATAAAAATCAGCATCTTTTTGGTTTTTGACTTTTTCAAAACCAAATTTGAGCAAATTCTGTTCAATAACAAGTCCCTCGACCTGATTTGCCTTACAGCCCATTGATTTTATAAAAAACTTCTTCATAAA
>JAFRHR010000010.1 GCA_017433195.1 bacterium
ATATAAAAATTTGCAGAATCTTAAATTTGAGTTCCTACACAAATATTTGTTGGGCTGAAAGAGCAACCTACTTTGCTTTTCTATGAAGTTTTGAAATGATTTCTTCAGCTATAGCATAAAAATCATAGGTCTTATTACCTATTTTATGAATAAAATCTTCTCTGTGTAATGCATCATATTCAGCCAATGTTAAACCTTGTCTTTTTGCGAGTCTTCCTCGTTTTATACAAGCCTGATTAGCCCTTTTTATAGTTTCTGATGAAATAGTTGTTCCAAATTTGGGGTTATATTGATTATTTACAGATTGCACTTGCATACACATACTCCTTTTGGTTAAAAATGATGTTGTTCGGGGGACTAAACTAAAACCCTGTAACAAGAATAATTAAACAGTTAACAATATCTTTTTAGCACTTTCCTCTGCTTCTTTGCGTTCTTTTTTTGAATCTTTGAGGGCTTCACGAATTTCTTCGTTTGCTTTTTTAAGTTTTTCAGGATCAACATCAATTCTTTTATCAGGATTTCTTTTAGCCCAAGCACGTAAAGAATCTATGTGTTTCATACCAAAAGCGGTTGAATTTGATGAAATAGCTGTAACCTGCATAATTTTCTCCTTTTTAATGAGTTTAGCACAGGGGTAAATGTAAATCAATACAACTAAATCATACAAAAGGCTGGATCGCCACAGTCGTTTCACTTCTTCGTGATGACACATACAAAAAATTGTCATTGCGGTGCTACGCACGTAGCTTCACTTATTATATGCATTATAAGCAAAATCTATTCTTATTTACCCCCGCAACAATCCGACTTTTTATAATAAAATTTAACAAAATTCGCTATTGCAACTCGAACTGATCTTTACCTACAGAGCAAAGCGGACATGCAAAATCATCCGGTAAATCTTCAAACTTTGTTCCTGCAGGGATATTACCTTCATCGTATCCTTTATCTTCGTCGTATTCCCAACCGCAAATTGTACAAGTATAAACTGCCATAATTTTCTCCTTTCTAAACTATTTTTTCAAAATCTTCCACACCGTGTTTACACAACGGACAGATATAATCACTCGGTAAAACATCACCCTCATAAACATAACCGCAGATTTTACAAATCCAGCCCTTTTTCTTTTCTTCAAGTTTGTTATTCGGGTTTGGTTTTATGTGTTTTAAATAATAATCGTATGTTACTGACGGAACTTCAGATATCTTGTGAGCCTCTGTAACTTCACCTATAAACAGATAATGTGTTCCGCAATCTATTTTTGTAACGACTTTTGCGCAGATAACTGCATTTGTGTAATCTGTTAAACAGTAAAGCCCGTTACTTTGACGTTCTTTGTTATCAAAGTTTTCAAACTTATCGGTATCACGTCCGCTGTGGAACCCAAAGTTTTCAAACACTGAAAACGGAGTTTCTGTTGTCAGAATTGATATATTAAATACACCTGATTTCAGTATCATTTCGTGGGTGTAATTTACCTTGTTAACCGCAATTGCAACCTGTTTCGGGTTGTCGGTAACCTGCATTACGGTATTTATTATGCAGGCATTGTCCTTGTTATCGAGTTTTGAACTTAAAACAAATAAACCGTAACTTATTGAAAACATTGCGTTTCTGTCGATTTTTGCGGGCGCATCAGCCGTTACTTCGTCTTTGTGAATTGATTTGTAAATTTCATCCGCAAGTGCCTCTAAATCACCGTTTTGATTATCTTTCAAAGACGAATTTATTGTAATTTTCTGTCCCAAAATTTCCGTATTTTTGAGTTTTGAAAGTTCTTCTTCGATTATTTTACCTGAAGTTACACCCCATGAGCCGTTTTCTATAATAGAAATTACTCTGTTTTGCAGATTATGTGCAACGATATTTCTGATTAGGTTATCCATTGCAACAAACACCCCTGCGTTATAAGTAGGTGCTGCAAATACGATGTGAGAAACTCTGAATGCCTCTGCAATTATGTATGACGGATGAGTAACCGAAACATCAAACATTCTGATATTTCTTATTCCTTTTTGTGCAAGTTGTACGGAAAGGATTTCTGCCGCATTTTTTGTGTTCCCGTAAATTGAGCCGTAAACTATCAAAACACCCTTTTCTTCGGGCGTATAAGTTGCCCAGTTTATGTATTTGTCGATAAACTGCTGAACATTTTTTCTCCAAATAAAACCGTGGAGAGGACAAATCATATTTATTTCAAGCGCAGATGCCTTTTTGAGTATTGCCAGCACCTGAGTTCCGTATTTTCCGACGATATTTGTGTAATAACGTCTTGCCTCGTCCATATATCTGTGGTCAAAATCTGTTTCGTCGGCAAAGATGTTTCCGTCTATTGCACCAAATGTTCCGAAAGCATCGGCAGAGAAAAGGATTTTGTCTGTTGTGTCATAAGTAACCATAACTTCCGGCCAATGTACCATTGGCGCAAAAACAAAGGTCAGGTTATGTTTACCGGTGTTTAAAACATCTCCCTCTTTTACTATCATAAAGTCGCTTTCAGCCACTTTCAAATCAAAAAACTGTTCGATAAGTTTTTTGGTTTTCGGGTTGCAAACGATTTTTACACCTTTGTATTTTTCTGTAATTGCTTTTATTTGTGAACAATGGTCTGGTTCCATGTGGTTTACGATTAAATAATCGAGTTTTCTGCCGTTGAGTACGTGTTCAAGATTTTCAAAAAATTGTTCTGCAACGAATTGGTCTATTGTGTCTAATAAAACTGTTTTTTCATCGAGCAAAACGTAAGAGTTATAAGAAACTCCTTTTGGTATCGGGTAAACATTTTCAAATAGCGACAATCTTCTGTTATTTGCGCCAATCCAGTATAAATCTTCCGTTAAATTAATCGTATTATGCATAAAACCATATCCCTTTTTACTGCTTATCTAAACGTTTTGATTTATACAGTATAAAATGCTAAAATATAAATTACAATGAAAAGATTGGTTATTTTGGCAGTAATAATACTTGGGGTTGCAGCCGCTGATGTTAAGGCGGACAGCGATTATATGTCGATTTTGAAACAGTATCAGAACAAACCCCAGACTACTCAGCAGCAGGTCAAAAAACACTATATGTTTGATAAAAACGGAAACAAGACAGGCTATGTTGTTACAAACGAGGATAAATCGGTTTCAATATATGATATGAACGGAAGATTAATAAAAACTACAGGCACCCGCCGTAACAATACCCAAAATTCACAGAAAAAATTCACAAGCTATAAAGACGTACAGCCTGCAAAATCAAACCGCAGAGCCTTGCAGAATTTGTTTTAATCCCCACTTGAAAAATCAACAATATAAGTTATAATACATATATAGGGAAAAGACCCTAAGAGTCGCTATCTCTTAAAGTCTTTCTTAACTCCCTAAACAAATTCGGCGAGAATTTGAATTATAAGTCCTAGTGTAGCTAGGACTTTTTTAATTATTTCCCGTTGCATTTGTTCACCTCCTTTCCACCAATTTCTCTTAACAAGTCTGTGTTGGAGGAGGTAATTGGAGCTTACCCTTAAAATAAATTATAACATAACTACTAAGTTGCCTAAAACCAAGAAAATTATTAGACAAAACCGCAGAGCCTTGCAGAATTTGTTTTAAGTAACAATAATAACAATCTGTCATTCCGAACTTGTTTCGGAATCTTACCAATATTACAAAATAAAGACAAATCTTATACAGCAAAATTTGATAGACCCTGAAATAAATTCAGGGTGACACAAAGTTACACTTTTGCTGCCTTGTAGTCAGTTCAGCATGACAATTTATATTTACCCCTACCCCTCGAAAGTTATTCTGCCTGAGCAATCTATTGTAACAGGTTTTCCGATGTGTTTGATATAATCACAAACTAATTTATCTTTATCAAAACCAAATACTTTTTCTGCATTTGCGATGTTGTTCAGGTCTTTTAATTCTTTTTTGCTTGATGCACAGTAATCATCGAGCGCAACTCTTAAAATTTTATTCGGATTCGGGTTGTTTATATCGATTGGAGTTAAGTTTCCGTCTTTATCCATATAACTTGCACTGACTAAGGTTCCGTTTTGTTTGTTAACTTTGTAGTTCAGACCTGAAATTGCAAGCAATCCGGGTTTGTTACCGACTGAAACGGTTGATTTTGAAACGACTTTAAGTGCATCAATAACATTTTTTTCACTCAAAGGAATTATAACCATTTTATTGCTGAACGGGCTTATTTCCTTAATCTGTCTTGAATTAATAGGACCTTTTCTGAAAATATTTCTTATATTTGCGTTATTTAAGATAGCCAAATCAGTTCCGAGTTCAAATCTCATTGCGTCAGTAATAAAGTTTGCATGAGGATTTTCCTCTATAAGGAAGTTTTCTGGGATTGGAGGTGCAGATTCAATTTCTCCGACAGTTTCCGGAGTTCCTAAATCCTGATTAAACAAATATTCGCTTATATAATCACTTTGGCAATCTGAAATTGATTTTACGTTATTTTGGACTTTTGTTACGATACCTTTATCGTCAAAAGAAACGTTTAATTCGCCGAAATAGTTTCCGTCACGTCCTGCCTGAGTGATAACAACAGGCTCATTATCTTTTGAATAAACCAAATTTTCGTTTGGTTTTACATCTTTTATAAGTTCGTGCGTATGACCGCCGATTATAACATCAATTCCAGAAGTCATCTGAGCAAGTTTCTTTCCGTAATCATGCCCGATATGTGAAAGTAAAAATATCTTATCAACACCCTGTGCTTTTAAAGCATCAATTTCTTTTTGGGTTGTTTCAACTGTTTTTTCAAAAGAATCAATTTCAAAATCTTTGCTGTATCTGTCAGGTGACTTTACTCTTGAATATAAATCACAGGGAGCAAGCCCGATTACACCGAATTTTTCGCCTTTTTTCTCGATTATAAAAGATTTGTCGATATTGTCTTTAAGTTTCTGTGCATCAGCAGATGCACCTTCTTTAAGGCTTATATTTGCACCCAAGTATTTCATTTTTGTATTTGCAAGATTTTCTGAAAGCGGGTTAGGATCTATGTCAAATTCGTGGTTTCCGAGACAGCTTGCATCAAAATTTTCTCTGTCCATGAACTTATCAACTGCCGCAGCCATGTCGTTATTACAGCCTAAACAGTTATCTCCGCCCGAAAATTTAAAATCGTAATTGTTCTCTCTGAAAGCAGAATGAATTCTCTGCATATTGGACAACTGTCCGTGTAAATCGTTGACATAGCCTACTGAGACACTGACAGGATTACTTTTAAAATTTAGCGCTGAATTAGTAATTTTCATGTTCTACACCTGCTGATATAAAACACCTAAAGATTTTTTATTGCCTATATTTTTAATTTTGTGAAGTTTTATTAATTTGACAAATGAGTTAAAGTCGCTTTTAAGAGTTCTTCGGAATTATCGGGATTTGCTATTGTTGAAAGAACGGAAGAAAATGCCTCCTGAATTTCGTCATGCTCATAGCCCAAAGATTCCAAAATACTTCTTGTATCTTTTATCTGCTCTGTTTCCCTGAAATCTGAAACAGCTTCAAATTCAATATCAGTCTTTATAAGTTTGTCTTTGAGTTCAAGGATAATTTTTTGTGCAAGTTTTGTTCCGACACCTTTTGCAAGCGTAAGTTCTTTATACTGACCGTCGATAACTATTGAAATAAGTTTTGCAAAATCGAACTGATTCAAAAGCGCAAAAGCCATTTTTACCCCGACTCCCGAAACTGAGGTCAGAATTTGAAACAAATCTCTTGCCTGCTTATTCAGAAACCCGCATAAATACATTGTGTCTTCTTTATGGACAAGGACTGAATAAACTGTAACGTTTTCGTCACCCATGCCAAGCGATGAAAAATCTCTTTCCGTAACTTCAAACATATAGCCTATGCCTGAGATTTCAAGAGTCAAAAAACAGCCTTTTGTGTTATGAACTTTATCTGTAACCGTACCTTTAAAATAATTATACATATCCCCGCCCCTTATAATGTCTGATTATAACATATTTTAGATTTAAGTAAAAATGGTTTACAGAAGTAAAAAATTGTCATTCATGATAATTACCCACCTTTATCCTCCCTAATCAGGGAGGAAATAATCGTTCCTCCCCTAATAAGGGGAGGTTAGAAGGGGTAAACAATTTTGCTATAAACAAAAAAATCGGGATTTGAAATCAAACCCCGATTTTCTTTATGTCATTCAATGAATTACAATTTATTAGCAATCATTAATGTAGTTTCAGCTAATCTTGTAGAATAACCGCATTCGTTATCGTACCAAGAAATAATCTTAACCATATTGTCGCCCATAACTCTTGTTAATAAAGCATCAACAGTTGAAGATTGAGCTGTTCCGATGTAGTCAGAAGATACAAGCGGTTCTTCTGTGTAGCATAATACGTGTCCGTCAGCGCCTGCTTTTAATGCTGCGTTAACTTCTTCAACAGTAACTTTCTTTTCTGTTTCGAATACAACGTCAACTAAAGAAACGTCCGGAGTAGGAACACGCATAGCGAAACCGTCCAATTTTCCTTTTAATTCAGGAATAACTAATGCAACAGCTTTAGCAGCACCTGTCTTTGTAGGACATATGTTCAAAGCACCGGCTCTTGCACGACGAGGATCTTTGTGACCTGCATCAAGAATTCTCTGATCACCTGTATAAGAGTGAACGGTAGTCATTAAACCTTTAACGATACCGAATTTTTCTTTGATAACCTTAGCAACAGGCGCCAAGCAGTTAGTTGTACAAGATGCCATAGAGATAACGTGGTGTTTAGCGTTATCATACATATCATCGTTAACACCCAAAACGATAGTTAAATCTTCGTTAGAAGCAGGTGCAGAGATGATAACTTTCTTAGCACCGGCATCGATGTGAGCATGTGCCTTAGTAGCATCTGTGAAGAAGCCTGTTGATTCAACAACAACTTCTACGTTCATTTCTTTCCAAGGAAGAACTGCGGGATCTTTTTCTGCGAAAAATTTGATTTTCTTTCCGTTAACAATAATTCCTTCTTCGTATGCTTCAACCTGACCGTCAAATTTACCCATAACTGAGTCATATTTGAACAATCTTGCTGCATCTTCCGGTTTTAAACCCGGATCGTTTATAGCAACATAATTAATTTTGTCAAAAATGCCTTCTTTAATAGCGGCTCTTAAAGTGTTTCTTCCGATTCTTCCGAATCCGTTAATTGCAACATTTACCATGTTTTGCTCCTTCCTTATTTGTAAATAATAAATTACTCTCTACGACCAAATATTAAAACAAATAAAAAACAATGTCAAAGAGGGGGGTGAGTATAATTTTTGTTATTTTGAATTATTTTTAGTTTTTTCTCCTCTCCTAATAGGAGAGGCAGGGGTGAGGTGTCAATCTTTTAAATTTTGCTTTGTTTAATTATCACCTCATCCTAACCTTCCCCTGTCTTGAATTTACTCCACGCTCGGTTTTGTCGTTGCTCCGTTGTCACTGTCGCAACTTTCAAACCTCGCTATCCGAAATACATTCCGTCCGTAAATTCGCTCAAGGGGAAGGAACAATTGTTTTATCTCAAAATATATTTCTTTGCACAATCGAACATGGTGGTGATTAGGTCGGAATTTGAGGTTATATTCATGCCGTTTTCTTCCAGAACCTGTTTCATTCTCGTTTCCCATATGGGATAAAGCACATCTGAGGTTGTATTCAGAACTTTTCCAATCTCCGAAAGTTCCGTATAATCTATCGGCAAAGGATAATAACCCCTTAACATATCAACCATCTGCAACCTCTTTTTTCTCGGAAAATTCTTCAAGAAATCAACAACCGACATATTATTTTCCTTAATCAGATTTTTTAAAACCTTAACCGAATCTTCAACAAAAACAGGCTCCTGCGGAATTTTATATTCCTCAAATTCTTCAGGCTCAATATCCATAACTGTCGAAATTCTCTCTAACGTTGTACTCCTTGTAGAAAAAGGAATTGTATTATCAATTAGGTTATAAACATAAGAGAGAGTAACTCCTATCATTTCCGCAAAATCTTTTTTATGTAATGAATTTTTATCCAAAAAACAGGCAACTTTTTCAGAACTTTTTAAAAGTGTTTTTTCTTTCATTTTTAAATCTCCTCGTCGTCTAAAAGTAAATGTCACACCAATATTAACCTCTTAATTTATCTTTTTGTTAAGCGAAAACAGGATAAACAACACGGCAATATTTATTTAAGGTAAAATTATTAAGAGAGGTTTAAAATGAAACTGATTGCAGGGCTCGGTAACGTAGGCGCAAAATATGTATTTACAAGACATAACGCAGGTTTTATGGTCTGTGATAAACTTGCGCTTAATCATTCCTCAGATTTCAGAGAAGAGAGCAAATTAAAGTGCCTTATGACAAGATTTAAGCTCAATGACGAAGATGTTTTAATGATTAAACCCACAACCTATATGAATTTATCGGGCGAAGCAGTTCAGCTCGTTATGAATTATTATAAAATTTCCTCCGATGATATAATTGTAATTTACGATGATTTATCATTAAATTTAGGGACAATGAGATTCAGAAACAAAGGTTCGGACGGCGGTCATAACGGCATAAAATCAATTATAAAAAGTATTTCTACCGATAAGTTTGCAAGACTAAAAATCGGAATAGGACCGCAAACGCCAGTTCCGTCAGAAGTTTTTGTGTTACAGAATTTTGAAAAAGCAGAAACGGAAACCTTATCAGAAGTTTTAAACAAAGCCACAGAGGCCGTAGAATTTTATTTTGCAAACGGCATAGAAGAAGCTCAAAACAAATTTAACTAACAGGAGAATAAATATATGACAACAGCAGCACAATTTGAAGAAAATGAACAGTGGGAAGAAGCCTATGAAGCATACAAAAAAGATTACGCTCATAACCCTAAAAGTATTGAATTACTTGAAAAATTAGGGCATTTGGCTTTAATTCTGAACAAAAAAGACGAGGCTGAAAATTATTATTTAAAACTGCTTGAAATTGATAAATCAAGAATTGTTGCGTATGATCAGTTAATTGATATTTATTCCGAAACAAATAAATTTAAATACTATGTTTACAGAGGAAATAAGCACGTTATTGAAGATCAGCTGACTTATGCCGCAGGTGATTTTAAAAAAGCAATTGAACATGCGAATAACGAAAAAGAGAGCATGCCCGTAAGATTTGTACTCGCTGATATTTATGAAAAAATCGAAAAAGACAACAATGCAATTGATGAGTATTTAAGACTTACGGATATGGAAGATGTAAACGAAATTGCGTTTATAAAACTTGCAAAACTCTATCAGAAAACCGATTACTTAACAGGTGCAATAGAAACTCTTGAACTTTGTATTAAAAAACTTCCTGAGGATAAAAGACCTGAAACAAACGAATATCTTGCAGATTTATACATAAGAAATTCTCAGCCCGATTTAGCACTTAATTTAACCAAAAATGAACTTACAAAAATAAGATGCCTTATTGATATGTCGAATTTAGAAGAAGCTTTTAACCTTTTGGAAGAAGTTAAAGATAAATACTTAAAAGAGCCAAAATATTACTCATTATCGGCTCAGTATTATTTCCAAAAAAGAGACTATGAAAGGGCATTGAGCGAAGTTGAAAAATTTGCGGAATTTGACTCAAATTCACCTCTGATTTATCAAATGAGAGCACTGATTTATGAAGCAACAGGGGATAAATACAAAGAACACGTAAACTGGGCAAAATATCATTTCTTAAGAGGTGACAAGGATATCGCACTTAACGAATATATGATTGCCTACAGTATTATTGACAGTGATGCAAGTTTAATCGACACAATTGCAGACTTTTTGTATGTCAGTGATGATCAGACTCAGGCTGCCGAATTTTACGAAAAGTTATTGCACATCGAACCTGAGAACAGAAAAGCATTAGAAAGATTGGCTGAATTCAGAGAAAAAATCGGCGATACTTACGAAATGATAAGATACCTTGAAAGACTTAAAAAAGTTGACCCGAGAAATGAAATGGTAGATAAAAAACTCGAAGAAGCATACAGCAAACAGGCAATGGGCGGAAACCCGCTTGATTTCGTTAAAAAGTTATTTACTTTCATGAAAATCGGATAGTGATAAAGGGGTAAATAATAAGAATAGTTTGCCAATTTTTTGGTTTGATAAAGATTGTAGGGTAGACTTCAGTCTACCTATTTTTTGGTTGACTAAAGTCAACTTTGCTAACTCATAATTTATTTTGAAATTTATTTATTTCTTCGTAATCAAAAAAATCTTTTATTGTTATTCCGAGACCTGTGCATATTTTCAGAATAGTCAAAGGCATCGGGGATTTTTTTCCTCTTTCTATTTCACTTAAACCGCCTTTAGATATTCCGCTCTGATAAGCAAGTTTTTCTACTGTTAAATTTTTACTTTTTCGCAAATTTGTAATTCTTTTACAAATTATGCTGTTAAACTCTCTGTTACTCATTTTGATACTAATTCACACTTATGAACTTATATGTTGATATTAAACTTAATTTTGAGTAAAATAGTTCACACATGTGAACATATAACGAGGTATTTTTATGTACAAAAAGACTTTAATGATAGATTTAGATGGTGTTTTAAATAATTATACAAAATACGAAGAAGATTATATTCCTGATATAAAACAGGGTGCAAAAGAATTTATAGAAAAATTATCCCATAATTACGAATTAATTTTATATACAACAAGAAACTCAAAACAAGCTATTGAATGGCTGCAAACCAATAATATAGACAAGTATTTTAAAGATATAACAAATATTAAGAAACCTGCATACATCTATATAGATGACAGAGCCTTAAAATTTAATGGCAATTTTGACGAAACTTTTAAGGAAATTGGAAATTTTAATGTTTATTGGAAAAAGAAATTGTAGGGTAGACTTCAGTCTACCTATTTTTTGGTTGACTAAAGTCAACTTTGTTAACTAACTATATACGAATTATTGCTTCACGCTCCGCAGTCATTCGCTATATTTTACTTTTCGTAAAATAGCCGCTCATATTGCTCCGCGCTACTTCGGCATTCCGTTCGCTTTGCTCGCTTCAGCCTACGCAAAATTCGTCAGTTTATCCAGCGGCCGTTATCGTAAACCGGTTCTTTGTAATTCAAAAATGCATAGGCATTAAAATCGATACAGCCGTATATAAGCATTATTCTTTCATCATCATACGGAAGAATTTTTATAAAATTCAGTTCTTTCTGATCAAAATCATGATCTGTTTCTTTGACTTTTATCTTACTTTTCAGGGAATATGCCTGATAAAGATTTACGAAAATACCTTTTTCATTTCTTTCCGCAATTGCCTGATAGAAACCTCTTTCGAGTTTTTTACCGTCTATATAAAGGTCATAAGGGATATTAACCAACTGTTCGGAACCTTCATCCGTTACGGAATCCGCTTTAATTTCTGAATTTTTCTTTGCTGAAAATTCATCATGCAGAGTATCACCTTTGAATTTTCTGAACAGTTTTTTCTGTTGTTTTGCTTCCTGTTTATGTTTTCTCTCTTCAAGCGCATTCATTGTATCTTCAAACTCTTTGTTTGTAATAGCTTTTTGACCGTCCCATGAGTTTTCAATCCCGTCAAAACTATCCCAGCTTGCAGCGAAGGTATAACAACCCGCAGTTAAAAATAATGCAAACATCAAAGATACAAGTTTTTTCATCATACATTAATATTTAATTATATATTTAAAAAAGTAAACCTCTATTTTGCGTAGCTAAAATTTATTAGCAAAAAATTTTTTTACGGGTTTTTTAAAAGTATGAAAATTAATTCCGTAAATAATTTAAACTTTAATGCAAAATTTATAGATAAAGCTACAATTCTCAAACAGGACAAAAGCAAAGAATATAAACCATGTGATGCAAATTTTGTCGAATTTGATTTGCATGACAGAAAAGACATGGCAAAAATTTCCGAGATATGTTCAATGGATGAATTTGATGTAATGGGTTTTGATTTGATAATGGATGCTACCTATATTGACTGCTTTGATAAAGTTAAATATAACAACAAGCGTTGTTTTGCATTGACTCAGGAAAATGAAAACAATTTTGAAAATATTGATAAGAACAAAGTTCTCGGAATTTGTACGGTTTATGAAAATAAATCTGAGGATAAACCAAACTGTATTGCATATTTTATGACAAACTACGATTACAGAAGTAAGTATTCAAAAGGAGAACCATACACACAAGTAGGCACGGGATTGGCAAATGCACTTAAAAACTATTTTCCAAATAAGCCTTTTGTTTGTTATTCCGTTCCGGAATCCGTTAATTTCTGGAGAAAACAGGGTTTTAAAATCGTAGAAGGCGCACTTATGTGTTATGAAGTTTAAATTATTCTTTTAAACTTTACTGTCATATATTTTTGGGTTAGTATTTTTTTAACGGACAAGAGACAAAAAGAGGGAAGAAAATGTTAAAAGGTAATGAAATAAGAAAAATGTTTTTGGACTTTTTTGAACAAAAACATCAGCACACGGTTGTAAAGAGTTCAAGTTTGGTGCCGGATAACCCGACAGTCCTTTTGACAACAGCGGGCATGCTCCAATTTTTACCGATATTTTTGGGTTATGAAAAATCACCCTATAACCCAGCAAGAGCAACTTCATGTCAGAAATGTGCAAGAGCGGGCGGTAAGGATTCAGATATTGAAAACGTAGGAAGAACACCCCGCCACCACACGTTTTTTGAAATGCTCGGTAACTTCTCTTTTGGTGATTACTATAAAAAAGAAATTATTGTCTGGGCTTGGGATTTTGTAACTAACTACTTAAAACTCGATCCTCAAAGACTTTGGGTAACAATATACGAAACCGATGACGAGGCTTTTGATATATGGACAAAAGATGTCGGAGTTTCACCCGACAGAATTAAAAGAAAAGGCAAAAAAGATAATTTCTGGGGACCTCCGGGAGCAACAGGCTCATGCGGACCGTGTTCCGAAATTCATTACGATTTGGGTGAAGAATTTAAGTGTTCCGATGATTGCGGAATAGATACCTGCGAATGTGACAGATGGGTTGAAATCTGGAACCTCGTATTTACAGAATTGTTTATGGACGAAGAGGGCAACTATTCACCGCTTGAAAAGAAAAACGTTGATACCGGAATGGGTTTAGAAAGAATTACAATGGTTTGTCAGGGCGTAAGTTCAACTTTTGAAACCGATTTATTAAGACCGATTTTGGACAAAGTCGTTGAAATGTCAGGTGTTGAATATAAAAAATCAGAAAAAACCGATATTTCACTCCGTATCATAACAGACCACGCAAGATGCGTAACCTTTATGATAAATGACGGCGTTATTCCCGGAAACGAAGGCAGAAGTTATGTTTTGAGAATGATTTTAAGACGTGCTTTAAGACACGGAAAAATTTTAGGAATGGAACTTCCGTTCCTCTACAAACTCGTTGATACCGTAATTGATAACTACAAAGAAGTTTACGAGGATTTGGAAACAAACAGAGAAAAAATCAAAAAAGTTATTCAGACAGAAGAAGAAAAATTTAAATTAACCCTCGACAGAGGATATAAACTTTTACAGGAATTTATCGACAAGAAACAAAATATCGATGGCGAAAACGCTTTCAAACTCTATGATACATACGGTTTCCCGCTTGAACTTACAAAAGAAATCGCACTCGAAAACGGTTTAACGGTTGATGAAGAAGGCTACAAAACCGCTATGAAAGAGCAAAAAGACAGAGCAAAAGCCGCAACTCAGAAGATTTCTTTAACTGACGATTTGAAATATGTTGATATCGAAAACCAATACGGCTCAACAAATTTCATAGGCTACGAAGAAACAAAATGCAATGCAAAAGTCGTTGCAACAGTTGATGCCGGAGATTATGTCGATATAGTTTTGGATAAAACACCTTTCTACGCAGAATCAGGCGGTCAGATTGGTGACAGCGGAACTATTAAAGGCGATTTATTTGAAGCAGAAGTTATTACAACTTTCAAAGTTAACAAATTGTTCATTCACCGTTCAAAAATCGTTAACGGCGATAAGGATAATCTTGTAGGACAGGAAGTTTTCGCACAAATTGACGAAAAGAGAAGATTTAATATAAAAATTCACCACTCATCCGCTCACTTATTGCAGGCAGCATTACAAAAAGTTTTGGGTGATGAAGTACATCAGGCAGGTTCTCAGGTTGAACCCGACAGAATGAGATTTGACTTCACTTTCCCGAGAGCAATGACAGAAAAAGAAATTGCTGAAACAGAAAAACTCATAAACTTGTGGATTGAAGAAAGATTACCCGTTTCCACAAAGGTTATGGACTTGGAAGAAGCAAAACTCACAGGCGCAATGGCACTTTTCGGTGAAAAATACGAGGATAAAGTAAGAGTCGTAAGCATGGGTGACGTTTCAAAAGAACTCTGCGGCGGTACTCACGCATCAAATACATCTGAATTAAGACTTGCAAAAATCATTTCAGAAAGCGCAATCGCAGCAGGCACAAGACGTATCGAAGTTGCCGTATCAGATGCCGCAGTTGAGATAATGAACGCAAAAATTCACGAAATCGATAAACTTTCGGCTAAATTCAAAACTCCGTATAACGAAGTGTTCGACAGAGTTGAAAAACTTCAGGAAGAAAACAGATTTTTGCAAAAAGAACTCACTGCAGTAAAATCAGCTCAGGCAAAAGAACAGTTTAAAACACTTGAAGGCAAAGATATTGATGGCGGAAAACTGTTTATCAAATACATTAATCAGCAAATCGATTCAAATGCACTTAAAGACGGGGTAGAAATGCTTTCAAACAAGTGTCATAACTCAATAATAATCATAGTTGCAGGAACTACCTTAATGGTAAAAGTAGGCGACAGTTTTGTTGAAAAAGGAGTTAACGCAGGCAAAATCGTTTCAGAAATTGCACAGGCAACAGGCGGAAAAGGCGGCGGACGTCCAAACTTCGCACAAGGTGCAGTTAAAGATACTTCAAACATAAATGCGATACTCGAAAAAACAGAAAAAGAGCTTATATAATGACCGTTTTGAAAATAAAAAAACTTGAAAATAACACTCACCTTCCCGAATATCAGACCGAAGGTTCTTCCGGCATGGACCTGTATGCTGGGATAAAAGAGCCCATAACTTTAAAACCGTTAGAGAGAAAACTCATTCCGACAGGGATAAAAATTGAACTTCCTTTAGGCTACGAGGCACAGGTCAGAGCAAGATCGGGACTTTCTATAAAACACGGTCTGACACTCATTAACGGAATAGGCACCGTTGACAGTGATTACAGAGGTGAACTCTGTGTTCCGATGGTTAATATCTCAAACGAAGAATATACAATAAACCCGAATGACAGAATTGCACAAATGGTTATCTGCAAATATGAAAAGGTTGATATTCAGGTGACAGAAGAACTTTCTGATACCCAAAGAAGCACCGGCGGTTTCGGCTCAACAGGAGTATAGGGGTAAAGGGGTAAATAAGTGGTGTTTATAAACTACAAGGAGTTATAGAATAAAATGACATCAAAAGA
The DNA here is from genome assembly GCA_017433195.1 of bacterium. GTDB lineage: Bacteria > Cyanobacteriota > Vampirovibrionia > Gastranaerophilales > Gastranaerophilaceae > RGIG2479. The sequence continues at coordinate 15,535 of JAFRHR010000010.1, forward strand.
GATACAGGTCTTATCAGAAATAGAAAACAGAATTTTTACAATTCGTGGTCAAAAAATCATGATTGATCGTGATCTTGCTGAATTATATGGAGTTGAAACTAAAAAATTAAATCAGTCCGTAAAACGTAATATAAAACGTTTTCCTGAAAATTTTATGTTCAAACTCAATAATGATGAACTTAAAGAACTGGTCACAAATTGTGACCGGTTAGAAACACTTAAACATTCAACAAATCCGCCTTTTGCTTTTACAGAACAAGGTGTTGCAATGCTTTCAAGCGTACTAAATTCAGAAAGGGCAATACAAATAAATATTCAAATTATGAATGTTTTTGTAAAAATGAGACAATGGGCGATTTCACAAACTTCAAAAATGCAAGAAATTGAAGAACTAAAAAAAATGTTAATGCTGCATATTGAAAATACCGATAATAAATTTGCTCAACAAGATGAAACAATACAGCAAATTATACAGGTATTAAATAATTTAATTGAAAAACCAAGAGATACAAAACATATAGGGTTTTAATACAAATAAATAAAATTCACCGGAAGCAATAATCTGTTGTCTTGGATTATTTCCGCTCGCCAACTCTTCACTCAGCTTCAAAAATCCTTTCGGATTTTTTCCGCTCACTATACGCATAATTGTATTGGTACGCTCGGTTTTGAGATTGAATGCGAATTATTCGGGTACGCATAGCCCTATAAATATAAAAAAACACATCTTGGATTATTGGCAGTTTACAAACTTTCATTTCGTTTAAAAATTATTAATTGAGTGCGAATTATTGCTTCACACCTTCAAGCCGTTCACTTTATTTTGCTTGTGAAACGGGAGTGTTATCGCAAGACAAAAACTCATTCCGCAAAATTGCCGTTCACTATTTCGGTGCTACTTCAGCGTTTCGTTCGCTTTGCTCACTTCAGCCTACGCAAAATTGTATTGGATTATTCGGGTATACATAGCCCTACCTTTCGCTTTCAAATCCTATCGGATTTTGTCGCTCAAACGGGCTATTTGCTCTCACGGGCTTGCTCGCTTACGCTCGACATCGCCCTACCGAAAATCCAAAAAAAAAGTTTGCCGAATGGCAAACAATTAAAATAAACACGAGGATATTAAGTTTTCGTAAATGCTTTTTATTGATTAAATATGATTTAATATGAGTTAATAAAAGTTACAATATACTTGATTTTTCTTCTTCTTTTTTATTATTATTTATTCATACTGTTTTATACTTTATCAAATAAAGTGTGGTAAAAATGTGGTAAATCTATGTCAACTATCAAAGAAATTTTAGGTAAAAAAGGTAAAAAATATCAGGCTACTATCCGACTCAAAGGCTACAAACCATTATATAAAACTTTTGACTCAAAAACAACCGCAAAAGAATGGGCAAAAGAAATTGAAGTGCAAATGAAAAAAGGTACTTGGTGCAAAGCAAACATTGAAGTCGTTAGTCCTATTGTTTCAGTTGAGCAACTTATAAGATATTTTCAAAAAAATGAGGCTCCAAAACGATACTCAAAACATTATCAATACGATTTTATGTATGAATGGTGGATTGAAAAAATCGGACACCTTAATATATCCGATGTAACTCCGAATGTTTTAGTGCGCTGCAAAAATATCTTAATGTCAGAGCCTCCCGATAAACCATATAAGAATCACACATTAAAATCTAATAGTACAGTCAGAAAATATATGTTCTGTCTCTCGGCGGTTTTTAAATATGCCGTCAGAGAATTAGGCATTATTCAGATAAACCCAATGAGCAACGTTGATAAACCTAAGAAAAGTAAAGGTGTAGTGCGCTTTTTGAGTGACGAGGAAAGAACTGCCCTTATAAGAGCCGCAAAAGAAAATTCCGACATATTATACCTATTTGTAATTTTAGGCATCTTTTCGGGCGGCAGGTACTCTGAAATTTTGACACTATCTGTTGAAAATATAGATTTTCAAAACGAAATGATATATTACCTCGAAACTAAAAACGGAGAATCAAGAGGAGTGCCGATATATCACAGAGTCATGGAAATCATAAAAGAATATCTCGAAAAACATAATATAAAATCAGGTTATATCTTCCTAAATCAGAAAACTAAAAAACTTCCGTACCTAAAAGGACAGTTTGAAAACTTAGTAAAAGAAACCGGAATAAATAATTTCAGGCTGCACGATATGCGGCACTCATACGGCTCGTATCTCGCACAAAACGGAGCAGAACTCTTAGAAATTGCTCAACTTATGGGACATAAAAACCTGCAGCAAGTACAGATTTATGCTCACTTAACCCAAAAACATACGGCTAAAGTTGTCAGAAAAATGTCGGCTAATGTTTGGGACTTTGAATAACTATACCATTAAATTTAATTTTGGCACGTCTTTAACGTTTGAATCTAATAATATATGTAAATTCTTTTGATGTACGAGTATTCTCTGATTTAAGTCCTGAATTTTCATGTCATTTAAACCATAATGGCTATCAAAAAGTTGATACTCTCTAAGTTCTTGTTTTTCGCTTTGTATTTTGTTCTTTAATGTGTTGTATTGTTCCATTGTATTTATTATTTGTTTTACTTTCATTTATTCCTCACTCTCATTTATTTTCCAATTACATTTTTGTAAATCACAATATCCTTGCGTTTTCCAACAATCCCCAAAATAATCTTTATTTTGACTGTATTCAAAATAAGGGCATTTTGTAACATTCTGTTTTATAAGTTTATCTATTAACCATTCATTTCGGCTCATCCTATTCCTCACTTTCTGCTTGTTCTTCAAGATATTCTTTAGCATCTTGATATTCAATATGTCCTGCTGTGTATTCATATACAAAATCTTCTAACCACTCTGCCATTTCCTCTAAACTCATATTTTTTATTCTCTCAAAATTGTTCATTGTTCCTCCAATACCCATTTAAGAGCTTCTTGAAAGCCATACAACTTAATAAATTCTATATCGCTTATTGTTAAATCAGAAGCAGATTTATTTATTTCATACCATTTCCCCTTTATTTCTTCTTCTGTTTTCATTTCAACACCTCGTTAATTACTCTTAAAAATTTTTCCAATTCACACCTCCCACAACTATAAGGTTTTTCTTCCTTATAACATTCGGTACATTTTTCTTGCAACATACTTTTCACTTCTTCAAGTGTCGTGCGTAAATCTTCTTCTCTTTTACTTGCTCTTTTGCCTTGACATTGTTTATACATTTCTATTTCTTTTTTATAGTTATCGATTATAGTTCTTTGTTCTTGTATAAATTCAGTTTTGCTATGTATTTCATTTCTCAGTTTTTCGTTTTCTTGCTTCAAGTTAATAAAACTACCACCAATAACAGGTAATTCTAATAATGCTCTTTCTTCATCATCAAACTCAATTCCTGCGTTAGTTAAAAATCGTTCTATTGCTAATTGATATTGCTTATTTTCTTGCTTTAACCGTTGTAACTGCTTGTAGTAGCAGTTATATCCCTCGCAATACTGATTATCAAAACATACATCATTTTGTAAAATTACACATTTTGGTTTTTCATAAATAGTGTTTAATTCTTCACACTCGCTTACATCTACTCCGTCAATTATTATTTCTTCTGTCATTTATTTATCTCCTATGTAATCATATTTTTGCCTTAGATAATGCACTAAGTTTCCCGAATTAAAGTAAATTCTCCAGATAATTCTGTCTAATAATCTCAATAATTGCTTTCTCATTTATTTATCTCCTAAAAATATAATTTCCCAATCAAAAAAGTAATCTGTTTTTTGTTCGCCATTCATATAATATCTGACTTGATATTCAATGCCTTTTTTGGTTATAAAAATTGCTATTATTGTTCCTTTTAAATATTCAAATGGCTTTATTTCGCAATCGTGATTTATTACATCGTCAATTACATCTTTTATATCCATTGCTTTTATTTTCTCAAAGTTATTCATAAATCACCTCTTAATTATCTTTGTTCTGTGCTACCACGTTTAAATTCGTATGGCATAAACTCGTCATCAAAAGTATCAAAACTAAAATGCTTATCCATAGCAATTCTACATTCTAAATGTACTTTATTTGTCTGAAATCCATCATCACCTATGCCTGAATAACAATAATATTTCTCCCCTTTTTCAATTTTCTCACCACACCATATACAAATATGTTCTTTTCTTGCAATAGGATAAGACTGACTTAGTTGTGTAAAACTCATTCCAATATCTCCTTTATCTCCTCTATTTCAAATAAATTATATATATTATCTGTGCAAAATGGTATTGGCTCACACCATCCGTCTTGTTCTTCGTCGTATTCTTTGCACTTCCCTATCATTTGCTTTATAACGCAGTCGGTACAGTCTTTACATTTATCAACGTTGCAAGCATTTTTTAAATTCCCATCCCAAACATATATTCTGCCTATATAACAAGGACAATTTTTAACTATGTATTTCATTTAATAACTCCTTATTTTCGTATATGTTGCCGATAACTTCAAGATTTATTTCTGTATCAATATTATCGTCTAATGGACATTCATCTCTAATACTGCTATATTTAAACATTGCGGAACTATCATCAAAAATGATTTCTGCCTTTTCGCCATAAGAACAATATAGGCATTTATGGTAACCATCAGAACAATAATCACTATCGCAAATATACGTTACAATATCCCCCTCGTAAATAAGTTTTTCGTTTGTGTCTTTTAAACCTGTACATTGCATTAAAATACAATCATTTGTATTAAATCGCCTTATACTTGGAACAACATAATCCTGTGTTGCCTGAATAAAATTTTTATCAAAGGAATAAACTAATAACATTTCTTTTGTTTCTATATTCCATACTCTAAACTTAAATCTATCTTGCATATATCACCGCCTTTACTTGTAACAATATCAACCCTGCAACTACAAATAATAACCCTATCGGCATTATTAAAATTCCTAAAATATCTTTCATATTACCCCCTTAAAATAGTTTTCCCTGAATCAACTGCTGCGTTTTACCCAAAACAAAATCGCATATCCAATTCCGGGCATAATCAGGTGAAATAATACTGCGTTCTTCTGAACATAAACCGTCACCTTTTGCACTCGGTAAATTTCTTACAATTTTTTGTTTTTTATCATTTTGGAAACTTTCGCCATAGGTCGGTTCACAATTTATAAACCAATACCCTGTGGGCTTTCTAAAATAATCACCTCTCTGCATTCTGTTTTTATCAAAAATAGCAGGTTTTTTAATAAAATTGTTCTTTAAATAGTGCATTGAATCATCATAAGGATTTTCAAAAATCATTCGTAAGTTTCTTTTATAAACTATTCCACAAAATTGTAGCAATAGTTCATACATCTTTGAGCGTTTTTGATTTCTGTCAATAATAATTGGTATGCAATCTACCATTGGTTTATGCAAAGCAGAGCCATTAAACAAAGGTGGGTTACTTGAACCTGTGAAATAGACACACGGGAAAAACGCAATTATTAAATCGTCAGGAGTTATACTGTCAAACACACTACCCCCCCCCATAGGCTTTTTCTATCTCTGCAAACAAATCAATAACGTGGTCTGTTTCGTTAAAGTTATTCTGTATATCGTAGTCCTCTGCCAGAATACCTAACTTGATAAATTCATTTTTGAAAGTGCCACTCTGTTCAAAAAAACAATGTACTTTACCTTTTATTTCCATTTTTTAACCTTTCAAATCATTTCTGCAAATTTCCGCAAACTGCGGTTTATTTCGTCCGATGTTTGCCACGCAAACAATATAAACCTGATTCGCTTTATAAGTTCTTTATCAATAAATCTTTTCATTTTTTTGTTTCTTTCCACTCTTTAAAAAGTTTTTTAGCAAGTTGTTTTGGATAGTATTTGTTAAAGTATTCCTTTTTAGATCTTATTTCTTCTTTTTTATCTAATTCTTGTTTGATTAAGTCTATTTTTTGTTTTGACATATCTCCAAAACTCTGATATTCAACACAATAAAAATGTTTTGGGTTGAATGGCTCTCTTATAACCCTATTTTCTGCCGTACATTCAACTATTACCCCCCCCCCGAAGTTTCCTGCACTACTTTACAAAAATTACACTTCAAGCAATGATTTTCTGTTCTTTGGGTTGTTCGCTTTGCTATCCTATACATTATCTTTTCCTTTCGTATAATAGTAGTAAACTAATTCCGTTCTTGAAGATACACATAGTTTTCCGTATATATTCATTAAATGACGTTTTAAAGTCGTTGAACTGATATTGAATTTTTTGGCTAATTCTTTACTGTCAAAAATTCCGTCTCGACATATTGTAAGATATATCTGTTCTTCTTTATGAGTCAGCATCTCTGTTTTTTCTCCACTCAAAATACTTCTGCTCATCTATCATCCACAATTTACCGTCTTTTGATACAACTTCATTAAAGCCGTTTTCATTTCTCCGGTTGATTAAGTTCCTCATTGCCGATACTGTCGGTCTTGAATGATAATTGTTCCACTCAGATAAATAAATCATTCTTGATTGCTGCTCTTTATCCAACGTCTTGCTTAATAAAAGTATTTCCTGTGTCAGTAAATATGCTTTTTTACCATAAGAATCAAGTATTTCTTTTAATTTGTCGTTGATTAAACTGTTTGCATCTTCTTCAGATAACATCTTTACCTCTCTTTCTTTCATTGATAACCTCTATAATTGCCTCGAAATACAAATATAAATTTTCCAACCCCTCGTTTTGTAGTCCTGCTTTGAAAATTGCTTTTTTATGCTCGTCTGTTGAATAACAGTTCGTTTCTGTTGATTTTGTATCTGTCATAAAATTCTGCATCTGTTAGTATCCTTATCCCTCTGTTTTCTATATGTTCGTGACATATTTTAGTAACCAATATAAGTTTTTGTTTTATCCCTCTTTCCTCGTACCATTCCGGGTTTTTGTAATATGCCTGATGTTGTATAAAATGATGCAACTCGTACCTGATATGGTCATAATCTTCAAGGCTATTTAGATAAATCTTTTTCAGTTCTCCGTTCTCGTTAAGCAGATAAACGGAATCTTTAAACCTTTCTAACTCTTTTTTCATATCTTTTTTCATTCGATTTTTCCCAAAAAGTATTGTTTGTATGTCTCTGATACTCTGTAAGGTTTACCGTCTGCTTTGTAATAAGTCCTGAAAAACTTAACTTCTCTGTCCTTTACAAAATCGACTCCGAAATGTTTTCGGATATATTCGATTAACTTATGTGGGCAAGTCGTAAATACAAGCGGTGTATTCTCGCACCCATAATTTATAATGTCCGAACAGGTTACATATTCCCTGTCAAAAAGCATTTCCAAAACTGTTGCAGCTTTACTTTTTTTTGCTAAAAATTCTTTTACTCTTTCACTATGTACTGTCATTTGTTGGTCTCCTATATATTCCGTGTTTCTCTCCTATTGCTCTTACCTGCTCCGGTGTCGCTATCTCATAATCGGGCGGCTTTAAAGGTTCAGGCTCTATCTTCTTAAAAGGGGTTTTCTTTCCGAACTCTCCGTTTATAACTCGCTCAAAATTGTTATCTCTCAATAACCAATTTGCGGCAGGCTTAAACCCGATATCTTCAAACCTTATACATTTAAGACGTGCTATTGCTATCGGAATAAGTTCTCTTATATCCGAATTATTTGCTGCAAGTTCCACTATCCTGTTACATTCCGAATTAGATAGCATAGGTTTTGTCTTAAAAACTTTTTCGTATTCTTCAACAAAAAAACTTTTTATAGGATTTACATATGGATCTTTAATTTTATCCATATACATATCCTTATCCATATCCATATCTTGTAGAGGTTGTTCAACCTCTATGTGAGGGTTACCAAAGGGTTTATTAAGGGTTATGTTATTTTTTTCTAACTGTTTAATAATACCTTTATGTACGGAGAATTTTGGGTTAAGGTCTGATATAGAAACGTTGTATTGAAAATCGATAAAATCTTCTATAAAATAATTTCCGTTTTCTAATTTTTTAATCTGTTTCAGTTCTTTAAAATCTTCCGCCGTTACAGGTTCTCCGATATAAAAACTCAATAATGTGTAATTAGGTTCATATATTCCTGCACAGTCGCAATTATCAAAAAGAAAATCAATAAGTAATTTACCTTTAATCGATAATTTTAAATACCATTCCTTATTCCATATTCTTGTATCTCTGAATCTTTTTGCCATTATTCTTTTTCCTTTAAAAAGTTTTCTGAATTTGTTTTTATGAGGGATTCGGGTATTCCGGTTTTCTCAACAAGAGTTAGTACCGCATTTTTCATTCTGCATTTCTGATTTTTATCGGTGAAAAAATCTTTATAAAAACATCCGGCACAAACACAACCTCGCTTGTAACATTCCATAGCGGAACTGCTCCAATTTCTATACGAAATACCCGAAAACTTCATTAGTAATTGATATCCTCGTCAGATACTATTTCAGCAGGTCTTTCCTGCGGCTTATACATTGTTACTTTCCAATGCGGAGCATTTTCTTTTTCCCCTCTCTGCTCCTGTGTAAGATGTTTCAGAGAAAATCTTACTCCCTTTAATTGCGGACAAATTTCTGTTATTGCATCATCAAGCGATATTGATATGCTTGTTACACTTTTTTTGCCCTCTTTTTCTTCGGTTTTTGTCCACGCACTTCCAATTTGCATCTTCTTCTCCTTTCTTCTTCTACAAAAATTGCAGGTACAAGATTTGAACTTGTGTCTCCGGTTAAGGGAACCGATATTCTTCCGTTAAACTAACCTGCCAAGAAAAAGGCAGAGGGGTTTAACCCCCTGCCGTGATTTGCGGTAACAAATCATTATTGTACTCGGGATATTCACCCCATTCTGTCTCGTCTTTGACATCAAACATATCGGCTTTTATTTCCGATTTTGTCGTGCAGTCCATAGCCAAAGCCTTTTGCAAAGCAACGGACTTCGGCAGCAATTTTGCTAACTGAATCAATACCGTCTTTTTGCACATAGCATCAAATTCAGTTGCCCACGGAGAGTTTTTATCAAAATGCGGCTCACAAGGTATATAAGTTCTTGCAGCATCATCCCATTTTTTCGTGATGAAACATTTTGAGTGTCGCTTACCGTGTTCAAGACACTCTGTTTTACTCATAACCTTGAATAATGAACCGCCATTTTTAAGCATTGCTATCGCATAATATGCAATGACTTCTCCTCTGTCCTTTAATGCAGGACAATGTTTTAAATAGGAATTAGTTCCGTATCCGTATTCAAATAAATCATTTTCATAAACCGAGTGCATATCAATAGATAATGCTGCTCCGTGCCTATAAAAAAGTTCAATATATCCTTTGTAGCCGATTTGAAATTGACACTCGTCAACATAGGTTTTTTTGCCGTTTTGAATTTTGGTATTTTTATAAGGTATTAAATAACATTGTCCCTCTGTGTTTGGTTCTAAAGATAATTGAGCCGCCTGAAATACTGCCGCACAAATACTCTGCGGAGTACAGTCTGCAAGTTTCGGGTTATGTCTCAGGGCTGAGTATATAACCCTTAAAAATCTGTCTATCGACATATTTTGAGGCAATAATTGATTTACCTCTGATTTTCTTTCTGCAAGGTATTCCTCTATTGTTATTACTTTATCTGTTCTTGTTGCAATTTTATCTTTTAACTGAGTTACTGTTGTCATTATGCCACCGCCATTTCTTTATTTTTTGCTATTCTCATTACCCTGTAAGAGGAAGTCATAAGATATTCTTCGTATAAATCGCTATGACTTTCGATAAATGAATCTTTATCAAAATCTGTTTTTGTTTGGGGTTTCCAAGTAATTACATATTTTGGAGTTTTAATACCTAAATTGTTCTGAATAATTTCTTTTATTGAAGTTTCTATCTGTTTTTGTTCTGTTGTCATATCTTTGATATGATTTTTTAATTCCTGAAGATATGCCACCTTGCTTTCAAAATCTATACAAGCCTGTGTACTTTTTTCATCCTCCGGAAAAAGTTCAATCATTACTTCGGTACATTCTGAGTACATTTCTTTGAGTGTTTCATCATCTTGTGCAACAACAGCCGGAGGTATATCGTTTTGTACTTTTACCCAAAAATCTTTTGCAGCATCAACCATTTGATCAAACAGTTCAGAGTCAAATTCTATCTGTTTATATTTAAAACTCTGACCGCCAATTAATACTGCTATGTGTCCGATTTTTCTGCCTGTTATCCCTAAATACCACATAACTTGTAATATATATTCCTGCGGAATATCTTCTCCCTCCCATTCTTCCTTTTTAAAAGTGGAGCAAGTCTTACACTCTAACAATTCGTCTGTTCCGGTAACAAGTCGGTCAACGTGTGCGACCATATACGGATGCTCTTTACTTTGATATGTTTTGGGTGCTCGTCTTACCGCTTTACCTGTTTTCTTTGTGAACATATCCGCAACAAATTGTTCAAGTTCGGAGCCGAGTTCAACCGCCTCGACATTAGATAAATCAGGTGGTTCAATTTTGCCTGTTTTTTCACACCATAATTTTAATGGAGTTTTATAACGAGATAACCCCATTATTGCGGCAATATCCGAGCCGCCTATGTAGTCATTTCTTTTTGATACATCATTAATCATTGTTACCGCCTTTCTTTAAATTGCTGCCATATTGGTAAAAAAGTTTTGCAAACTTTTCTTCCGAGCAGACATTATTTTTTTGTAGTAAAAATTAATCAGGTTTGCTGCCTTAATATAGGCAAGTTGTTCTTCGGCTAATCTGTGGGGGGGAAGTTCGACATATTTTAAATGTCTGTGTCTTTTTTCAAAGAAATATGTCCATTCTTCGAGAACGACATTTTCTTTATAAATCTGCCTCTCTTTAATTTTATTTTTTATAAATTTTATTAAATTCATTATCTTTCCCTCCATTCCCATTCTTCACCGTATGAATAATATGCAGACATTTCTTCCGCATCTTCATATGCTGAAATTTCTTCTTCTTCTGTTCCGTCAAACTCTGCATCAAAAGGTGCATAGAGTTTTTGTTCGTATTCAATTCTTGCTTTGTCATAACCGTACATTTGTTACCGCCTTTCTGTTACCAATTACCTCTGCAAACTATAAAGTCTATGTAGCCGTTTTTTAGATTTTCCAAAGTTCCGGAACTCAATAACCTTTTTAAAAGTGGTTGTTCCTGAACTTCTTCCAAGTTGTACCAAGTGTCCTCGTCATTCGGACATAAAGCCTCGTAATCTTCACCTTTGAGGAGAAGTTGCACTACTTTTTGTACTGATGTCTCTATTTGCATTTGTTACCGCCTTTCTTCCCATAAGGGAAAGGACTTGTGAATCACCATTACAATCGATATTCACAAGTCCTTAAACTTTTTTTTACAAAGTGTTGAAAAATAAATTCTAACTTTGTATAATGTCTATACACTTGTAATGGTGTGCAATTAAGACTTCTCTAAACGTGGTCGCCAAACTTTGTTTAAGTGGTCTTTTTTGCTATCTGTATTTATTATGAACCATAATCTTTCATTTTGCAAGATGTTGTTTCATAATATCATCCATTTGGTGTAAAAACCTTTGATAACATTGAAAAAACTCATATTTACAAAAGTTTACAAATATGTAAAATAAAGTTATCTTTTGGTTTTTAGTAAAACAAAAGGTTTTAAAATGAAACATAGTGAACTTCTACAATTAATTACAAAACAAATCGGGAAAGAACCGAGTCAGCAGGAATTAGCAAAAATTCTCGGTTTAACTCGCAACGGTATAAGTTCAAGGGCTCACAGAGATAAAGAATACTCATATAGCGAGGTCGAAAAAATTAAACAGTTTTATGGGGTAAGTTTTGACAAAGAAAGTTATATAAACGACTTGTTAGGAACTTATAGCGAGATTCCGGAGCATACCAAAAAAATCTTATTATCCTATTATAATCAGGGTATAGACTTGAATTGGCTAATAACCGGAAAAGGAAATAAATACAGAGCACAGGAATTTGAACAAGTAAAAGATGAACTTGCTCAAAGAATGGATAAATTAGAGGCAGCACTTAAGAGTGCAGGGATTTTAGCAGATTAAAAAATATCTGTTCCGCCTTATTTATACCATATACAACATATAGAGCATAAAATATCTCTAACAGTTCAAATTTGGTCATTGGTTTCTCCTTTCAATGAACAAAAGAAATAAAAATAAAAAATTTTAGGTGTCAGGTAAAAATATAATGAAATTTGATAAAGGTGAATTATTTATAACGGTAGTTTGGGTATTAACTATATTTTTTGTTATTTGGTTAATCAACAAAAATGTTAACTTACAAAGTGATATAGCAACTCAAAACAGAAACCTGCAGCAATTATATCAAGAATACTGTCCAAAAATTAATTACAACACAAAAGAGTGTAAAGAATTTAAAGAAGAACAAGATTTATTCAAAATTGGAGAGGAATTAGAAAAAGAGGCTGCAGAAGAAAGCCGACAAAACTTTATATATGAGCAAACATTTTAAAAAGGAAATAAATTTATGCTAACACAAGATATTCTTTGTTTTTTTAAAAAAGTACCTGTTAAAGTATGGATCGCTATTTGCATCTTTATCGGGTTTGTTATGGTTTATAATTTATTCCGGTATGATTATCGAACAACACATTATTACAAAAAACTGTATATTATTAGAATAGACAAATTGACAGGGAAAAGTATAATGTACCGCCCGACAATGCCAAAAAGAAAATATGATAAACAAAACTATTGGGAACAATTTGAAAAAGTGGAAAATAATCGCAGTCCGTGGGATGAACTTGAAGAAGTAAGATAATGTAAATTTTTGTAAAACTTTAAAAAGCATTGTCATTGTTTATTATCGGCTATTTTTGATTAAATATGATTAAATAAAAATAAATATGAGTAATACCCCAAAACCCCCTGTTTTCGTGCGATTTAATAAAATGTTTGTTATACTGTTAATGGGTGAAATGCGAGGTTGATAGGCACATTTCCGCTGACGAACTAATCGATTTCGAATGTGGAGTAACTATGCTTAAAGGGAGGTTTTAAGGAACTGCTGCGTTAAGTTCAATCCTAAAGACGTTTTCACACTCTCGAAAAAAGGTTATTCCGAGAGGTTACTTGAATCAGGGTTTTGTCCAAAATGCGGCTCTTGGGTAATAACCCTTTGTAAAAGAAATTATGACGGTCTTTGGTTTTATGAAACTGTAAAAAGAAAAAAGGCAGCAAAACTTTTTAAAGAACTCGAACAAGATATTGTTCAAAACATAGAAAAAACAGTTAAGACCGGAAATAAATCAAACATGGCTTTTAGATACGGCAGAAATATAGAAGTCAAGGTCTCAAAAAATGAAATTGAACTGCGACAATATGCCGTTGATTTTAATGGTACCGAAGAACTTATATACACAAAAAGGATAAGGATATAAAAAATGTTTTATGCTCTCCTCCGATTTATTTTTATTGAAATGCCCTGCGCTTTTTTTAAAGGACTCTCTTTTGTTTTATTCGAGAAAAAAGAAATTATCGACACAGCATTTTTTACCCGAAGAAGAAAAATACCTCTCAATA
>JAFRHR010000011.1 GCA_017433195.1 bacterium
AATTAAATTATGAAAGTTGTTATTATAGGCGGAGTGGCAGCGGGCGCAAAAACAGCCGCAAAAATAAAAAATTTATCAAGACAAACTGATGTGGTTATTTATACTCAGGATACTCATATTTCATATTCTGCCTGTGGTTTGCCCTACTACATTGAAGGCAGTTTTGAAGATTACAGAAATCTTCTCGTAAGACTTCCTGAGGATTTTGAAAAAGTCGGTGTTTCTGTATTTTTACAGTATAAAGTAGTAAAAATAATTCCCGATAAAAAAGAAATCAAAGTTTTGGATATAAAAAATGAACGGGAATTTACGGATAATTATGATGTTCTTGTTATTGCAACCGGAGCAAAGCCTTTTATTCCCGAAATCAAAAACTTTAATCTGAAAAATGTGTTCACTCTGAGAACAATTGAGGATGGGATAAATATCAGAAACATAATGCGAAAATCGGAAAAGGCCGTAATTATTGGTGCGGGATATATCGGAATAGAAGTTTTGGAGGCATTTGTAAAAAACGGGTTAAAAGTCTCTATAATAAGTCATCAACCCTATATTATGCCAATGTTAAGCGAGGATATTTCTTCTCTTGTGCAAAACTATGTTCAGGATAAATGTCGGGATAAAATATCGGTTTATACAAATGAAGCCGTAACGGAATTTATAGGAAATGATACGGTAACAGCTGTTAAAACCCAAAGCGGAAAAATAATTGAAACGGATTTTGTTTTGCTGAGTGCGGGAATAAGACCTGTTGTTGATATTGCACAAGATGCCGGAATTGAAATCGGAAAAACGGGTGCAATAAGGGTTAACAGCCGTATGCAGACAAACATCAAAGATATCTACGCCTGCGGAGATTGTGCCGAAAAAATAAATATAATTTCCCAAACTCCGATGTGGATTCCTCTGGGTTCGACCGCAAACAAAGAAGGAAGATGTGCAGCTATGAACATTTGCGGTATTGCAGACGATTTTGAAGGAGTTTTAGGTTCTGCCGTTACTCGTTTTTTTGATTTGACCATCTCGAAGACAGGGTTAAGCGAAAGAACTGCACAAAGTTTAGGTTTTGATACAGTTTCCGAAAAGATAACAGAAATTGATAAAGCGGGATATATGCCTAATGTTGATAAAGTAACCGTAAAACTCATTGCGGATAAGCGTTCGCATAAAATTTTGGGGGCTGAAGCAATAGGCAGTATTGATGCGGATAAAAGGATTAATTCGCTGACAAGCGGGCTGATAAACGGTCTGACTGTGCATAAACTTTCGTCTGTCGATATAACTTATGCCCCGCCGTTTTCGGTAAACATAGATCCGATAATTATTCTTGCGCAAAAAATTGAGAAAAAACTAAACAGTCCTGTTTAGTACATTATATTTACGTCTTCAAGAAGTTTAATGGTGATTTTTGTTCCCTGAGGGATAACTGCACTTCCGCCTTTATTGAAAATTGCTATAACAGGGGAGGCTATGGTATTCCCACTCCAGCATATAACTCCGTAGAGCATTGTAAAAGGTGAAAGAGCAACAGTTGAACCTTTGGCACAAAGGTTTACAGTGGTCTTCCACATCTCGTGATACAGAGCTCTGCCCCATGCCCCTTTATGCCATACGGTTTTCCAGTAGGTGCGTTTACCCTTATAGTTTTCAAAAAATACTTTTTTGTCGCCGACTTTTGTTATAACAGATTTTATTTGCTGGCGTTTCCCTGCCATAGTAATCGAGTTTACACTGATAACAAGAAGTCCGCCGTTACAGGTAAATTGAGGTCTGTGAGAATCAACGATTTTCCCTGAGAATTTTGTGCCTTTCGGGATTGTGAAATAAGGCGTTTTTATGTCTTTTGGTGCCGCAAAATTCACATAAGTTCCGGCTTTTTGGTAATCAGAAATTTTTGCTGTGTTTACGATTTCAAAACACATACCTTTTCTGAGTTTTGCAATATTTGTCGGTCTGTACGCCTTTGTTTTTGTCGGGGTATAAACTGCCTGAGTAGTATTTTTCTCATAACTGTACTGTTTTACCGGCATTGTTGTAGTCTGTTTTTGTTGGAGTATTTTGGGCAATGGCGGTAATTCGTTTTCTTCCGAGTTTTTTGTCGATACATCCGAAGCATTTTTTATTACTGTAAATTTTTTGTTGTCTTGAGGTTGAGAGGATGAATAAGTGCTTCTTGAACTGTCATTTACGGTTGCATCAAGGTCGATTGCTCTTGCACTGCAATAAAACAAAGATAAAAACAGCACAGTTATAAAACAAATTACTCTAAAAGCAAAAGTTTTATAAAAATTCAAAAGCATTCAGATTCTCCGATTACTTATTTAACATTTCGTTAATTGCTTTAGCCGCACGTTTTCCTGCGCCCATTGCGTTAATTGCGTTTGAAGTTCCTACAGGTGCAACGTCTCCGCCTGCATAAATAGTCGGGATTGAAGTTTCACCTGTTTCACTGTTTACGGTAAAGTAACCTTTTCTGTCAGTTTCAAAATCCAGTCCGTCCATTTTTGATGATTTCTGTATAATAGGATTCGGACCTGTTCCGAGTGCGACAATAACTGTATCCAAATCTATGGTTTCAAATTTGCCTGTTCCGACAGGTGAACGTCTGCCTGATTCATCGGGTTCGCCGAGTTCCATTATTTCAAATTCCATACCTGAAACATAACCTTCTGTCCCCAAAATCTTTGACGGAGCGTACAAGAATTTAAATACAACTCCTTCTTCTTTTGCGTGTCTGATTTCTTCAAGTCTTGCAGGAAGTTCTGCTTCAGTTCTTCTGTAGAAGATGTATACTTCTTTAAACCCTACACGAACAGCTGTTCTTGCTGCATCCATCGCAACGTTTCCGCCTCCGATAACCGCAACTTTTTCCCCTTTTTTCAATGGTGTTGCCGTTTCTTCAAGGTTGGCCTGCATAAGATTTACTCTTGTTAGAAATTCGTTTGCAGAGAAAACTCCGTTTAAGTTTTCGCCTTCAATGTTCATCATCTTTGGCAATCCTGCACCGGAACAGATAAATATAGCATCAAAACCGTCATCCTGAAGTTGTTTTATCGTTATAGATTTTCCGACAACGACATTTTTTTCGAACTTAACACCTATTGATTTAAGGTTGTTGATTTCTTTATCCAGTACAGTTCTCGGAAGTCTGAAAGGAGGTATTCCGTATCTCAAAACTCCGCCGAATTTGTGCAGGGCCTCGAAAATAGTTACATCATGACCAGCTTTTCTCAAGTCTGCGGCTGCGGTAATTCCTGCACAACCTGAGCCGATTATTGCAACTTTTTTGCCAGAGTTTTTAATTTCTGTATTTTCGGGATTTGTATTATCTCCGACATAACGCTCCAAAGCTCCTATTGCAACAGGTTCTCCTTTGATACCTAAAACGCAGTTACCTTCACACTGTTTTTCCTGTGGACAAACTCTTCCGCAGACAGAAGGAAGCATACTTGTTTCTCTTATCACTTCGCCGGCTTTTTTGATATCGTCTTCTTTTAATGCAGCTATAAATTTAGGTATCTGAATATTTACAGGGCAACCCTGTACGCATCTCGGATTTTTGCAATTCAGACATCTTGATGCTTCAAGTTTTACCTGTTCCGCTGTCAAATTTTCCTCAACTGCATTAAAATTACTTCTTCTCTGTATTTTATCCTGTTCGATAGGTCTTTGCCTCATTTTACTCTCCCCGTTTAAACTATCCCATAAAACTATTATACTACGGTTTTTTAAATTTGTAATTATTTTAATGCTATGCAAGTATAGTGTATAAAGCCAAGCCTATTAAAATACAACCGCCGGATATTTGTAAAATTTTTGTGTTCAGTTTTTTTAATTTTTCGGTTATAAAAAATCCCAAAACAGAGTTAATAAAAGTAATTATACCAAACAGTATTATAGGAATTAAAAATTTCGTATTGCTTAAAAGTAGGGAAATTCCAGCGGAAAATGCGTCAATACTCGTTGCAACAGCCACTATGAATAAGCATCCTGCAGATAAACATTCCGTGTTTATACTATCTTCTTTTTGGGTAATGGCATCTTTAATAAATTGTATTCCAAGTATTGCAAATATCAAAAATACGATTAATTTTGAGTAAGGCAGGATAAATACTTTTACAAAATCCGCAAGGTAATATCCGAAAACAGGCATTAAAGCCTGAAAAAATCCGGTGTATCCTGCTAAAAGCAGAGCATTTTTAAGCCTTTTTTCTTTTATGCTTAAACCGTAAGAAAAAGAAACAATACAAGCATCAATTGAAAGTGCAACGGCTAAAAGTAAAACTTCAATTATATTCATGTTTTACCTCGCAATTAACCTCCGTTTCAAAAAGTCTGTTCCAGGAGTAGGTGTACGTGTAATTATAGTTTTTATTTAAGAATCTGTTTATTTGTTCAGTATATGTTTTTATATCTTCATCAATGTTTCTTGGTTCTGTTAAAGTTTGTCTTACGTTTGCCTGATAAGCCCAATCATCGGCAAATCTTATTGCCTGCAGTTTTTCAAAAGCATCTTTATTATAATTTGTCGCATTATATCTGAATTTTGCTGCACATAGAAGGCTGCCTAAAGTGTTTGCGGTTGTATTCCATGCTGAATATCCGTAAAACAGGTCAGGATTATATTCGTTTTTGAATAGTTCTTGTACAAAATTATTATCTGCACCGTTTGCAAAACGAACATCTGCTATCATATAAGGTTTGTCTTTTGGTAAATCAAGTGTTCCTTCAAAACTTTTTGTATCGATTTTCATTACGATTTCACCCTGTCGTTCGTCAAAATTGTTAATTATCAGAACTAAGTCAGCATTGTTATAATCTGTTGCCAGCTTCATTCCGGCAAGTTCGATTTGATTTTTTACGCTGATTTCAAGCGGAATATCTTCGTAATTTGAAATCAGATTTTTGCTATCTGGTGAAGTATAGATTGGGAATATTTTTACTTCTTTATTTATTGTTTTTGCCAAAAGAGTGAGCGGAATTTCATCTGCTCCTGTCTGAACGGATGCTCCGAGTTTTTTTAGTTCGTTTGCTTCTCTTATATTTAAACCATATTTGGCACAGTCATCTTTTGAGAAAACCAAAGTTTCAAATAAACCCTCTTTTTGCATTTCAAGATATAGTTTATTTATGTCAAAATTTCTTTTTCTTGTTGTCAGATAATCATTTATGATTTCTTCCGGTATTCCGTAATCTGAAGGGTTTTGCAGCCCGTCTTTTAAGTCGCAGTCATAAGAGTATCTGAAGATTTTTTCTCCGTATTCGGACCAGTATTCTTTTTCTTCAATGTTAAAATTGTTGTTTGAAATTCTCATAATGCTTGAAAATGCGTAAGTTTTAATTCCTTTTGAATTAAGAATTTCTTTTAGTTTTAAGACGTTATTTTTTATTTCGTCAAAGGTTTCCGTACTTCTTCTTGATTGTATTAGTCCGCCGTATGTGAGTGTATCAAGAGAAATAACGGCACAATCTACACTTTCAAGATTTGAAAACCAATCAAGTATTTCCGTATTTTTTGCAGGAAAAGTCAGACTTCCCAACAAATCTCTCGGCGGAATTAACAATTCAGTATCTTTGTTAATTTCAGCAATATCTTTTGCCAAATTGTAGCATACGGGACGGTTATCTATAGGTATAAAACAAACTCTCATAAAATAAGTATAGCATTTTAATAAGGATATTGAAATAAAATAGTAGCAAAAATTAAAAAATCAGATATAATAGTCTTATGAAAAAGGTTCTTGTACATTTGCATTTGTTTTATTTGAATCAATGGTCTTATTTTGCAGAAAAATTGAGCAATATAGATGATTGTGATTGGGATTTATTCGTTACGGTTTGTCCGAATGAGGATGATTATGACGAATATGAAAAGTTTGAGGAAACCCAAAAAGATATTTTAAGTTTTAAACCTGATGCAAAAATTATAACGGTTGAAAATGCCGGATATGATATTTTACCTTTTTTAAATGTTTTAAAATCTGTAAATCTGGATGATTATGATTTTGTTTTAAAATTGCATACAAAAGGAATGAGAAATGAAGTTCTTAATTTCAACGGAATTCCTTTTTGCGGTGCTTTTTGGATGAAAAGATTAGTGGATTCTATGCTTTATTCAAAAGAAATTTTTACTCAAAATCTTAAAATACTGAGTCGTGAAGAATACGGAATGGTTGTCGATTCATTTTTTTATATAAACTTGCAAAATTATCCTGAAGACACAACGCTTTTAGACGAATTAAAGAAACAATTAAATATAAAATCACAACACCGCAAATTTTTGGCAGGAAGTATGTTTTTTATAAAGGCTTCAATTTTAAAGAGATTATTGAATTTGAATATAAGCTGTCCTGGAAAAACTGCCACCGGGAATATAGGAACAATATTCCATGCAGTAGAGAGAGTATTTACGATTTTAACTGATGATGAAGGTTATAATATTTATACTGTTCCTATGTTCTACTAATTTTTAATATACGTTTTGCAAAAGCCTCCCTTTTAATGTTGAATTTTTGAAATACAACAAACAGTTGATGTGAAAAAAATCGTATAGTTTTATCATATTGTAGGGAGATTAGGCTTGGCAGATAATAGTATAAAAACAAGTTTTTCAGGTGAACTTTATAAACAGTTTGACTGGTACGACAAGACTTTTACAGGTAAAATAAGTGAAGTCAGTACCTCTTATTTCTTTGAGGGGCTTGAATATAAACTTATCGGTTTAAGTGTTAATATGAACGTTCTTACAAAAAGTGAAAGCTTTTTTGTAACTAAAGTTCAGCTTGATGAAAAAAATGAGTTTTTAATCAGAATTTCTCAGGATGCAATCAGAATAATGCTTGATAAAATTTTGGGGAAATTAACCAAAAGAAAATTTGATTTAAGCAAATTAACAGATTTGGAAGCCAAAATTATAACATCGTTCAATAATGCATTATATGATGCTGTTTCTTCTAATATTGATGTTGCAAAGATAGAAAAGCAGCCCGAATTTTTGAATTTAAGTTACAACGTAAGAAATGTTGCAACGAATGAATGCGGAAAACTTATAATAACAGTTCCGAAATCAGCGTTATCTCCTGTTTCAATCCAGGCTCAGAGTCCTGCTTTTGAAGATAGATTTTTTGAAAACAGTCTTGTTGATGTTACGTTGCGTCTGGGATTAACAAATTTCCCCGTGATAGATGTAAAAAAACTTGATATAGGGGATTTGGTCCTTTTTGAAAACAGCAGAACAGACAGAATGACTTTATATTGCGAAGATATTATACAAGATTTCAGCGTGCGTCCGAATGATGCACTAAGAGTTGATTACGAAACCATAAACGGGGGTGGAGATATGGATCAGAATGTAAACCTGTGGGATAGTATTCAGGTTGAAATGAGTGCTGAGTTTGACAAAGTCAAAATTTCACTCGGAGAATTAAAAGATATAGAAGAAGGGCAAGTTGTAGATATAAGTTCTGTTTATAATAACAAAGTTTCTCTTAAAGTAGGTGATAAAACCATTGCCAAAGGAGAATTGGTTATTGTAAATGACAGATTTGGCGTGAAAATTGATTCTATAAATTCAAATAAAAATGTCCATGCCGAACAGGAAGAATCTTATACGGAAGAAGAAAATTATGGTGGTAATGAGGAAGCTCCGCAGGAAGGTGAACAAGGGGAAGAACTTGATTACAGCGACTTTGAGCTTGACGGACAAGATGTTTAGTAAAAAACAAGACTTTTAAAAATTTATCATTATAAATTAAACAGAGGTATATAATGGAATTTAATTATTTAACAAATTTTGCGGTTTACGCAACTGCTATGGTCGGAGTTTTCATGATTGCTGTATTTGTTTTCAAAAAATGCATGCAGCCTTCTAAAGTTTCCAAAGGAAAAAATTTATCTGTTGAAGAAACAATTACACTTGCTCCCGGGAAGATTTTATACATTGTAAGAGCAGGCGGAGAAAAATTCTTAATAGCTTCAGACAGAGAAAGAACAAATTTAATCTCAAAATTAAATGAACAGCCTATCAGGCAAAATAAATTTATGAATTTGCAGGATTATTCCGTATCTGAAATGCCAACGACTGGTACAGATGTTCCTGTTATGAAAGAATTACTTAAAAAAATAGGTGGTTGAGGAAAAAAAGATGGATTTTATTAAAGATATGAACCCTGTTTTACAGATGTTGGTGGTAATGACCTCGTTTTCATTACTGCCTTTGGTTTTTTGCTGTATGACAAGTTTCCTGAGATTTACAATTGTATTTTCAATGCTGAAAACGGCATTAGGTACACAACAGGTTCCGCCGTCAATTGTTATCATCGGGTTAAGTATGATTTTAACTTTTTACACTATGGGTAATGTTTTTCAAAGCATGTATGAAATGGGCTCGGTTCCATATCAGCAAAATCAGAATATGGTGCTTGCCATAAATGAGGGTTCAAAACCGTTAAAAGAATTTATGCTAAAACAAACAAGAGAAAGCGATTTGCAGTTCTTTGTTCAGATGTCACAAAAAGAACAGCCAAACTCTCCTGATGAACTGAGTATATGGCAGGTTGCTCCTGCTTATATTTTGAGTGAACTTAAAACTTCATTTGAAATAGGATTTATTATATTCGTTCCGTTCATTGTTTTGGATCTGGTTGTTGCAAACATCTTGCTTGCACTTGGTATGTTTATGTTATCTCCGACAATTATTTCGTTGCCGTTTAAACTTCTTATATTTATTGCGGTTGACGGATGGGCGTTAATTGTTCAGGGGCTCGTACAAAGTTATAATTAAAAGAGGAAATATAATGGAATTACTTACGGAATACTTAGCAAAAGGTTTTATAACAATGCTTTCGATATCAATGCCATGTGTACTTGTTGCGGCAGGTATCGGTTTGGTAGTCGGTATTTTGCAGGCTGTAACGCAGGTTCAGGAACAAACAATTGCTGCAGCACCAAAAATTCTTGCAGTATTTTTGGTAATTATTATCTGCGGTTTGGGCTTTGTCAAATTGCTTACAAACCTGTTTAATGAAGGAATTTCGATAGCATTTAATATCGTTCCGAAACAGGACGAATACGTTTTACCGGCAGACTATCAAAGATATACAACGCCTTTCGCAAATGAAATGAAAGACGGATTACCCAGAAATACAAAAATCAGAGATATTATGAAAAACCCCGGAAAAGTTCCTTATATAGACAATCAGGATAAATTAAAATACGATGCGGCACCACGTGCCCCGATGCCAAAAGCAAATTTTGTTGAAACTAATAAAATTATAGGCAGATAATATGAAGAAAATTGTAATTTTAATATGTTGTTTATTAGGTATTTCACTCAACGCAAATGCGATGGAGAATTACATATTACTGTCTGATAATGAAATATCTGAAATTACAACAAACAAAGACGGCATTGTTGATGTTTCCAATGTTGTTACATTAACAGAAGGGACTTCAGTTGCGATTATAAAATGCCTTAAAGAAGGACGTTCTGAATTTCAGGTTAAAAACGGAGATAAAGTAAGTAATTTTGCTGTTAATGTGACTAAGAAAAATGCTAAAATATCAAATAATAGCGGTTATCATATAGTTACATTGGACTGCCCTCCGGAATTACCGTCTTTTGACTTGCCTCCTGTTTTGAAAGAGGTTAAGTAATGGAAAGATTTCTGGATATATTGGCATCACAGTTTCCTATGATTACCGCAGGATTATCTGCAGGGATAATGGTTTTTGCAAGAGTTTTGGGCTTTATAAGATTTGCTCCTATTTTTAACAGAAAAGAAATAAATTCAATTGTAAAAATAGCTCTTACACTGATTTTTACCGTTATTCTTGTTGTCGCTTTTAAACCTGTAAATCCTCCGCAGGGCTTTTCTCCTACATTGGGAATAGTACTTAATTTAGCCGTTGGGGCTATGATAGGTTATATGGCGCAGCTCGTTTTAATTGCAGTTGAAGCGGGTGCAGATATGATGAATATGCAGATGGGTTTGTCTTCTGCAATGGTTCTCGATCCGACAACACAAAGCCAGACTTCTATTTTAGGCAGATTTTTTGCCTTTATGGGGATTTTGATTTTTATTCAGGTCGGAGGTTTGTATTGGATATTAAGGACTTTAATAAAAAGTTTTACTCTGTTTCCGATGTATGCAACTACAATTCCGCTTGACCAAATTGTAAGTATGAATTATCTGATTCATTTATCCTCAAACGTTTTGTTTATGGGGTTGCAGACTGCGGCGCCTATACTTCTTGCAACATTAGGACAGGATATTATTTT
Organism: bacterium; assembly: GCA_017433195.1. Lineage (GTDB taxonomy): Bacteria > Cyanobacteriota > Vampirovibrionia > Gastranaerophilales > Gastranaerophilaceae > RGIG2479. Next base: position 10,280 of record JAFRHR010000011.1, read on the forward strand.
GGGTGTTATCTCAAAAACAGCACCTCAGGTTAACGTATTCCAATTGAGCTTCCTGTTTAAACCTGTTTTGGGTGCGGCAATAATGGTTTGGATTTTGCCGATGATGGTAAATATCATAACCGATTATTTTAATTCCTTTGCCGGTGCTATGTAATTTATTCATATCTCAAAGCATCGATTGGGTTTAAGAGAGAGGCTTTGTATGCGGGGTAATAGCCGAAGCCTATTCCGACAATGCTTGAAAATCCTAATGAAAGGAAAACAGAGAACAGTGAAACACTCGGAGAAAGTGCTGTTGTGAAAAGTTTTATGCCGAAAGATATTCCGACTCCCAAAACAACTCCGATTAGTCCGCCTATCATTGAAAGCATAAAGGATTCTATTAAAAACTGCCATCTTATATCCGATGCTCTTGCACCTATTGCAATTCTTATTCCGATTTCTTTTGTTCTTTCGGTAACAGATACAAGCATTATGTTCATAATGCCGATACCTCCGACAAGTAATGAAACCGATGCAATCGCTGCAAGCAGAAGCGCAAAGGTTTTAACTGTTGATTTCATTTTTTCCTGAAATTCTGCTGAATTTCTTATCTCAAAATCTTTTTCCTGATATTTTCCTATATTGTGTCTTGTCATTAAAATATCGTTTATATCTTCTTCTAATGTATTAACAATTTCCGTATCTTCGGCTTTTACAATAATCATATTAACTTGTCCGGGGAAAGCCGTTCCGAAGACTTTTTTCTGTGCGGTTGTAATCGGGATAAAAATTGCATCATCCTGGTCAAAAGGTCCGCTTTGACCTTTTGCTTTAAGCAATCCTATGACTTTGAAAGGTACGTTTCCGACTCTTATTACCTTATTTATCGGATCTAAATCTCCGAAAAGTTCTGTTGCTACGGTTGAGCCGATTACCGCAACTTTTGCATAATTTTGCAAATCGTCAAATGATAAGAGCCTGCCTGATTCTATTTCGTAGTTTTTAACGTAAAAATACTTCGGGTTTGTTCCGTAAACTGTTGTTGACCAGTTTTGGTTTCCGAAAGCCAATTGCTTGTTTTCGGATGAAACAGGTGCAACCGCATCAACACCTCTTGCACTTTTTCTTATTGCTGTTGCATCTTTTAAGGTTAGTGATGGTTTTGAACCCATTCCCATACTTACACCGCCTGTTTTGACAGAGGCTGAGCGTACGGTCAAGAGGTTGCTTCCCATTGATTCCATATCTTTGGTTACTTTTTCACTTGCACCGCTTCCGACCGCAAGCATTACAATAACTGCACTGACACCTATAATTATACCCAAACTCGTCAGAGCAGAGCGCATTTTGTTAACGTTCAGTGACTTTATTGCAATTTTAAATGTAGATTTGAAATCAATCATTTTTATCCTGCTTTTTGTTTGTTTAATTTGTCTTCAATAATTTTTCCGTCTTTAAACCTTACGACACGTTTGCAGTATTCCGCAATATCGGGTTCGTGAGTTACAAGAACGATAGTTTTTCCTGTGTCTCGATTGAGTTTTACAAAAAATTCCATAACATCAATACTTGTTTTTGTATCAAGGTTTCCTGTCGGTTCATCAGCCAAAATCAAAGGCGCATCGTTTACCAAAGCCCTTGCAATTGCTACTCTCTGCTGCTGTCCGCCTGACATCTGGTTCGGCATATTTTGTTCTTTTTTATCTAACCCTACGATTTTTAAGGCTTCTCTTGCTCTTATATGACGTTCTTCTTCGGGTATACCTTTATAAATCATAGGTAATTCAACATTTTCAAGTGCAGATGTTCTTGAAATCAGATTAAATCCCTGAAAAACAAACCCTATTTTAAGGTTTCTTATATCAGAAAGTTCATCCTGTGAAAGTTTTAAGACATCTACTCCGTCTAAGTAATATGAGCCCGATGTCGGTTTATCAAGCGTTCCTATCATATTCATAAAGGTGGATTTTCCGGAGCCTGATGTTCCCATTATGGCAACAAATTCGCCTTCTTCAACCGACAGAGAAACGTCATTCAGCGCATAGAAAACCTCATCGCCTGTTATATAAGTCTTTATTAAGTTTTTAACTTCTATTAAAGCCATTTTTTCTTTCTTTTACATTCTTGGCGGCATTGAACGTTTTTTTGAATTTGCATTTTTTGTTGAAATTACAACTTTTTCGCCTTCTTTTATGTCGCCCGTAACCTGTGTGTAACTTTCGTCACTTGCTCCGATTTCAACATTTTTTCTGACAAGTTTTCCTCTCTGTAAGAGCCAAATTCCCTGCTTTTCGTACTTGTCTGTTTTGTTTGGTGCAAATTTTAATGCCATATTCGGTACACACAAAACGTCTTCGTTTTTTGCGGTTATTATTGAAACGTTTGCTGTCATTCCGGGTTTTAATTTTAAGTCCTCGTTGTCTACCTTTACGATTACTGAGTAAGTTACGACATTTGAAACTGTTGTCGGCGAAATTCTGACCTGAGTAACTTTGCCGTCAAAAACGCTGTTCGGATACCCGTCAAGAGTGTAAATTACTTCCTGCCCTTCTTTTACTTTTCCGATATCGGCTTCTGAAACGCTTACTTCAATTTGCATTTTTTCTAAGTCCTGAGCGATTGTGAAAAGTTCGGGAGCCTGAAAACTTGCGGCAACAGGTTGTCCGAGGTCTATTTTTCTTGAAATTACAACGCCGTCAACGGGTGAAATTATTTTTGTATAGTTTAAGTTTACAAGTGAATTTTGATATTGTGCAGAGGTTTGTGTTATTTGTGCCCTTGCTGCAGCAACTTTTGCTTTGTTGGTTTTGTAGTCTGCTTCTGCCTGATCGAGTTCGCTTCTCGGTATGAAATTCTTTTTATAAAGGTTTTGGTAACGAGTGTAAGTTTTTGTGCTCATTTCCAAAGCTGCTTCTGCCTGTGCCAAAGTTGCTTTTGCGTTGTTTATAGATGCAAGATTTTGATCTACGCTTGCCTGAAAAGTTCTGGGGTCAATTTCCGCAAGGAGCTGACCTTTTTTGACGGTTGAATTGAAATCTGCATAAATTGCACTGATTAAACCTGAAACAGTAGAACCTACGCTGACTGTATTTACGGGGTTTATAGTTCCCGATGCCTCAACAACTTCTGTGATTGTTCGCTTTTCTATCGGTTTTGTTACGTATGTGCTTGCTGTTTTTTGTGTTTTTGCAAAAAAGATGCCCGTAAATATTGCAATGATAATTAGGGCTGCAATTCCTATTTTCTTTTTATTCCATTTTTGTATTTTTTCCATAATTCTCCTTATTTGAGGTCTTCAGGCTCCATTCCGTTAGGCGGAAGTGCCGTTGTTTGCTCAACTTTTGTCTTGGCTATATTGTAGTTGAACACGGTAAGTATGTAATTTATCTGTGCATTGTTGTATTTTGCTCTTGCGTCCTGAAGTTCTATATAATCCGATAAACCAACTGCATAACGTCCGTCTGCAAGTTCAAGATTTTCCATAGTTTGTTTTACTTTTGCTGCCATTATAGGAATTTGTCTTTCATATTCACGCATCTGGACAAAGTATTTTTGTAAATCAAAATAAATATCTTTGGCTTTGTTGTCGGCTTCTACTTGTGCTCTTAGAACTTTTATTTTTCCTATATCAATTTCGTGTTTTGTTTTTAAAGGGTTTAATGAAGTTTTTAAATTCAATCCTATATAAAATGAATTGTCGTTAATTGAGTTTACTCTGTCATAATCATAACTAAGGTTGCCTGTTAATTTTGGCATATATTGACGTTTTATGACTTTTAGTGATTCTTTCATAACGTTTACGGTTTGCTTGAGTACCTGTAAATCGCAGCGGTATTGTAATGCAAGGTCGTAGCACTCATCAAATGTGTATCCGAATTCAGGCATTTTATATCCGCCCATGTAGTCGGTCTGTTGAACACTTGACGCTAAAAGGGCATCATCAATTCCTGACGGATTATCAGAGATATCGTTATAATTTGTGGATAAAAGGTTTGTTGGAGGGGTCATTGCTGATATGTTGAACGAATCTGTTTCGATAAGTTCGTAATCGGGTGCATTCATAACGTACATTGTGTTATTTAGGGCTACAACAGCCTCTTTGTACGCTTTTTCAGCCTCGATTAGTTTAACTTTTGAATCACTCAGGTTTGCCTCTGCGTTTACTAAATCTATTCTTGAACGGATACCTTCTTCAAAGTATGCTTTTACTCTTTGATAGTTGCGCTCGTTGAGCTTTACGTTAAATCCTTCGACTTCAACGGTTGCTTTTGCTGCAAGGACTTTGTAATAGTTTACTTTTACATCATACATTTTAACCCATGACATGTCTTCAAATGCGTATTTTGCGACAATTACGTTAAATTTATTCATGTTTATGTCGGCAAAAGTTTTTCCGAAGTCCCAGATAAGTTCTTGTAGGGTTACACCGACGGAGGGGAAATCTTTTGAAGAATATGAATATCCGTCTGTTCTGCCGTAAAATTTGCTAAATCCTGCCTCGGCACCAATTGTAGGGAAATATGCAGATTTTGAAATGCTCAGATCTTGACGAGCAATCATCCAGTTGTACTTGTATTTTTGAAGTGTTGGGTTGTTGTGAAGTGCTATGTTAAGGCAATCTGCGATAGAAAGCTTTGCGTTTTCTTCAATAGTCATAAGCTCCTGAGGTCTGTCTTTTATAGCAAAAACACAGTTTCCGGAAAGCAAAAGCATGAATAATAATACTATCTTGAAAATTTTTAACTTCACAGGTGCCATTTCCCCACAGTAAGTATTATTATACACCAAAACAAATAAACAAAAACGCATCAAATGTATGAGTTGGGGTAAAGATAAATTTTAGCATGGAAAGGGTGTGGTAAATGAATAAGGACTGATTTATGTAGGGATGTAATTTATGGTAAAGACGGACAGGGAGCGGAAGTCGTGTAAATGGAGGAATAAAAAATAAAATACTTTACAAAAGAGAATGTCTTTGGTAGTATATTTGTAGAGAAATTCCTCAGTAGCTCAATGGCGGAGCGATCGGCTGTTAACCGATAGGTTGCTGGTTCGAGTCCAGCCTGGGGAGAATTTTTTATTTAGAGGGTTTGAGATGTCTCGAACCCTCTAATATTTTGAAATTTTGTTTCTAGTGAAAATTCGATTGGGTTTTAATGGGACATTTGATGTAAATTATCAGAGAGATTGAGAAAAGTACCCCCGGAAGTTTGAGAGAATTCTCAAACTTTTTACATTCTGGGGGAAATACTTCAAAACTCAGTGATACAAATTCCAAAACTCACTGATAATTCATTCTCAAACTAACTGATACTTTTTTGATAAGCTAAATTCTTTTGAGGCTTCAATTTGTTCGTGAGTAAATCTTGTGTGTCTAATGTATGTTGTAAATACAAATTTATTCCACTCAATACCTATTTGCCCCCATGCAATAGTCATTGTGTTTAATTTATTACCATTTTTAGTATTTACCAAAATACCTTTTTCAAGTTCTGTCATAATTTTTGGTAAGTATTCAATTACATTTATTTTTTGCATAATCACCTCTTAAATATCTGCTAGTTTGAACACACCTTTTACACAACCGCAAATAGGGCATTTGTAATCATCAGGTTCGTTATCTAATTCGCCTTCATATTCAAACCCACAGACTGAACATACATAGACTTTTCCAGGTTTTGTTGTTTCTTCTTTTGGAGCATATTTATTGTAAATATCTTCTGTTTTAATTCCATGGTGTTTTTCTTGAAGTGCAAAATATTCAACGCTATCTGCCGCTTCTATCAAACCATAAGAGCGAAGTGCATCAGCAAGTTTATTAATATTACCTTCCCCTTTATATTCTGCTTTTGATAAACCTTTAACTAATTTCCAAAAATCTTTCTCGTTGTTTGGATATTTACCGTTTAATGTAGCATAAAAACCTGCATGGTTTACTTCTTGATTACCAAGTCCGATAAATTCTTTTGCAACTTCTTCCAAACCGAAATCTTGTGCAATGCGAGCCATTGCATAATACATCATGCCACCCATAGCCTCGCCTGTTGCTAATTGTGCAATTTGTTTTTCAAATTCCGTTCCTTTTGTTTGTCCGTATATGCTCATATAAACCCTCCTATTTATGAGGTTATATTATCACAAACAAGCCCTTATGCATATTTTATGCTAATATATAAGACATAGGTTTTAGGTGTTTCGCAAAATAATAAGGAGATGTAACTATGAAATTCAGAAAATTAAGAGATATTGAAGTTTCTGCAGTTGGTATGGGCTGTATGGGATTTTCTCATGGCTATGGGGCATTACCACCAAAAGAAGAATCTATACGACTTATAAGAAAAGCCTACGATTTAGGGTGTACTTTATTTGATACGGCTGAAGGATACGGTCCTTTTGTAAATGAAGAATTAGTAGGTGAAGCAGTTAAGCCTTTCAGAGATAAAGTTGTTATTACAACGAAATTCTCACCGTTTTTATTCCCTAATCAACAGGGTTGGGCTGAAAGTAAACTATCCAAAAAAGCAATAAAAAACGCACTTGAAGATTCTTTAAAAAGACTTCAAACAGATTATGTTGATATTTATTATGAGCATAGAGTTCCTCTTGATTCAAATCCCGAAGAAGTTGCTGAAATAATGGGCGAACTGATTAGTGAGGGTAAAATTAAGGGTTGGGGACAATCTCAGTCTAATGTTGAACAGATTAAAAAAGCACATGCAGTTACACCCCTATCAGCCATTCAAAGTGAATATTCTATGATGGAAAGAATGTTTGAATGTGATGTAATTCCTTTGTGTAAAGAATTAAATATAGGATTTGTTGCATTTTCGCCTATGGCAAGCGGATTTTTGTCAGGCAAATACAATAAGGATACTCAATACAAAGGTGATGATGTCCGTCTTGCAATTACAAGATTTAAACCTGAAAATGTAGAGAAAAATCAGCCGTTATTAGATATGCTATATGATTTTGCAAATACTAAAAAATGCACTCCTGCCCAAATTTCTCTTGCTTGGATGTTACATAAAAACGACTTTGTTGTACCGATTCCCGGCATGAGAAAAGATGAAAGAATTGTTGAAAATCTTGGCTCTGCTGATGTTGAATTAACGGAAGAAGAATTTAGTGCAATAGAGCATGAATTAAGCAAAATTGAAATCTTTGGAAACCGAACAGACGAGGATATTCAAAGAATGGGACATGTAAGAGCACAGTAAAAGCATTTTATGCACATTTAAAACCTTGCAATTTATAGAAGAAATCCATAGGAGTATTGATAATAGTGGAATACAACTTTTCACAAAAAGTTCGATTTTGGCACTTTTTGAGGAGTTTTTTCATTTAGAGGGCTTGAGGTATCTCAAGCCCTTTTATAATATCTATTTCAAAATGGGGTTTAATGGGACATTTGAAAAAAATATTTTTGCCGAAGTTTGGCTGTAAATTATCAGAGAGATTGAGAAAAGTGCCCCCGGAAGTTTGAGAGGATTCTCAAACTTTTTAACTTTTGGTGGAAGAATTTCAAAACTCCCGTCTTGGATTTGCTCCACGCTCAGAAAGTTTCGCAATTGAACCTTTGGTTCAAGTTTGCTCAATTTCCTCGCTATCCGGACTAACTTCGTGTCGTCCGTCCGCAAATCCGCTGATACAAATTCTCAAATCGTCTGATAATCCATTCTCAAAGTTACTGATACTTTTTGAGATGTTTTGTGTTTAACATTTATCCTAATTTTCTTTTAAATGTCCTGCTTGCAAGTGTTAATGTTATTGTGGCAATTATTATTAGCGGGATTATATTTGCCATTACATCGCTTAAACCCATTCCCTTTAAGAATATTCCACGTGATAGCACCATGAAGAATCTTACAGGATCTAAGTATGTTAAATACTGCAAACCAATCGGCATATCTTCAACAGGTGATAGAAATCCCGACAATAGTACTGCCGGCATCATAAATGTCATAGCAGACAGAATTGCTTGCTGCTGAGTATTGCTGATTGCTGAAATAAATAAGCCCACACCGACAATTGCAAGCAATGATATTGTCATAGAAAGGAGGAATAAAGGTACTGAACCTACAAAAGGGATTTTAAAAAAGACTATAATTATCCCTGTCATAATCATTGTTAAAGTCATAGCTATACATAATGGTGGAATTGACTTCCCGAGTAAAATTTCAAAAGAAGAAAGAGGACTGACTATAAGTTGGTCAAAAGTCCCTAATTCTCTTTCTCTTGCAATTGAAAGTGATGTTAAAATCAAAGTCGTTACAAGGGATAACATAGAAACTATAATTGTCAAAATATACCATTTATATTTGAGATTAGGATTAAACCAATTTCTTACTGTTATATTAATACCCGTATCGGGATCTCCCATTAAATCATTGCTATAACCTGAAATTATTTGTCCTGCATAACCGGCTCCAATTGCGGCAGAATTTGTCTGTCTTCCATCTGAAATAACCTGAACAATTGCACCTTTTCCTGATTTTACTTTTCTTGAAAAATCGTTCGGTATATTCAAACCGATTTGAACTTTTTGAACATCAAAGTACTTTTTAAAATCATCTTCATTATCAACATAATAAAAACCTCTAAATCTCGGTGAATACTCAAATCTGGAAATTAATTCTCGGCTTTCAACACTTTTTGAACGGTCTAAAATTACTGTATCAATGTTTTGTACTTCCATTGTTGAGGTATTTGAAAAAATTAGAAGCTGCATAAGCGGCATACCGATTATTATGCCTTTTGTTTTAGGATCATTCCATATAGTTATAAATTCTTTTTTTATTAATGCCGCAACCCGACGTAAAAATTCTCTAATCATTTATTACCATCCAATCTTGTAGAAGTATTCATATAGACAGCAATGAATAATAAACAGCCTAAAATTGTCAAAAATATTGCATTTGCAATTACTATTTCCGGAATTGTTCCTGCCATAAATTCACTTTCAATAAAAGAAACATAATATCTTGGAGGAATAATTCTTGTTAAATGCTGGAAAAACTCAGGCATTGAATTTATTGGATACATTAGCCCCGAAAGCATTAAAGCAGGCATAAATCCCAAACTCATTGCAACCATACTTGAAAGAAACTGATTTTTTAATTTAGAAGATACTGTTAAACCTATCCCAAGAGAAGTAAAAAGGAAAAGTCCGCTTACGACAAACAATATAAAATAGTTTCCTCTAAAAGGTATTTTAAAAATACCGACACACAGAAAAACATTAAAAGCCATAGACATCATTCCCAAAACAAAATAAGGAATATATTTTCCTAATACAATATGGATTGGTTTAACTGATGTTGAAAGAAGTGCTTCCATTGTCCCTCGTTCCCATTCCCTTGCAACGACAAGAGAGGTAAGTAGAATTCCGATTAAAGTCATTGTTATAGCAATAGAACCCGGAACAATAAAATAGTGCGAATTCAAATCAGGATTATACCATGTTCTTGATTCAGCAGTAATTACGGGTCTTTTTATTTTTCTTGAAAATTTACTTGAAGAAAGCCATTGATTAGCAATTGTTATGGCATAACTTTGAACATAATTTGCGGTATTTGTTTCCGAGCCGTCAGTTATAACTAATAAATCAGCCTTTTCACCTCTTGAAAGTTTTGTAGAAAAATCATTTGGTATTACAACCGCACCTTTAATTTTAGATCTTAAAACGGCGGTTTTAATATCTTCCATATTGTCATAATTTATTGAATTAATATATTTACTATGCCCGAAAGACTTAACTAATGTAGCAACTTCAGGTGAATTATCATCATTTTTTACACCCATTGTTATTTTTACGGAATCAAGGTTTATTCCGTACATATAAATCATTATTGATATAAACGGTAAAACAAAAGCTATTATTATACTTGAAGGGTCTCTCAATATTTGCTTTATCTCTTTTTTTATTAAGGCTAGTAAAATTTTCATTTATCAACCTCGCTTTCTTTTATAAGGTTTATAAATGCCGTTTCCATATCGTTTGCACCTGCTTTTTGTTTAAGTTCTTCAGGTGTACCAATCGCAATGGTCTGACCTTTATAAAAAAGACTTATTCTGTCACAAAATTCTGCTTCGTCCATAAAGTGTGTCGTAACAAGGATTGTTACTCCTTTTTTTGCAAGTGATGTAATATGATTCCAAAAATCACGTCTTGTCAAAACATCAACACCCGAGGTAGGTTCATCCAGAAACAAAACAGGAGGATTATGAATCAAAGCCGCAGCCATTGAAAGTCGTTGTTTTAAGCCCAACGGCAATTCTTCAGCAGGACATTTTTCATATTCTTTTAAACCAAATACTTCTATTATTTCATCAACTTTTGCTTTACGTTTTAATATTGAAATACCATAGACAAGTGCAAAAAAATTGAGATTTTGTCTGACAGTTAAACTTCCGTAAAGTGAAAATTTTTGAGCCATATAACCAAGATTTGAACGTGCTTTTGCAGGGTGTTTGATAATATCAATGCCCATAATTCTTGCTGTTCCTGATGTTGGTTTTGCAAGTCCGCACATCATTTTAAATGAAGTTGATTTCCCTGCACCATTTGGTCCTAAAAGCCCGAATATTTCGCCTTTTTTAATTTTAAAAGTATTATTTTTAACTGCATAAAAATTCCCGTACCTTTTTTCTAAATTATCCGCTTCAACAGTTAATTCAACGTCAGGTGCTTTATAATCATAGTTTTTAGCGATTAAAGATTCTTCTTTGTTATACCCGCCCATTAAGTCAATAACTTTATTTTCAAACTCCTGTGGTGTTGGTGCAAGGTCGTGAGGTTTCCCCTCGTATATAACTTTCCCTTTATCTAATACAACCGCAGTGTCAAAACTATGAGCTTCATCAAGATAAGCAGTTGACCATAAAACAGTTGTTTCAGGAGATATCATGTTTCTTACCATTTTCATCAAATCCCTTCTGGAAATCGGGTCAACCCCGACAGAAGGTTCATCTAAAAGTAGGAATTCAGGATTTCCAAGCAATGTGCAGGCAAGCCCCAATTTTTGTTTCATACCGCCGGATAAAGCACCTGCAAGTCTGTCTTGAAATGGAGCAAGTGATGTAAATTCAAGCATTTTTTCAAGTGCTACGCACGTAGATATTTGGTCGGAGTGCATTGGCAGTATTCCATATTTTTTTTGTCTTGCATTGCACTCCTCAAAGTTACTATTACCAGATATATTTACCCCTTTTAAATCAGCATATAGATTTAAATTTTCAATAACAGTTAAGTCTTCATATAAACCAAACTTTTGTGGCATATAACCGATATGCTGATTTAATTCATTTTTTTGAGTTTCAGGGTTAAACCCAAGCACATCTATTTCGCCCTCACTTGGTAATAATAAACCTATAATAGTTCTTAAAAGTGTGGTTTTTCCTGCTCCGTCAGCACCAATTAAACCTGTAATTTTTCCTTTTTCAATATTTAATGACAGATTATCAATAGCAACGGTAGAACCGAATTTTTTTGTTAAATTCTTAATTGTTACCGTCTGCATTATTGTCTTGATTATCCTCTGAAGTTAAGTCTACTTTTATTGTTACAGGCATACCCTGTCTTAAAAATTCATCTGTATCATCAATATAAACTCTTATACGATAGACTAAATCTGTTCTTATGTCTGTTGATTGAACTGTTTTAGGTGTAAACTCTGCAACAGGTGAGATATATCCGATTTGACCTTTGTATTCTCGTTTTTCTCCTGTTTGAGGGTTCACTGTATCTGTATATACATTTACCTTTTGATCGTATTTGATATTGCCTAATTCTTTTTCATTAATATATGCTCTAACCCAAACAGGATTAGTTTTTGCCATCGTATAAACAGGCTGACCTTTTTGAACATTACTTCCGGGTTCAACTATACGAACCATTATAGTCCCGTCTTCAGGGGCATAAAGCTTTGTGTATTTTAATTGATTACTTAAATAATCTTTGTTTGCAACTGCTGCTTTATAATCTGCATTTGCTTTATTTTGTGCGTTATACAACGATTCAACTTCTTGTTTAGAAACTGTATCATCAACACCTAAAGGTGCGTATCTGTTATATTTATCAGTTGCATCTTTTTGAACAGCAAGAGTTCTGTCCACTTCTGCAGTTGCCCTTTTGAAGTTTGCATCATAGTCGGATTCATCCATAACTGCAATTAATTCACCTTTTTTAACTGCATCCCCTTCTTCTTTCAGAAGCTTTGAAACCAAGCCGGGAACTTGAAAAGACAAGTCAATTTGTCTTATTTCAATATTGCCATATAGTGTCAATTCAGTCTCATTTTCCTTATTTTCTTTTTTAAATGCAAAAAAGCAAATTATGACTGCTAAAATAACGATTATCAATAGTAAAATTTTCTTTTTCATTTATAATTTACCCCCTACGGTTTTATATAACGTATAATAATTAACCAATCTTTGAGTTTTTGCTTTTGTTGAAGCCATATCTTTTGAAATATATAAGTTTTCTGAATTTAGATACTGAGATTTTGAAATAACCCCTTGGCTCAACATTTTATCTGCATTATTCAGATTCATCGCTTCTAATTTTAGTTTTTCATTAACTCCGTTTTCAACTTCTGTATCATGCTTAATTATGCAAAGAGATGTATTAACCTCTTTTACCGCTTCTAAATCAGTTTGCCTGTATTGCTCAAAAAGTTCTTCATACTTAGCTTTTTTATATTTTAAGTTTGCAATTTTTCTTCCGCCTGTGAATATATCCTGTGTTGCACCAGCAACCAGTGCTGCTAATGAAGTTTCCCATGAGAAAAACGAACCTGGTGCAATAGTATTAAATGCCCAAATTCCTGTTATATTGAACCTTGGCAAGAATTCTTTTCTTGCAACACGAATATCGATTTTTGCTTTCTCTAACCCTGCTTCTGCTCTTTTAACGTCAGGTCTTGAAAAGATAACATCTGATTCTATTTCATTAGGTATAACCGCTGAATATTCAAAATCATCAATAGACCCTCTTGCAATATTATTTGAATTCTCAGCATTTCTTCCAATTAAAACAACAAATTGCATTAAAAGAATTTCTCTTTGTTTCAACAAATTTTCTAATGTTATATTAGCATCCTCTAATTTGGCATTTGAATTGTTTAATTCTGTTGTATTAATAATCCCGCGAGAAAGTTTTTTGCTATTATTATTTAAAATTTGATTATAATTTTCAACAATTTTTTCTTGCTCTTCAATTAATTTATCGTATTCAAGAATATTTGTGTAAACTGTTGCAACATCTGTTAATAATGCTAAATATACAGACTGCTCATCAAACTTACTCATTTCATAACTTTTCTTTGCACTTTTGGTTTTATCTCTGTTTTTTAGGAGAAAATCTGCCTCATAATTTACAATAAAGGGTAAAACAAAGTTGTTTTTTCTTATATTACTAAAGGCAGGACTTATTTCAGGAACATGTACCCCCAAATAGTTTGCAGCCACACTTAAACTCGGTAATTCTTGAGCTAACTGTGTTTTCATGCCCTGTCTGTATTCTTCTACCCTTATTGTTGCCTGCTTTGCATTGTGGTTATTGTCTATTGCTTCATTAACATATTGGAACAAGTAATCATCATTGAAACGGGTGAAAAACTCTACATTTAAATCATTTCTATCAACTGCAAAACAAGGAGTAAAAACAAAAAGGGACAACACACCCATTATTGTTAATGATAATAAGGTAATTTTCTTATTCATTTATCTCTCCAGATTATTTTAAATGTTCTTGTATATAAATTCATGTATTATTTTAATTATATATTTGAACATTTTAACATAACTATAATTAATTATCTCACTTTACAGTCATTTTCTTAAAATTGCAATTATTTTACAATAAGGCAAAAATATTTTATCGTAGTATGATAGGTAATTATAGAAGGGAGAATATTATGAAAATAATTGACTGTGAATTTCACTATTACTTACCTGAATTAATGGAATATCTTTCCACAAGAGATAGTGCGATGAGATATTATCCGGAAACTAAAATTTTTGAAGTAAGAGATAAAGTTTTTGCTCATTTCGATGGGGTAACAAATGAATATCCTGTTATTGACGAATTAATGAATTTCGGAGCAGAAAGAGTTGCAGTAATGGATAAAAACGGTATCGATGTTGCTGTTATGTCATCATCTCCCGCTTTAGAAGAATTACCTGAAAAAGAAGCTGTATATTTTGCAAAGAAATCTAATGATGCGGTTGCTGAAATTATAAAAAAATACCCCGGTCGTTTCTTAGGAGCTGCAGTTTTACCAACCCCTTATGTTGATGAAGCTATAAAAGAACTTGAACGCTGTGTAAATGAACTTGGTTTCAAATATTGGCACACCCATTCTAATTATAAAAATGAACATTTATATGAAGAAAAATATCTTCCTTTGCTTGCAAAAGCAGAAGAGTTGGGATGTGCATTTTATGTTCATCCGCAAGCATCAGATGACAAAGATATGAAAGATATGGGTTATGTATATTCATCACCGGGGCTTGGTTTTGGCTTAGATGCGATGAAAACATCATTAAGGCTTATATTAAACGGAACATTTGATAAATTCCCTAACTTAAGGATGATTCTTGGTCATTTGGGTGAATACTTCCCATTCATAATGGATAGAGTTGATAATCGTTTTGAATGGATTAAAGATGATGAAGTAAAAATGAAACATCCGGTTTCATACTACTTTAAAAATAAAAATGTTGTTGTAACAACAAGCGGTAATATGTCTAAACTTGCTTTTGAATGTACTATGAAAGCTCTTGGTATAGACAGCATTATTTTTGCTTCAGATTATCCTTATGAATGTTTGTCTGAAATGATGAAATATATGGAGACTTTAGAATTAACCGAGGAAGAAAAAGAAAAGGTATTCCATCTGAATGCTGAAAAGTATATTTTAAATAAATAAACTAGTTTAATCCGGAGTACAACTCCGTAATAAACTAAGACTGATATCGGTTCATTTTTAGCAATTGATACGAAATGTGTCTAAAAAACGCATTATTATTACTTGATAGACTTGACTTGTCTGAAAACAGAGTTAAGATAAATAGTGACATAGCAAGCGTTTTAAGACTTAACAGGTTCGTGTCCAGCGCAAGCGAGCAGAGTGCGAAGTGTTTTTGCAAAAAGAACGAAGTTCTTTGAAGCAAAACACGTAGGCACGTTTAATGCGAGCGCAGCAAGACAACCTGAGCAGTTTTAAGAGTTTGTGGATATAGTAACCATGATTGGATTTTAATGGGTGGGGTTTAATAGGACATTTGAAAAAATATTTTTCTGCTGAGTTTTGGCTTGGTGTTTGAACTTAACCCCCTTCCGAGTGGTTGACTGAAACTACTCAGAAAGTCACTTTATTGTCCACAATTTGGCGGCAACTTTCCACAATAAATCCGCCCAAATCGCTTAAATCCAAATATAATCGAACATTCCCATCTGACACTTTCCGGACAAAAAATCCGTTTTGAATTTACCAACTCCCAAACTTGGAAGCTAGTCGGAAGGTAAAATATTAAGAACTAACAAACAAATTAATAACAATTATATATAACTAACCGGAATTGCTGTTATATTTTCTTTAATTGGTAAAATTGAATTGTATAAACAAATCACAGCACCATCACCTAATGATTTTCCTGTGTCCTTTAATACATTAAACCAAAGCTTAACTCCTGTAGGATTTGCTGTCTTTTTTACTTCAATCGGATACAATGTTTCGTTAGTTTCAATTACAAAATCGATTTCTTTTTGATCGGTATCTCTATAAAAATAAATATTTAATTGTTTTGCATTATTCCAATAACTTTTTATAATTTCTGCAAAGGCGAAAGTTTCTAATATATTCCCGCTCATGGTTCCATTCATAAGAGTTGTCGGTGAATCCCAGCCGCAAAGATATGAGCATAAACCCGTATCTAAAAAATACATTTTAGGAGTTTTTATAGCTCTTTTTGTTAAATTATTGTGGTATGGATAGAGCATTTTTATTATACCTGAGGTTTCTAAAATAGATGTCCAACTCTGAGCTGTTTTTACATCTATATCAACATCTTTTGCGATATCCGTATAATTTATTAACTGACCGGTTCTTGCTGCAATTGTTTTCAGGAAAGTTAAAAACTTAAGCTCATTACCAATTTTCATCAAATCCTTTACATCACGTTCTATGTATGTTTGCACATATGAACTGTAAAAAATATCTCTTGGCATATCTTTATCTGCAACAAGTTTGGGATAGCTGCCTCTGAATATCTTTTTATAAATATCTGTAATGTCTTCATTATTGGGCTTATTTTCAAGAGTTTTTTCTATCCAATTCTTATCAGGTAAAAATGGAATTGTAATACGTTCTTGTTCCTCTGCTTGAGATATTCCGAGTAAATCAATAATAGCAACTCTTCCTGCCAAAGTTTCTGTAACATTTTTCATCAGATGGAATTTTTGAGAACCCGTAATCCAAAAATCGCCATTCGTTTTATTCTTATCAACATACATTTTTATATATGAAAATAATTCCGGCGCATATTGGATTTCATCAATAAATAATGGCGGTTTATGAATTTGAAAAAATAGAGCAGGATCCTGTTTGGCAAGTCTCCTTTGCTCTAAATCATCAAGCGTAATGTATTCTCTATCCCTGCTAATATTTTCAAGCAAAGTGGTTTTTCCAACCTGACGAGGTCCTGTAAGCATAATTACAGGAAAATGTTTTGATAATTCTATTATTGATTTTTCAAGATTTCTTTTTATCATATTCGTTTATTATGGATTACAACTCCATATTAAACGATTTTTAAATAAAAGTCAATACGCATCAATGCACAAAGTTATTTTAATCCCAAAGCTTCTTTGCGTTTTTGTATAACAAATCTCTTACAATATCTTTTAAAACATCTTCAAGCACATTTTTTTCAGCAAGCTGATTTTCAAGCCCCATATTTTTATGAACTTTGCTTAGAATCTTCTTTGCTTTCTTTTGCGCTTGTTTATAAATAATATCATCGAATTTTTCTCTGGGAACAATTGCATACACAAAATCGCAATCCAAAGCATCTGCAATTCTTTCCATTGTAGATATTTTTATATTCTTTTCATTCTTTTCCATAGCAAAAACTCTCGGCTGAGAAACTCCAATTCGTTTTGCAAGCTGAGTAGTTGTCATGCCTAAAAATTCTCTGATGGTTTTTAACCACCCCTGTGGAGGAATTTCTATCATAACTTTTTTTAATGCGTCAAATTTCTTCTGGTAATTGCGTCTTAGTATTGTTTTACTATCCATATTATTAACCTTTATGTTATAAATTATTTAAATATATTATAATATATATATTAAGAACATTCAACATGCAATATAATATAAAAGTTATAAGTATTTACAAACTAATAATGAATTTTTATTGCACGGTTTGCAAAATATTGATATTTGGACACGCCTAAAAACGGCGTGGTTACTATGGTTTCACGATTTAGCTAGTTCGTATCCAACCTGAGGAGTTTTGTGATAGTGTGTATACCTGCAAGGGTATTGGGTAAGGTTTATGGGTAAGTGGGTGGGGTTTAATGGGACATTTGAAAAAATATTCTTCTGCCGACTTTCGGCTTTACTGTAAATTATCAGAGAGATTGAGAAAAGTACCCCCGGAAGTTTGAGAGAATTCTCAAACTTTTTATATTCTGGGGGAAAAATTTTAAAAGTGACTGATAAAAACTCTCAAACTCACAGATAATTCACTCTCAAACTAACTGATACTTTATTGATAAGTTTTGTGTCTTTTTGTATTTAATTCTTAAAATTAAAACATTTTTTAAACACTCTTTGAACGCAATTTGAATTTATATAATTTTGTAATGTCCGTTTTTGACATATTCTTTATGTATAATAAGAATATGAACAACAAATTGCAAGACTTTTTGAATAGAGGTGATTGTTACTTCATACACTATGCAAGTAACGGATTTTACAACGGTTCAAGTCCTGCTCCGAATGTATCTTGCATTGTCATTTTTAATAAGAAAACCCAGAAGGGATTTAGGTTCTCCTTGAAAGACCACTTGCAAGGTCATTCAACAGAAGAAGCAGAAAGATTATCTCTTGAAAACTTCAAGTTATTATTTGACCGTTATCCTAACGTAAGTTTTATTCATTGGAATATGACAGCAAATGGGTTTGGATTTAAAGCGATTCAACAAAGAGCAAAAGAATTAGGTGTTGAACTTCCTACAATACCAGATGAAAACTTGTTTGACCTATCTTCCTATGTTTCATATATCGCTGAAAAGAAACTCTCTATAAAACAAATCCTATGGTTCAATTCGTTATTATATGGTGATGATTTCTTAGACGGTAAAACCGAAGCTGAATACTTTGACAAAGGTAGGTATGAAGAAATCTATAATTCTATTGAATTAAAGATTAAAGGTTTTGCTGAAATCGTAGACTTGATAAAGGATAACAAACTTAAAACCGAACCACCATACCAAAATAATGACGGCTTAACTAAGGAAGAACGTCATAGAGAAGCTGTAAAACGTTCACAAATGAGAAAAAAAATGATAAATGACATCTATGAGCATAACAGGAAGGTTCAAGCACATAATGAAAGAGTTATGGAACAAATGGAAGAATCAGAGTATGCTGAAGATGAAGGAATCTTTTACTACAACTCCGAACATCCCATAATATCGCTCTTTGCAAGTTGGTTCGCTAATTGGAAATAAGCTGAATCGTCTTTGTTTCTCTATCATATCTATAATTAACAACTTCCCCAGTAACAATTAGCTTTATTGCCTGTTCAATGACTTCTAACGGCACTTGAAACCACTCTCTTGGTGTGTGTCTTGTGCCATTATTATCAAATACATCAATACTTACTTGGCATTGTCCTAAAAATCTATGCAGTAAATCTTCAAACTTTTGTGTGTTCATATTATAGGTTTTGAATTCTGCAACAACTTTAACTGGTGCCATTAAATAGGTTGGTTCATTTGCAGCATTTTTAATTCTTTCTTCAACAGTTGTTTCACAATAACCAATCTTATATAAATGCCTTAGTTCTTTAATTCTGCTTTCTCTACTCTTTGATTGCAGAACATATATATAACCAGTTGGTTTATCTTCGTCTTGAATGTTATTAAACTTTTTCATTTTTTCATCAATAGTATTTGAGATATGTTTCCCGGTTTCAAATAATCGTTTACACAATGAACGAAATCTCATATTGGATTCTGTTCCGTTTTCAAAAATTAAATGAGTTCTACCGTCAAACTTGTTTTCATAACCTCTTTCAACACGCTTAATGTCATAGAGTTTATCTACATATAATAAAACTCCATTCAATACAAACATTTGTCCTTCTTCAATCTGCTTTTCATTGAATTTCTCAAGGGTTCTAATTCCATACTTTAATTCATTCTGGCACTTCTTGAATATCTCCTCATATTCTTCAAAGTTAGCACAAGGTTTTCTTCGTGCCACAAAATCAGTCTTAGCAATCTCTTTGGGTACATTCTTCAAGGTAAATATATCAACATCATCAGACAACAAATCAAATTCATCATCTGCAAATATATCATCAAGTGTTTCTGGAGCTTTAATTTCTTCTGCTAAAATATCATGCCTGTCATACTGCTTTAAATTTCTTACTTTTTCAGCATCTTCCATAATACCTTGTAATCTAAAGCACAAACTTCTTTCCAGAATGTTATCGGTATTAGCTTCTGGCAATTTACCATTCTTATCTATAAAGTCGTTAATTTCCTCAAATGACCTAACTAATCTTTCATCAGATGTAATACTGTTTGAAACTTTAGGCTTTACATTCAATAAATTCAATTCATCACTATTGAATATCTTTTCTAACTCTTTATCTATATCCATTAATTATTTGCTCCACGTTCACGTTTAAGTTTTCTCAACAGAATTAATGCTTCTGCCATTCGTCTTTCTTGAGGGTCAAAAGAAGATATATTTGGTTCACTACCTATTTCTTTAACGAATTTGACTATCTTAGGCCATAGAATAATAGCTTCTTCTTCTGTCATATGCAATCTGGTTTCTTCAACACAGTTTTGAATAACCTTAAATGTTTTCTTATCAAGAGACTTAGATAAGATTTCAAAGGCTTTTTGGAATGGGTTAATTGAATCAATCAAATCAATGTTCAAATCATCAATATTAACAAACTTATTCGCCATTTTAATAAACTGTTTGTCTCCAGATTGTTCAATGTCAGATGTTTTAATTGCAGAATCAACTACTACATATTGTCTAACTTCTTCTATTTCTTCATCAGTTAAATCCGGGTATGTAGTTTGAATTATCTTAGGTATAAGAACTTTATTTATGACTTCTGGGTCAACACTTCCTGTTAATGCTTTTGCCACATTATCATCTTGAAGAACTTTAGCTTTCAAATCATTCAAATCAGTATCAACAATACTTTTTACCTTAGCTGTAGAAGGTTGTTTGAATCCTTTAATCTTAATAACACCTTTTGGAGCTTCTTCTGTATCATCAGGAAGTCTTGTCTTAAACTTAAAATTAGGTGCTAATACCTGTTCCATTAATAATGAGCAAGTTATAGCTTTCAACATATTATTTACGGCAACGGTAACTTCACTATCTTCTGCATCTGGTTGAGCAATAAGGTTTGTAAATTGTGCATGAGTTTTATTTTTGCTATCTCTTGTACAACGACCTATAATTTGTATAATCTCAGTCAAAGAACCTCTATAACCAACAGTTAAAGCGTGTTCACAGTATGGCCAGTCAAAACCTTCCTTTGCCATACCAAGTGCAATAATCAAATCCATATCATCTACAGAGGTTATACTCTTTAAATAATTAACTACTTTTTCTCTGTTTGTTGGGTTATCATCAACCAAATCTGCAACTTTTATTATTTTACCGTCTGTTCTTCTTTTTATATAAAGAACCCCTGTTTCTTCATCTTGTTTTTCAAGAGTTCCTATACCGTCTAATATCTTATCAACTTCGGCATATTTTTCTTTTGTGCTTTCACCAGAATTGACATTCGGAATGTGCAATATTGTTTTCTTATCAGTATCCAATATTTCATGAATAGCATTTAGGTATTTCCCTTGATAGAAGTGGTATCCGATTCCTAAAGACTTCAAATAATTGTATCCGTTAAGTTGGTCATAGTAGTTATATGTAACCTTATCAAACTTAATTTCATCTTCTGGAGATAATACAGGAACTCCGTCTCCTCTAAAATATGAACCAGTCATAGCAACGACATGGGCATTGGATTTCGTCATAACTGAATGGAGAAGTTCTCCTAATTTACTGCTTTCTCTATCGGCTGAAACGTGGTGGAATTCATCAATCGCCAACAAACAATCATTAAATTTAGCTTCTTCCACTTCTTCATAGGCATATCTCAATGTTGCATGTGTGCAAATCAATATCTTTGAATCACTATCTAAGAACTTGGAGAATAAAGTTACTTTGGATTCATCCGTTCCTGCCGTACATAAATTATACTTATCCTCTGGTTCCCAATTTGCAAAGAAACCATGAGATTTTAAATCCGTTTTCTTAAAAGAAGAACCAATCGCTCGTTCAGGGACTGCAATAATAACCTTTTTAATACCTTGATGTTCCAATTTATCTAATGCAATAAACATTAAAGCTCTTGATTTCCCTGAAGCTGGAGGAGCTTTAATCAATAAATACTTGGAGTTGCGAGCAGAAAAGGCTTTCTCCTGCATTTCTCTCATACCGTATTCGTTAGTCTTTGTGCTTTGTCCTGTTTGTGCGTATGTAACATCAATAATATTAGGCATTATTATCTCCATGTTTTTTTATTAATTTATCATTTATACATTTTGTTGAGTATTCCGATTTGAAAAAATTATGTGGTGTATAATTAATATCGTTGCTCCTTTGTTCTGTAACAATTTCATTAATTAATTCAAGAGCTTTATTATAGCTAACTAATAATTTGTTATTATCTACTGTTTCTTTTATAGAAGGATCGATTTTGCAAATCAAATAAATCAAACTAAATGCTGAATGTCTTAAATGTTCTTCGTTATGGTTTTTATTCTCATTTATAACAAAATCATATATAAGGAAAGAATTAAGCAATTCATTATAAATATCTGGAGTATCATAAACTTCGTCATAATAATTTTCTGTTAATTTTCCTATACTAATTTTTGCTTTATGAGGAATTTCTTTATATATAGAACAATATAACTGTAATAGTTTGTCGGAATTAATGGATTTTGCCATTTTAGCTTCTTCTATATTTCGTTCAATTAACAAAGAAATATTATGTTGGCTAAAATATTCTTTGTACAATTTTAAATTAGGTTTAGAACTTTTTAAATCAAATAAGGTTATCTTATTCTGAGTATTTGTTCCTTGCACTATTTCGTTTATTTCTTGCTCATTTGTTGTTTGATATACTCTAGCCATAACAAATGCTTTATACAATGGAGACATTGCTTCTTCATTATCTTTATTGTCAAGATAATAATTGTATATAGTTTTTGCCGTTTGACCCCCATTAACAATATATGGAGACTCTATTTCTAAAGAAATTCTTCCTCCAATTTCTTTAGGCTCAAATCGTTTACAAACTATTGACAAACCATTATTCTTATACCAAAACATTTGAGGATCTTTTTTTAAACTTTCCAATATATTATTATTTATAGTTCCAGATAAAAGTTTTCTAATATTTTTATCTAGTATTATGTTATCAAAATGATTAAATAATTCTGCTAAATCAAATGCTCTTATATTCACAATACCTGAATTTATAGCGGTATTGAATTTGCAAATATCATCAACTATGGGTAAAAAATATGGTTCTTGTTTTGTTTGCTGTTTTTCAATATAAAAGCTAGAATCAGTTAGAATTTCAATATTACTTATTATTCCATTCTTTCTTTTAAACTCTACAAGTCTTTTATGGTTTTCTTCAGAAATATTAGAACCATTGGTCGATAATACTAAATTTACAGAAATTTTATTTATAGAACTCATTGATTCTTTTAATTTTTCTAATTGATGTTTTAGATATTCATTTATGTTTTGGTTACTGCTATTACCTTCAATAAT
>JAFRHR010000012.1 GCA_017433195.1 bacterium
TCTTGCCATACTTTTATTTCTGATAAACCAACAGTTCCTGCTGTAGCAGTTCCTGCTTTAATATCAGCTGTTTCAAGAATCATTGAGATTTGAGCATCTTTATCTACGCCTGCTGCAATTTCAGCTGCTGAAGGAGCTCTCCAAACTTTCTGACCTTCTACATCAGAACCTACACAAATCCAAGCTGTTTTGCCTTTTAATACACCTTCTGTAATCGGTTTTAATTCAAACATATAATTGCCTGCTTTGTATTCGATTCCGTCATAAGTACCTGCTGTTAATTTAGCAGTTACCATATATGAATTTGATGTAGAAAGAACAACGTCATTTCCTACTATTTCATGAGTTACATATGCAGGATTTTCGAATTGTAAATTTAAGTCTTCACCTTCTGTAGTAATAACTGTATCATCACCAAAATTACCGCTAAGTACAACTCTGTCATCACCTGTTCCAAGATTATATGTTTCATCTTCACTTGTTGAAACAGCTAATTCATTTAATCTTGTACCTGTATATTTATTCTTACCTGCATCGGTAGGAGCATATTCTAAATCTTCTAAATCAGTCATAACGCCGTTTACGTTAATTTTAACAGTTGCATCAGAATCACCGAACAAATCAACGTTTGTTACATAATCTTCAACAGTAACTGTATTTAAGCCCTGAGCTTCATACATTTTCTTGTTGAATGCATAAGATGCTTCTTCTGTTCCGAATATTGCTGTTTTATAAGAAGATGTTACTTCTTTTTCTAAATCATTAACTGTCTGCCATACTTTGATAGCTGATATAGCAACATCTCCTGCTGTTGCAGAACCTGTTCTGATATCGCTGTTTTCAAGAATCATTGAAATTTGAGCATCAGGAGAAACGCCTGCTGCGATTTCAGCTGCTGAAGGAGCTCTCCAAACTTTCTGACCTTCTACATCAGAACCTGTACAAATCCAAGCTGTTTTGCCTTTTAATACACCTTCTGTAATCGGTTTTAATTCAAATGTATAAGTACCTGCTTTATATGTGATTCCGTCAAAAGTACCTGCACCTAATGTAGCAGTTGCCTTGTAAGAAGTTACTGTTGAAAGAACAACATCATCTCCGTCAATTGCATAATCAACATTTTTAATAGCTGAAGAATATTCACCTTCAGGTCTCAAAGCTGAGAAATTCAATGCTAATTTTTCACCTGCTGTAGTAATAACTGTGTCATCACCATAACCATCGTATGTATGGAATGCTATCTGGTCATCACCCGTACCGAGAGCAAATGTTTCGTCTTCAATTGTTGAAGTTGCAGATTCATTTAATCTTGTACCTACATAAGAGTCATCACCAATCTTTTGAGCATCGTACATTTTCCATGCTGATGCCATATCCTCACCGTTAACTGTAACAGTTGTACTAGCAGCATCATCTGATGCAAAATTGTTGAAGGTATAAGCATAGTCACCTTGGTGTGCATATAAAGTCGCATTGTAATCGTAACCATCGCCAATTTGAGCTTTGTAAGTTGCAGTTATATCTTTATTTACTGCACCACTTAAAACTTGATATACTGTTATACCTGATATATGAACTGTACCGGCTTCTACATATGGTTCTGTAGATTTGATATCAGCTGTTTCAAGAATCATTGAAATGTGAGCATCAGCCGGAACGCCTGCTGCGATTTCAGCTTCTGTAGGAGCTCTCCAAACTTTTTGTTCAGCAACACTTGAACCTGTACAAATCCAAGCTGTTTTACCCTTTAATTCACCAACTGTAATTGGTTTTAATTCAAATGTATAAGTACCTGCTGCATAAGTTATGCCGTCAAAAGTACCTGCTGTTAATGCTGCTGTTACTTTAAATGTTACATTTTTACTTACTGTAAGGTCAGTACCGCTTAACCCATCTGAGAAAGCCATTGTAACTGCATCGCCGTTCAAATCCTGAAATGTGTAATTATAAGTACCATTTGGATTTAGGTCTTGTGCAAATGCAACGTCATCACGCCCTAACATAATTGTTTTGTTAACTGTTTCTGCCATAAATTTCTCCTTTTCTTGAAATTATAATAAATACTTCTCTTTTATTCAAAAATTACAATAAAAAATAATATAAAGTTCTACATCATAAAACATTATACAAAAAATCAACAAATGTCAAATATTTATTTAATCTTAATATACACTAAATTATGTATTTTTTATTTTTATGATTTTAATATTAAAGTTAAACATTTCTGTAATTTGTATTATGCATTAATATTAATATTAGTGGATATTATATCCTTGCAAACAATCTTCCCCCTCGCCTTTGAGGAGAGGGCTGGGGTGAGGTGTTAATCATTCCCTCCCTTTTTAGGGAGGGTTAGGGTGGGTATCAATCTCCCCCCTCGCCTTACAGGAGAGGGTGCGGCAGCGGGTGTTGCGTAAGCAACATAGTCTGCCGAGGGGTGAGGTGTTATTCCGCTCCCTCGCCCAACGGGAGAGGGCTGGGGTGAGGGGACAATCCTGCCTTTTTATTTTGGTGGACTGAAATCCATCCGTGCAAAACTTTAATCTCAAACAATAGCACCCTTCCTAACCTCCCCTCATTAGGGGAGGAATATTACCTCCCTCCCTTTTTAGGGAGGGTTAGGGTGGGTATCAATCACCCCCTCGCCGAAAACATGACAAATAATTGCACTCTGCAGATTATTTGATATAAAATAATTATCAGGAATTAATATTATGGTTGAACACAAAACAGCATTGGTATTGGAAGGCGGAGCAATGAGAGGCTTGTATTCGGCAGGCGTTCTTGATGTTTTTATGGAAAATAATATTAAGGCTGATGTTGTGTATGGAGTTTCTGCGGGAGCATTGTTCGGACTGAATTACAAATCCCGACAAAAAGGCCGTGCCATAAGATACAATTTAAAATATGCAAAAGAAAAAAATTATATGGGCTTGTATTCACTTGTTACGACGGGCGACATAATGAATAAAGAGTTTTGTTTTACAAAACTTGTTTATGAACTTGATAAACTTGATTTTGAAACCTACAAAAATAACCCTGTTGATTTTTATGCGGTTGTAACGAATTTACAGACAGGAGAGCCTGAATATATAAAAATTGACGATGCAGAAAAGGATATGGAATACTTCAGAGCATCGGGTTCAATGCCTTTTGTATCAAGACCTGTTGAAATAGACGGAAATCTGTATTTAGACGGTGCTGTAAGCGATGCAGTGCCTTTTAAAAAAGTTTTAGACTCGGGGTTTGAAAAAATTATTGTAGTACTGACGAGAACTGCGGGATACAGAAAGAAAAATCCGTTTTTCCCTTATACACTTGTTTACGGGAAGTATCCCAAGTTTGTTGAGACGGCAAAAAAATCTCACAAAACCTATAATAAAACAATGGATTTGATAGAAAAATATGAGGCAGAAAACAAAATTGTTGTTTTAAGACCGTCAAAAAATGTCAGAGTACAGAGAATTGAAAAAGATACGAAGAAACTGCAAAGGATATATGATTTGGGCATTTCAGACTGTACTCAAAAACTTGAAGAAATAAAAGAATATCTGAATCAGCAAAAAAATACTTGCACATACTAAATTATTAAATTAATTTGTAAAAATTTTGATTTGTTTTTTTGCTTTGAGTGTTCTGTTGTGATATTTTTCTTTATTTGCTTTATTGCGTTAGGAGCTTTTAGTCACGTTGTAGTCGGCTCTTGTTATGAAGTTATAAAGGGTGAAGCAAGTTTCTTTACATATTTATTTGAATTTCTTATTCCGACATAGATAGGAAATATAATCGGCAGAACGTTTATATTTACACTGCTGATTTACTATCAGGTTAAACAAGAATTAAAAATGACTAAAAAATAAAATACCAAAAATTTTTACAAATAAAAAATATTTTTCCTTAATGTTATAATTTCAGAATAGATGTTATTTTGGAGTTAAGAATAAAAAAGGAATTATGTTATGAAAATAGATTGGAAGAATAAGAATACTAAAATAACTGCCGTAATTTTAGCAGTTGTTCTCATTCCGATACTTTGGAATCAGGGCAAAACACTTATAACAGGTGCTGTCATGTCATATATGATGTCACAGCCAAAAACAGTTGAAGTAGCAAACCCGATATCAAAGGAAATTTATCCGACATACGATACAACAGGTCGTATTGAGGCCCAAAAATCAGTAGATATCGTTGCGCGTGTAGACGGATGGTTACAGGAAAGATATTTTCAGGAAGGAGACAGAGTTAAAAAAGGGCAAAGATTATTCCTGATAGAACCTGATGAATACAGGCTTGCCGCAAGAACTGCAAGAGCCAGAGTTAATGAAAATTCAGCAGTTTATCATAACTCTGAAATTGATTTGCAACGAGCTACCCAACTGTTAAAAGAAGATTTGGTAAGCCGTGAATACTATGACAATGCTTTGACTGAAAGAAATAAGAACAAAGCAGCTCTTGACGGTGCTATTTCTGATATGAATAAAGCAAATCTTAACCTGAGTTATACGAATATAACTTCTCCGATGGACGGAAGAATCGGAAAAACCATTGTTTCGGAAGGCAATTATGTAACACCTTCAACGGGAGTTCTTGCTCAGATTTATACGACAAATCCGATGAAAGTTATTTTCCCTCTGAAAAGTGGTGATTTTATTGAACTAAAAAAATATTATATAGAAAATCCAAAAGATAACACAACAGTATCCGTTTTGTTGAAACTTGCTGACGGTTCAACCTACGAAAAAGAGGGCAAGATAGAATTTGTGGATAACAAGGTTGATGAAAATACAGGTACTGTTACAATGAGAGCTGTATTTGAAAATCCTGATGAGCTTTTAGTTCCCGGTGATTACGTAAATATAACGATAAGAGTTAACCATCCTCACAAGGTTATGTTGATTCCGCAATCTGCAACAAAAACCGATGTCGGAACAGGATATTACGTCTGGACAATAAAAGACGGAAAAGCCGTTAAAAAAGATGTTGTTGTAAAAAATAACTACGAAAACCACTGGATTGTCGAAAGCGGACTTGATTACGATGACGTTGTTGTTATGAAAGGTATTCAGGATATTTATAAATCGGGTCAACCTTTAAAAACAAAAGAGTACAAGCCTGATGAAAACACTGAAAAGGGAAAAACTGAAAACAAGGAATAATAAATACTAATAAAAAAGGAATCAGAATGGCTATAAATAAAAAAGATTTATATTTTTTCATAAAGAAACCACGATTTGCAGTCGTAATTTCAGTTCTTATTGTTATTTTAGGATTACTTTCATTATTTGGTTTACAACAGGAAAAATATCCTAATATTACACCGCCGCAGGTTACAATATCAGCATATTATCCGGGCGCAAGTGCGGCGGTAATTGAATCTTCTATCGCATCGCTTTTAGAATCTCAGCTCAACGGGGTTCAGGATATGATATATATGTCCTCAACAAGTTATGACGGTGCTTATAGCTTAAACATATTTTTTAAAACAGGTACGGATAATGATATAAACCTGATGAACGTTCAGAATAAACTTCAGCAGGTACAATCACTTCTCCCGCAGGAAGTTCTTCAGCAGGGGTTAACGGCAGAGAATAAAGTAGGGGGTGCAGGCGCAATTATTTTAAACCTTGCATCTGAAAATGAATCATGGAATCAGCTTGATTTAACAAACTATGCAAATATTTATGTAAAAGATGCCATAAAGAGAATCCCGGGGGTTGGTTCCGTTAACGTCTTTGGTGCGGATGATTACAGTATGAGAATCTGGCTTGATCCCGCAAAACTTGCAAGTTATAAGGTTACTATTTCGGAAATCAGAAACGCAATTCAAAACCAAAACATTCAGCTTTCAGCGGGTGCATTGGGCGACCAGCCAACAGATGCAAACCCGAGTTTAAAACTTTCACTTTTAACAAAGGGCAGATTGCAAACTCCTGAAGAATTTGGGAATATAATTATCCGTTCTAATTCTGACGGTTCAAAATTAAGATTAAAAGAACTTTCAAGAGTTGAATTGGGTGCAAAATCATATTCAATGTTTGGTATTGTTAATACAAAGCCTGCGGCTTTGATTCAGGTAATGCCTTTACCGGGAGCGAATACGGTTGAAATTTGTAATAATATCTACAAAACAATGGATGAACTCTCTCAAACATTCCCTGATTCTTTGAAACTTGATATTATGATGGACAGTTCGACATTTATTCATGAATCTATGTCTGAAGTCGAATTTACTATTCTGTTGACATCACTAATCGTTATTTTGATTATATTTGTATTTCTTGGCGACTTTAAAGCAACACTTATCCCTTGTGTTACTATTCCTGTTTCGCTGATAGGTACATTTATTGCCTTAAAAGTTTTGGGTATGTCTTTGAATTTGCTGACATTGTTTGCATTAGTTCTTGCAGTTGCGGTTGTAGTTGATGATGCGATAGTTGTAATTGAAAACGTAAAACGACATATTGAAGAAGGGAAATCGGCATTAGAGGCAACACAAATTACGATGGGCGAAGTTGGAGGTTCTCTTGTTGCTATGGCAGCCGTTCTTATGGCGGTATTTGTTCCGATGTGCTTTATGAGCGGTTTATCAGGTACTATGTATAAACAATTTGCGGTTTGTATTGCGGTATCAATTGCCTTTTCTGCGGTTTGCGCTTTGTCACTTTCACCTGCAATGTGTTCTATTATTCTGAAGCCTTCAAAGAAAAAGAAAGATTTTGATAAATATCCCTGGGTAAAAGCTGCTCAGGAATATCTGAATAAAGGACTTGAAATTTTTAATGTGTATTTTGATAAATTAACTACATTTTATATGGATGTTGTCAAAAAATTTGTTATTGATAAAAAATTAACGATAATTACTTATGTTTCAATTGTTCTTTTAATGTTAGGGTTATTTAAAATTATTCCTACGGGATTTATTCCCGATGAAGATCAGGGAATGTTGATTTCCGTTGTAACACTTCCTGATGGGGCTTCTTTAAACAGAACAAAAGATGTATGTTTAAAATTCATAAAAGCAATAGAAGATATTGAAGGCATTGATAAAGACAGGATTATCGCATTTGGCGGCTCAGGGCCATCAAATCAGGCAAGTATTGTTATTCAGTTAACAGAATGGGGTGAAAGAAAAGTTAATCCTGTAAGCTGGGTTATCAGAAAAATTCAGGGCAGACAAACTGACCTTTCTCATAACGGAATTTTAACTGAAATATATAAAAGAACTGCAAATATAAACGAAGCAGCAATATTTACTCTGTCACCTCCCGCAATTGACGGTTTGGGTATGATGGGTGGTTTTGAATATCAACTTATGTCAACGGGTAATGCAAGTATACAGAATATTGCAGCATTTGCGGAAGAATTTATTGCAAAAGCAAATCAGGATCCTGCGTTGCAAAATGTCTATACTCAGTTTCAGGCAAATGTTCCGCAGTATATGTTAGATATAGACTATGAAAAAGCACTGGCGCAGAGTGTTGATTTATCCGAACTTCATAATACTTTGGCTTCAACATTATCATATTCATATATTAACGACTTTAATAAGTTAGGCAGAGTTTTCAAAGTATTTATGCAGGCAGAAGGTGATTATAGAAATAAAATTGAAGATTTGCAGAAAATATTTGTTATAAATACAAAGGGACAGCCTGTTCCTATTATGACAATGATTACACCAAAACAAACAGTAGGGGCTGTCTCTATCACAAGATTTAACCAATTTAGAGCTGCGCAAATTCAGGGGGCTCCCGCAAACGGCAAATCTTCAGGTGATGCTATGAAGGCAATGCAAAATTTATCAAAGAAAATACTGCCGAGAGATTACACTTATGCGTGGTCGGGAACTTCTTTACAGGAAAAAGAATCTTCGGGACAGACAGGACTTGTAGTAGGTTTTGCATTATTATTCGTTTATCTGTTCTTAGTTGCATTGTATGAAAGCTGGATGATACCTGTTGCAGTACTTTTAATTTCACCTGTTGCAATTGTCGGTGCATTGATATTCCAGCTGATGATGGGGCAGGCTTTGGATTTGTATTCGCAGGTAGGTCTGATTACTCTGATAGGTTTGGCGGCAAAACAATCAATCTTAATTGTAGAATTTGCAAAAGAAGAACACGAGGCACACGGTTTAAGTATTCAGGA
This sequence comes from bacterium, assembly GCA_017433195.1. Lineage (GTDB taxonomy): Bacteria > Cyanobacteriota > Vampirovibrionia > Gastranaerophilales > Gastranaerophilaceae > RGIG2479. Next base: position 8,146 of record JAFRHR010000012.1, read on the forward strand.
TGCGGCAATTAAAGCGGCGCTTTTAAGATTCAGAGCAATTATGATGACAGAGGCAGCGTTTATTTTGGGTATTTTGCCGTTATTATTTGCAACAGGTGCGGGAGCAAACAGTCGTATTTCAGTCGGTTCAACAGTAATCGGTGGTATGATAATTGCAGCAACTGTAGGTACGGTATTAACACCTGCATTTTATGTAATTATTCAGGATATAGTTGATAAATATTTTAATAGTAAGAAAGATAAAGAGTATGAAAATTAAGAAAAAACAATTTATAAGTTTAATAATACTGTCTTGTTTTATGCTGACGTCAGCGGATGCGGTTCAGGCATTTTCTTTCAAAAAAAATAAAAATAATACACAAGAAGTAAGTGTTTCAAAATCGAAACCTGTTAAACAAAAAAAGAAATCAACCAAACGTAAAAAGGCAGAAACAGAACAACCTCTATACACAAATGAAGTTCATTCAATTTTTACTTTGCAGGACTGTATAGAAAATGCTGTTAAGTATAATCCGACAATACAGGCATCTGTATTTAATGAAGACGTTTATAAATCAAGAATAGGGCAGGCTTGGGCTAACTATTTCCCCATAATTAGTGCAGGGGTGGATCTTTCCAGAAGCGGCACTAAATATACAGGCGGCAGTCCATACGGGGGGCCATTTAAGAACTATGTAACAATGGGTTATGTTCCGACAGTTTCCGCTGATATGATGTTGTTTGATTTTGGTAAAACCAAAGCAACCGCAGATATGGCAAAAAGATTATATGAAGCGACAAAGGAAGAGACAAAAGAAACTATTAATTTCTTAATTTACAGTATTAAAGCTACTTATTATAATATTTTGTTTGCACAGGCTCAAGTGAAGGTATATGAGGATACGGTTGCTGACTATGAACTTCAGTTAAGTCAGGCGTGGGGTTTCTATCGTTACGGGAAAAAGCCTAAACTTGATGTTGTTACGGCAGAATATAACTTGGGAAAAGCAAAACTTAATTTAGTTAAGGCAAAGAACATTTTAGATGTTGCAAAAGTACAGTTATCAAAAATAATGGGTATGCCTGAATATACAAATTATGAACTTTCCGACCAATTAACTCTTAATTTATTTGATATAACTGAAGAAGATGCTATAAAAACAGCTTTGGAGGTAAGACCTGAACTTATTGCAGCAAAGAAAAGTGCTGAGGCTGCTAAAATGAATTTAAGAGCCGCAAGAAGAGAATATGCCCCTAATTTAGGAATATACGGAAGTTACGAGAACGGACGAGGTAATGCCTATAACATCAGTTCAGGCAAAATTGGGGTAGGCCTTTCTTATAACGGATTAAATATATTAAAAATTAAAAAGCAGGTTGATGAAGCAAAAGCTGAATACAAAAAAACTAACGCAGAATACGAAGATGTTAAAAATGAAGTTTACTTTAATGTCAAAAAGAATTATATGGACTTAGAAACGGACAGAGAAGCAATTGTTATTGCAAAACTTGCTTTAGATCAGGCAAAAGAACAGTACAGACAGGTAACGGGGAGATACAAAGCCGGTGTCGGTGATGCCATTGAACTTAAAGATGGTGAAAATACATATTTAAGTGCCCGCTTGGATTTCTATAATGCAGTGCTTAACTACAACACTACGGCAGCAGGTTTGGAGTGTGAAATAGGCTTGCCGTTACAACTTAAAGACGAAAAAGTATTAGAAATTACAAAAGAAGATATATAAATACATTAAAATAAATCTATAATAATTTATATAAAAAGCAGATAACGGCAATCGTTTTCAATTTAAAAACCTTAGGACAGGACAAGTTGTCGGCGGAGTTTATATGGGTTTAATAAATCATAGCTCTAAGGATGTATTGAATACATTGGGAAGTTTAAATTATAACAAAACATTTTGGGAAGACGATTCATTAGCATACTTATCTAACTTGGTAGTTAATGATAGTAATAATGAATCACCAAGTGGAGACCGCGCAATGTTTAATGATCCATACGAACGCAGACGTGAAGATCACCTTGAAAACACTCCTGAAGGCTGGAAAATTAAATCTTAAATACCTGATTAAAACAACAGCTTTGGGTAAACTTAAGTTTACAGAATAAAAAAGACTTTGGTTTATGCCAAAGTCTTTTTTTATGGATAAGTATATCAGCTATCATCAGAGAGTATCTGTAACTATTTGTAAATTGTAAAAAAAAAATTAGGCAATTTTGAAAGCTCAATTAACTTATATAAGATAAGGGAATTTATGTAAAAAAGGAGATTGGTCAAAATGAATATAGCAACTAATTATTATGCTAACAATTACAGAATTAATACAAGAAATCAAAATGTATCTAACCCGAATTTTAAAGGTGCTGTTAATGACAATCTGTATAATTCTGTATTAACCGGGTCAGCAGCAACAGTACCGGCTCTTATTACGAAAAATTATCCGAAAAATCCTGCGACTAAAATAGAAACCTTAGACGATCTTAAAAAAGCGGTTAATCCGCCACAAGACGCAGAGATTTGTTATCTTAGCTCAACCGGTTCGGTTAATGAAATTACCGGAATTCGAGTTGAATTATCTAAAAAATATCCAAAACATTGTTATCAATGTGCACACAAAGATTATGATACCAAGGGACGTTTGCGCAGTGAATTAACCGAAGACGGAGTATCCATAAAATATGATAAAAACGGAAATGTAACTACTGTTGGGTATTGGACTGAAGGATGCAAATATGGCGGTTCAACAAAAATCACATATGATCCTGCTAAAGGAACCTATAAAAAACAAATAATGGATCCCTACCAACGCACAATTGAACAAGGGAATTATACACCTGAATTTCCCGTAGACAATAACGTACAGGAAGCATTGCCTATATATAAAAATCAAAGTCCAAGTAATTCAGGTTCAGACTACTATTCTAAAGACTATTATTATTTAAAAAATTATAATATGACATTTGAACAGGCAAATGCCATAGACGATTAATTAAATAAATTGTGATTTTAACTCGTTAAATACTATAAAAAGACCTCAAAAGAGGTCTTTTTTGATAAATAAATCGTGCAAAACAAAAAAGTATGGCAAAGAGAGAGTTAAAATTAGGTTATTTATATCCGAAACTGTTAAGATTTTACCAAAAACTTCGGAATTAAGGGGGTTAAGCAACAGGTTTTTATTATACAGGTAAAAAAATTCAAGACGAATAAAAAAATAACACAGTTTTTAATTCAAACAGGAACATACAAACCGTTGCAAAATTGAAATAATTTCAATTTTATGTTAGTATATAGACATACCTATAAAGAGTGTACGAGGGACAAGCCCAATGACTACACAGCAACCGGGGTAAATAATTTATCCGATGGTGCTAATGCTTGAATGATAGGTGGATGTTAAGAAACCTGTCGCTATGGGTTTCTTTTTTGTTGCTCTTATAGGTTGTGTACTAAATAAAAAAAGGAGAACAACTATGGAACAACAAAAATGGTATCAAATTGATTTTTATGTAGGATTGTATGATTTGGACAATTTACAGGATATCTGCTCTTTTAAGGAATCTGTAGATAAAATAACTGACCTTATAGGAGATTGTACAATTTTTCCGTGCATCGGCTCATTTAAACACCCTCTCGGAATCAGAATTAATATGAATTCTTTAAAAATAACAAAGTTTGTTACTGTTAATCCTCAAATTTTTGTAGAGAAATATGTAGATAAATTAAAAGAAATATTCAGACAGGAGAGTATTATATCCAATATAATCAGTTGCCAAGAATTGGATTTTAATAAATAAAAATCAAAATAGCAGGATATAAATAGTTTTTTGCCCAATATTGCTTTTTAGAAAAAAATCGTGTAAAACAAAAAAGTATGGCAAAAAGAAAGTTAAAATTAGGTTATTTATATCCGAAACTGTTGAGCATTTACGGGGATTACGGAAATGTTTTAATCCTCAAAAAACGCTGTGAATGGCGAAACATCGACCTGACCGTTAATGAAATAAATGTCGGTGATGATATCCCGGAAAACGATTTATATTTTGTCGGCGGAGGACAGGATTTGCAGCAAATTGCAGTTTCTGACGATTTACAAAGGAACAAAAGTTTTTTGCACGATGAAATGAATAAAAACGCCGTATTTCTTGCTATCTGTGGCGGCTATCAATTATTGGGCAAATACTATCAGCCACATGACGGCGAAAGGTTAGACGGTATTTCTCTGCTTGATATTTATACGGTAGCGGGAAACAAACGATTTATCGGAAACGTTACGACAAAACTCTCGGATAACATTGATTTACCGCTAAAAACTTTAGTCGGGTTTGAAAACCACAGCGGGCTTACTTATTTAGAGGGTAATACTAAACCGATTTCAACTGTTATAACGGGTAACGGCAATAACGGTAAGGACAAAACTGAGGGTGCAAGATACAAAAATGTTTTCGGAACTTATCTGCACGGTCCGTTTTTATCCAAAAACCCGCACTTTGCGGACTATTTAATTCAACTGGCACTTTATAAAAAATACGGAAACAGCGAAAAATTAGAAACCTTAGACGACAAAGAAGAACTTTCCGCCCATTCAGCTTTAATCAATAAAAAATACTAATTTATATAAATTAATTTAATCTCAAAATGTCATGCTGAACTTGTTTCAGCATCTTATCAACATTATAAATAAAGATAAATCTCAACTTGCTACGTTTGATAGACCCTGAAACTAGTTCAGGGTGACAATAATAATTCATTACTTATGCTTATTTATATGCAAAAGCGCTGTGTACGTAGTTAAAATCGTAACTTTGCTATCCGCCTCTTTTGTTATTTTTTTAATCGCCTTATCAATATTTGGGATAACCGAAAAATTCTTAACTTCTGCATATTTAAGCCTTATTGCCATATCTTTTGCCCTTGTGCCTGTTACAACTATTTTTTTATGACATCTCTGCAATTCCTCAAAATCACTGTCCCAAAGCCAGGAAACATCTCTGCCGTCTGCATAATTATCGTTTATGGCAATCAAAATATCGGAATCCGGAGTTATTGTTCTTAAAACCTCACTTGCACCTGTCGGGTTTTTTATTAACTGAATAAGCACCTGTTTTCCGTTTATTTTTCTTATTTCGTTTCTGCCGAATTCAGGGCTGTAATCGTCTAACGCTCTTTGAAAATCTGTTATTCCAAGTTCAAAACAAAGAGTTACCGATGCCAAAACGTTATAAACATTATAAAGTCCCGCAAGTTTTGTTTTCAATTCATAAACTTTATCATCAACAAATAATCTGATTATTGAAAAGTTTTCATAAATCAAAACATCGGCATTGTATTTGCAGTTTGGTCTTTTGTAACCGCAAGAGCAGTAATAATGCCCCTCTTGTGCATAAAATTTTTCGGAATACTCAAGTTCTTTTTTGCAGACGGGACAATTTATCATTTCCTGAGGGGCTTTTGATTCGGGCTCGTCAAAACAGTATTCGATTTTGTTTATGCCGTAATAGATATTTTCATTTTTACTCTTTAAATTTGCAACCAAAGGGTCATCAGCATTAAGAATTAATTTCAGTTTCGGATTTTCATCGATTGCATTTTGTATTTTTTTTGCCGTTGTATTTAACTCGCCGTAGCGGTCAAGCTGATCTCTGAAAAGATTTGTAACGACAAGATAATCTGCACTCAATTCGTTATAAAGTTTTGCAAGATATGCTTCATCTGATTCCAAAACCGCAAAGTCAGGTTTTTTAAAAGGATTTATTTTGACCGCAAAGGCGTTTGCGATGCCGGTAATCATATTAGCGCCTTCAGTATTTGATAAAATTTTGAATTTATTCTTGGACAAAATATGTGAAATAAGTCCCGAAGTTGTAGTTTTGCCGTTAGTTCCGGTTACTGTTACTATTCGGTTAATATATTTTGAAGATTGTTTTAAAAAGTTTTTATCAAGTTTCAGAACGATTAAACCGATAAGAGACGTTCCGTCAGAAATTTTTAAAAATCTGATAACATTATAAAAAACTTTCGATAAAATCAGAAGTAAAAAATACCAAAACGTTTTCATTAAAACCTCGTCTTATAATTAAATGATAAATCAGTTTTGGTTATTTAAAAAACAAATTTATTATTAAAAACTGTAAATTGCATCAAATTTATCAAATTTTTGCAAATTTTAGGGGTAAATTAACAAAAAACACAAAATTTTTCTCATTTTTTTCAAAAAAATCGAAAAAATACCTCAAAAATGCTAAAATTTTACCCCAAATTTAAAAACTTTAGGAAACTTAACAACGTTAAAAAATTTGACCATTCGACTATAAGGTAAGAAAATAGTATTATGTGCAGAATAGGATCTATTAAGTCGAAGAAATACAGACATTTTTCACTGGCCTTAAAACTTATGCGTTCACAACAAAAAGGACACGACAATTCGGGCTTTGCACTTGTTGCACAGGATTTGGGCGGAATTTTTGAAAACTACAAAAATCTCCCGATTTTATCAATGGCAGTGACTGATGAGGGAATGAAGTATGCGGAAGATTTACTTCATCAGATAGGGTTTGTAAGGGTTTTTCAATATACACCGGAGGTTTATCCCGATAAATCTTTAAGAATAGAAACTATGCCAAACTACGTTTTTGAGGTTTTTCAGTACCCCAAAAACTATAAAACAGCCTCAAGAGAAGAAAAAGAAAATTTGCTTTTGGATACCCGTTTAAAACTTCGTTCATATCTTGAAAAGAATGAAGAAGGTTTTGTTTATTCATTTTGGGAAGACGTAATTTCTTTAAAAGAAATCGGCGATCCGAACGACATCGGCAAATACTTTAACCTTTTGAGCGAAGAAGTTAATTTAAAAGCAAAAATAATAACTGCACAGTGCAGACAAAACACAAATTACGATATTGTTCGCTATGCGGCACATCCGTTCTTTTTACAGGGTTACACAACACTGACAAATGGTGAAAACACTTTTTATGAAAAGAACAAACTCATGCAGCAAAAACTTCACAGAGGCTATATCGGGTTTGAAAGCGACTCACAGTGCTTTTTGTATACACTTCACTACGTCCACAAAATTTTGAAATGGCCTTTAAAATACTATAAACACGTTTTAACTCCTCTGCCTTTTGAGGAAATGGAAAAACGTGATAATAAAAATGTTCTTGAAAGAATAAAAACATCTTTATCAAACCTTGAAATCAACGGCCCAAATACTACAATAGGTGTTTTGCCTGACGGAACAATGTTCAATGTTATTGATTCCAAAAAATTAAGACCGACTGTAGTTTGCAAGGGCAAATATGACGGCGATGATATGGTTATAATGACCTCAGAAGTCTGCGGTGCAAATGAACTTCTGCCTGACAGAGATATTTCAAAAGATATTTATACAAATGAAAGAGAACTTGTTGTAGTGGATAATGACTTAAATATTCAAAGGATAAGCCAATGACAAAAGTAAACATAAACAGTATTTCAAAAGACGATTTGCCTTGGATAGTAGAGTATGACAGCGAAAAATGTATGCTCTGCGGTCATTGTGTTGCGGCTTGTTCTTTCGATGCGATAAAAGTTGACGTTCAGAAAAGAAAAAAAGTCAGAGCAATCTCTAATGAAGAGGGTTTTCAAATTGACGAAGACCAAAAAGCAATTCCTGTTATAAGACAGGTTATTGACGCAAACAATTTCTGCAGAGGTTGCGGAATTTGCACAAAAGTCTGTCCGAACGGCGCAATAAAAATTACGAGAAACAGAACCGAAATTTTCGGAACAAGATACAGAGCAAAAACCTCTCAATCTGTAAAAAGAGGCGGAAGAAGTAATCTGCACACAGAGGGCAGAACCTTAGACAAAATCAAAGTCGGCAGAATTTCTCAAATGACAGACCCGTCACTTGATGCTTTACGTCACACTTTTGATTTGAGAACAAATTTAGGAAGAGTTGTAAGTCCCGATAACCTCAATTTTGATATTGAAAACGGTGAATTGAAAGAAAAACCAAACCAAAATCTGCCTGTTAATACTTCGATTTATCCGATTATGTTTTCGGATATGTCAATTGGCGCACTATCTCCGAGAATGTGGGAGGCAATAGCAATTGCAACGGCATATTTAAACGAAGTCAAAGGTATTCCTATCAGAATGGCTACAGGTGAGGGCGGTATCCCTGATAAACTTTTAAAATCAAAGTATCTGAAATATATGATTTTACAAATTGCGTCGGGACATTTTGGCTGGAACAGAATTATAAATGCAATGCCATATATGCAGGAAGATCCTGCAGGAATTTTAATCAAAATCGGACAAGGCGCAAAACCGGGTGACGGCGGACTTTTGATGGCTGAAAAGAATGTTAAACTTATTCAGGAAATCAGAGGTGTACCGAAAGCAGATTTGTTGTCCCCTCCTAACCATCAGGGACTTTATTCTATTGAGGAAAGTGTTCAGAAGATGTTCCTGTCAATGAACTGTGCGTTTAAGTTCAAAGTTCCGGTTGCGATAAAAGTTGCGGCATCTTCAACGAGTGTAAGCGTTTATAACAACCTTTTGAGAGATCCTTATAATATTGTGGGCGGTTTCTTTATAGACGGACTTCAGGGCGGAACGGGCGCAGCACACGAGATTTCATTAAACCATACGGGACACCCGATAGTTTCAAAACTCAGAGACTGTTATCTTGCGGCAGTTCATCAGGGCAAACAGGGACAAATTCCTATATTTGCAGGCGGCGGAATCGGTATGAACGGAAACTTGGCAGCAGATACTTTTAAAATGATTTGTTTGGGCGCAAACGGTGTATTTATCGGTAAACTTATTCTGCAAATTGCTGGCTGTGTCGGTAACGATTTCGGCAAATGCAACGGATGTAATACGGGCAGATGTCCTGTCGGAATTACCACACAAAATCCTAAACTTATGCAAAGACTTGATGTTGACAGAGTTGCGGAAAATATCGTTAATTATATCTGCGCAACGGATATTGAACTCAAAAAACTTCTCGCACCTGTCGGAAACTCGACTCTTCCTATCGGAAGAAGTGATGCTCTTGTCTGCGTAGACAGAAATGTTGCAAACAGGTTAGATATTCAGTATGTTTGCTAAATAAAGAAAGTGAAAAATGAACAAAGAAAAATTAGTTATAAATACAATCGAAAACGAAAACAGAGTATCAACCCAAAACCTGATGCAGCAAATATGGGATGCGATAAGTGACGGCTGTACTGAATTTGATATAAATGCCTGCGGTCAGCATAATATCGGAGGCTCTGTCTGGTCAAAAGACGGAAGTGATTTGAATTTTTATATCAAAAACCCCGGGCAAAGAGTCGGCGCAATGGGTGCAAAAGGCACTAATATATACGTTGAAGGCTCAGCGCCTGCTGATACCGGCTGGTTAAATTCAGGCGCAAAAATTGTTGTCAATGGTGATAGCGGCGATACAACGGGACACTGTGCCGCATCGGGGAAAATTTATATCGGCGGAAATGTCGGAACAAGAAGCGGTGCTTTGATGAAAAAAGACCCGAAATTTCCTGCTCCGGAATTATGGGTTTTAGGCTCAACGGGATCTTTCTCGTTTGAATTTATGGGAGGCGGAATTGCGGTTATCTGCGGGCTAGACTGCGAAGATATGCCGTCGGTTTTGGGCGACAGAGCATGTGTCGGTATGGTCGGCGGAATTGTTTACGTCAGAGGCAATATCAAAAACCTTTCTGATGATGTTTTCCTGCTTGATTTGGACGAAAACGACATCGAATTTCTGAAAACAGGCTTAAAAACCTGCCTTACAGAACTCAAAAAAGAAGAATACTATGATAAACTCTGCAATTTTGAGCCTGCAACAACCCCATGGCATAAAATTGTTGCAAAGACTTACGAAGAAAGACAAAAACAGAATAACATCTCTTTAAAAACTTTCAGAGTAAATAAATGGATGGAAGAAATAGGCGGTTCTATCTTCTCTGACCTGATAACAGACGATTTTCAATCACACGATTTGGTACAGACGGGAGATGCAAGGCTCAGAAAACCGAGCTGGAAAAACTACGCTTATTCTGCACCGTGTGAATACAACTGTCCTATCAAAATTCCGACACAAAAAAGATTTTCTATGCTAAGAGCAGGAAAAATCAAAGAGGCGCTGGAACTCGTTTTGGATTACAGCCCGTTCCCTGCTTCTGTCTGCGGTCAGGTTTGCCCGAACTTGTGCTTAAACCACTGTTCAAGAGGAAATTTTGACGAGCCGTTAGACGTTAAGATGTTAGGCAGTCTTTCAAAAGACATTAAGATAGAGCCTGTGGAAATCACACACAACGAAAAAATAGCGATAATAGGCTCAGGTGTTGCGGGAATTTCTGCCGCATGGCAGTTAAGACGCAAGGGCTATTACGTTGAAATGTACGAATCTGCGGATAAAATCGGAGGCAAGTTGTCACAGGTTATACCGGAAGAAAGACTTCATAAAGAAATTTTAGAAACCGAACTCGAAAGATTTAAGAGTATCGGGGTTAAAATCCATACTTCCACAAAGGTTACTCCTAAACTTTTCAAAGAAATTGAATCAAATTTTGATGCGGTAATTATTGCTATAGGCGGTCATAACCCTGTTGTAATACCTTTTGAGGGATATGAAAGACTTATTAAGGGACTGAATTTCCTAAAAGATGCCAAAAACGGCAAGAAGTACAATTTGGGCGAAAAAGTTGTCGTAATCGGCGCAGGAAATGCCGCAATGGACGTTATAACAGAGGTCTATAAACAGGGCGGGGTTAAAGAAGTTACCGCAATTGATATAAGAGAGCCGTCGGCATTTGAAAAAGAGATAAAAGCGGCGGAAAAATTAGGCGCAAAGATAATGTATCCTTGTTTCACGCAAAAGATTACGGAAAAAGGCGTTTATTTAAAGGACGGAAGATTTTTAGAAGCTGACAGTGTAATTATATCTGTCGGCGACAGACCTATTTTCGACTTTTTGAATAAGGATTATTTAGATGAGAAGTCGAGAATTCAGTTTAACGAATTTATGCAGACACAGAATGAAAAGGTTTTTGTAATCGGTGATGCAATAAAACCGGGGCTTTTCACAAATGCAATAGCGGACGGAAAACACGTCAGCGATAACGTTATTAAGTTCCTGAGCCACGAAACTCTAACACCTGTTAAGGAAAAAGATTTGATTCCGTCAAAGAGAATTAAATCGGAATACTATGAGTGTTACAATTCAAATTGCGACAATGAGCAGAACAGATGTATGTCCTGCGGTTACTGCAGAGACTGCGGGCTTTGTAAACAGAGCTGTCCGCAAAATGCTATTTCAAGAATTGAAAAAGAAAACGGCAAATATGAGTACATATCAGATCCGAATAAATGTATCGGCTGCGGAATTTGTGCCGGACTTTGCCCCTGCGGAATCTGGGAAATCGAATGGTGCCAGTAATATATTCCCTCTACATCATAAGTTACTTACAACAAATTTAAGATATTTTCCAAGGATTTGTTAAACCTTCATATTCATCAGGAAATTGAAAATGTTTTATTTGTTTCCACCTGAACCTATAAAAATCTGTTTCCCCACTTGCAGACACTAAACTATGAACACTATAATTTTTTTGTGGAGGAGGACAAATTATAATTTCTTTTTCAGGGAAAAGTTCTTTTACTCTTTTTACAACAGGAACATAATCATTATCTTCACTTAATAAATAAGCTATATCAAAATTATTAGTCATAGCTTTCTCAAGCAATGTAATAGCTACATTAACATCAGTATGTTTTTCTTCATGTTTAATAATTTTTTCATCCGGTCTTTTTTGCTTGCAATCGCGACAAGGATATATGGATTTTTCTTTGAATTCACCAAGAATAACTTTTATGCCTGAAGTTTTAAGTGCCTTAATATATGTACGGTGTCTTGATTGTGATTCAAGGCTTCTGTGCTTAGCTATTGCAGAAAAGAAAATTACTTCCATATCATAAGTATCTGTTTTAAGACTACTTTCAACTGCAGATTTTAATAAAGACATATAATCAAGCCACTTAACACAAACATTTTGATATTTTTGATAATTCGCAAGTTTGTGGTAATAATTAAAACCGTCTATTAATACTAAAATCCTTTTCCCCATGCAACAATTATAACTTAAATGCTTATATAACGCAAACGACAGGCATTAAGCCTGTCATTTGAACCATGGAATAAATCCATGGCGAGTATATCTTTAAAAATTTTTACCTCTATGTTGACAATAATATTATTTACGATTTTTAGGTTTTTGTCAAGAGTAGCAAGATAAACTGAGGTCTGCCGAGAATTTTATGTGTTAATATTAATCTTTCGAACAAAAAACATGATAAAATCATTATTTCATGTTAGGATAATACAACTAAGCAAGGGTGGGCAAAATGAAATGTGCCCACCGGAATATTTAACTTAATTTGTGGGTACGCTAACGCTTTACCCACTCTACAAACTAATGAATAATACCCTTCCCAACCTTCCCTAATTAGGGAAGGAGCCTGTTGTTATTGAGCATTTGTGAAATTTACAACGGCAGATGGGTATTACTTTTATATTTACAAAAAAACTGCCTGAAATTTATTCAGGCAATCGTAGTTTCTCTATGTAATATCTGCAATTTTTATTGCACCGATGTTTAATGACTACATAATTTTTATTTTATCTTTTACCCCCCCCACTATTGCATGTTGAGGTACATTTCAACTTCAAGAGGAGTTACGTAGGTTCTGAAGGTGTCACATTCTTTCTCTTTTGTTGAGACAAATTCGTTATAAATGTGTTCACCTAAGGCATCTTGGATGATTTTATTTTGTTCGAGCAAATTGAGTGCGTCTTCTAAATTTGCGGGAAGTGAATCTATTTTTGCACGTTTACGTTCTTTCTTTGTCATGTGGTAAATATTTTCTTCAACCTGTAATGGCGGCTCGATTTTGTTTTCCACACCGTCAATAATTGCGCCCAATATTACGGCTAATGCAAGATACGGGTTGCAGGAAGGATCGGGTGAACGAAGTTCAATTCTCGTTGCGTTTCCTCTCTTTGCAGGGACTCTGATTAAGGCTGAACGGTTTGCCAAACTCCACGCTAAATAAACAGGAGCCTCATATCCCGGAACGAGTCTTTTATAACTGTTTACGATAGGATTTGTAACGGCAGTGAATGATTTAACGTGTTTAAGCAATCCCCCTATACTGTACAGTGCTTCTTTTGATAACTGATAAGTCTTGTCGGGCGCATAGAACAGGTTTTTGCCGTTTTTGAACAACGAAATGTTGCAGTGCATACCCGAGCCGTTTATACCGAAGATTGGTTTCGGCATAAATGATGCAATTGCGCCGTTTTGTTCTGCAATAGCCGTTACTGCGTACTTGAAAGTCATAATATTATCGGCAGTTGTAAGTGCATCTGCATATTTGAAATCGATTTCGTGCTGACCTCGTGCTACTTCGTGGTGAGATGCTTCAACTTCAAATCCCATTTCTTTAAGGGTTTTAACCATTATTCTTCTGAGGTTTTCACCTTTATCGACAGGTGCTGCCGAATAATAGCCTGCTTTGTCGTAGGTGTTTATTGTTGCGTTTCCGTTTTCGTCCTGTTTAAAGATAAAGAATTCAGCTTCAGGTCCTACGTTCATTGTGTAACCAAGTTTTTCGGCTTTGGCTATCATTTTTTTGAGGTTACATCTCGGGCAGCCTTCAAATGGTGTTCCGTCAGCGTTATGGATGTCGCAGATAAATCTTGCGACTTTAACATCGTCATTACTTCTCCAAGGGATTATTGCAAAGGTTTTTAAATCGGGATAGAAGTACATATCCGATGTTTCAATGCTTCTGAAACCCTTAATTGACGAGCCGTCAAGCATAATTTCATTATTAAGTGCGGCGTCTAACTGTTCTGCAGGAATTGAAAGGTTTTTCATAATTCCGTTAATATCGCAGAACTCCAATTTTATAAACTCAATGTTATTATCCTGAACAATTTTTTTGATTTCACTTTTTGTTAAAGTTTTTGTGTGATCGATTATATTTTGTTTCACCATACTCTAAGCCTCCTTATTTATAACCCGATTATACATTTTGTACGTTTTACATGTCAAAAAAACGTCTTGCCTTTTAATTGTAAAGTTTCAAAAAACAGACAAAAAATTACAATTTTTTATCATTTTTGGCTAAATTTTTTAAAAAATATAAAAATTTTTCACCAATTTTAGAGAAATTAACAAATTTTTATCAAATTTACCCCAATTTTCCAACGCTTTTACAAACCTTAATGTTAACAGATTTTCGGCAGGGTGACGGCGAATAAAATGAGCCTAACCCGTAAGAGCATATAGCCCGTTCGAGCGGCAAAATCCGGCAGGATTTGAAAGCGAGTGGCAGGGCTATGCGTACCCGAATAATCCGATACACTCTGCCGAGCAAAACAATCCAGTGAATTGTTTTGCGAGAGGGGAGAACCCGTTTGAAACAAAGTTTTAAACCTGGGTTCGAATACTTTAGCGCCTATAATAAAATACCCGATAACTTTTGTTATCGGGCATTTTATGGGGCAAGCAATGGGACAAGGCACGAACCCAATTATGCCGAACTTGCACAAATGTGTCTGCACGAAACAGAGGTTATATCTGACATAGAGAAGTGGTGTGCTTAATTTTTTAATTGTTTATGATATTATGACAACAAGAATAGGAGGGGATGTATGATTAAAGTAATACCGTTAAAGTATTATGACAACGGATTTATGACACAGGCTTTTGCTTTTGGCGGAAGCAGAGATAAAGAAAAATGCGAAGACGTTAAATATGGTTCTTCCCTGCAGAATTTCTTAATTGATGACGGAAATGAAGTTATTTTATCTGATACGGGAATGCCGAATGATTCACCTGATATAGGCAGAAGTCCTAATGTACCTCTGACTATGGGCGATAAAGTGGCAACATTTAAAGAAGCCTTTGAAAAAACAGGATACAAGGTAGAAGATGTCAAAAAAATCGTTGTTACTCATAAACACCCCGACCACACAGGCGAATTAAGAATGTTCCCAAATGCTAAAATTTATATCTCTGAAAGAGAAGCAGACGATATGAAACTTACGGGAGATAATGTTGTGAGAGTTAAATTTACGGACGGTGCATATAAAAATTTCCCTGAATCTCAAAGAATTACAGACACTCTTGTTATGATTAGGGCAGAAGGACATACAAAAGGTAATTCTATTTCTATTTTGGAAGATAAAGAACAGGGTTGTTATTATATGTTTCAGGGGGATGTAACATATTGTGACGCAGCACTTTTAGCAAACGAATTATCTGTTGTTGCTGAAGATAAAGAAAAAGCAAGAGAAACATTAAACAGAGTTCGTGAATTTGTAAAGAACAATAAAACAATTTACTGTTCAACCCACTGTCCTGAAGGATATTTGAATATCGAACAGCATAAAATTATGGAATTATAGTATTTTTAATAAAAAGTACGAATATTCTTTATAACCAAAAAGACCTCAAATGAGGTCTTTTTTTAATGGACAAGTTATACATCAAATGATTATTTTGGGATAAAATTAGTTTGTACTTGCACTAAAAGAAGTCAAATAAGTAAGGTTAAATATGAAAACGATTTTATGTTATGGAGATTCAAATACATTTGGGTTTAATCCAAAGGACCATTCAAGGTACGATGAAAACACCCGCTGGACATCAATTTTACAAAATCTTTTAGGAACTGACTACGAAGTAATAAATGAAGGAATGTGCAACAGAACAGGATTTGTTGATAATCCTGACGGTTTTTTATATTCCGGTGCAAAACATTTTCCAGAATTTATATCCAAATATGAAAATATAGATATACTTATACTTTGGCTTGGGACGAATGATTTGATGTTTCAATATAATGTCGATTTTGAAACAGTAGAAAGCGGATTAAAAAATTTAATCGAACTTGCGCAGACAAAAGCAAAAAGAATTATTATTATGCCGCCTGTTAAATTGGATGAAAATGTTTTGAAAGGTTATTTTAGTGACAGGTTCGATGAAACAAGCATAAAAAAATCAAAAGAAATTGTTATTGTGTATAAAAAACTTGCCCAAACTTATCATTGTGAATACTTTGATATGAATGAGTTTGTTAAACCGTCTGATTATGATGGTTTACATTATGACGAAACTTCGCACAAAATAATAGCAAATAATGTTTTTACAAGGTTTATAATTAACAGGAGACAATATTAATATTATTTTGTAAACTGATTAGGATATTCTAACTTATTAACTATGATATGAATTGTGGTTAAAAACTCTAAATAGGAGAACTATCAATGAAAATTACAGAAACTTTTGGTAAAAATTTATATAGTATTTTTAAAATAATATTACTTATAGTATGTACCATTTCAATAGTTAAGATAGCATTTTGTGGGATAAAAATAACATCATTAAAAAAAGGTTTTATAGATATTCAATTAGACGAGAGGAGCAAAGTAAAAATAATTGATAATGATTTTGAAAATCCTATTTGGGTTCATGTTGAAACAACTGGTGAATATAATACCAGATTAAATAATTCAATAAAACGTTCTGAACATGAATGGAAAATGAAAAATGATGAAAATTATAGAAATGAATGGAACAAGGATTACGAAGAATGGAAAGAAAAACGCAATATTAAATAAATTTATATAACAATGCAAGAGTTAGTTAGTAGGGTAGACTTTAGTCTACCTTATTATTTTGGTGGACTTCAGAAGAAGTAAGCAAGTAGGGTGGGCAAAATGAAATGTGCCCACCAAATATTTAACTTGTGGGTACGCTATCGCTTTACCCAACCTACAAGCTAATAAATAAAAAATCCCCATCAGGTATCTACGCTAAACATAGTCAAACCCCTTTTGAGGATGATAACAATTTAGAGCAAATAAATAACATTGTCAATAAACTTAAAGGCATCTCACTCGTTTGAAACTTTGTTTCTTCCAAAGAAAAGACCTCCGCACTCTGCTCACTCGCGCTCGAACCTGACAAGGCTCCGCCTTGTGGTTCTCATCCCTACGTAAATAAAAAAGCAGATAACAAATGTCATCTGCTTTTTTATGGGCGCTAGATGGAGGATTTTCGGTAGGGTGACGGCGAATGAAATGAGCCTAACCCGTAAGAGCATATAGCCCGTTCGAGCGGCAAAATCCGACAGGATTTGAAAGCGAGTGGCAGGGCTATGCGCACCCGAATAATCCGATATTCAATCAGAACCCGTTTGCGACAGCAAACCTGGGTTCGAATACTTTAGCGCCTATAATAAAATACCCGATAACTTTCGTTATCAGGTATTTTATGGGGCGCTAGATGGGATTCGAACCCATGCATATCGGAACCACAATCCGAGGTCTTAACCGCTTGACGACTAGCGCCATCTCACCATTGTACTTATCCTATCATAAAACTTTTTTTTATACAATTAGATATTTTGTTTTTGTTTTTATTTTATAAGACATAGTCCTAAAAATGTCATGCTGAACTTGTTCTTGAATTTACTCCACGCTCGGTTTTGCCGTTGCTTCGTTATCACTGTCGCAACTTTCAAACCTTGCTATCCGGAATTTCATTCCGTACGTAAATCCGCTTTCAGCATCTTACCAACATCATAAAAAAGATAAATCTTTCATTGCAAAGTATGATAGACCCTGAAATAAATTCAGGGTGACACTTCCATTATGCCTTTACCCCTGCACCTCTTTGAGCAAGTTTCTTTTCCTGCCAGATATCAACAAGAACTGTGCAGAAGAAGATACTTGAATAAGTACCAATCATAATACCGACTATCATTGCAAGAACGAAATCTTTTGTTGTTGTTCCGCCGAGGAAGAACAATGCCAAAAGTGTTATCAACGTAGTAACTGAAGTATTTATACTTCTTGTCAAAGTCTGATTTACGCTGAAATTAACAATTTCGCTGAAAGACATTTTCTTTGAGTAGTATCTGATATTTTCTCTGATTCTGTCGAAAATGACGATAGTATCGTGAACAGAGAACCCGATTACTGTCAAAAGTGCCGTTACAAACAAGCCGTCTATCTGAACATCATTTACTAACCCCAAAATCGAGAACACCCCGAGCGTGAACAAAACATCGTGAACAAGTCCCAAAATTGCGGCAAGTGCATAATCAAACTGAAATCTTATTGATAAATATGCGATTATACCGAGAATTGCCAACCCCAATGCGATTAAAGAATTTTTAAATAACTCTTTTCCGAGTGTCGGTCCGACTGAAGAAACCTGCAATAACTGTGCATCGGGGTAAGTATTTTGAATTACACCCGTAATTTTATCGACTTCTTTGTTATTTTTTTCGTCAATAAATTTTGTTTTTATTGAAATTATTGACTTAATTTTCATAGCGGATTCGGAATTTGCATTGATTATCTGCAAATAAGGATTTTCAACATCAGCTTTTGCCAAATCTTTTCTTATAATACCCAAATCGCTGACTTCATCATTTACCCCGTACTGCAAAACAGTACCGCCGGTGTAATCAATTCCGACTTTCAAAGGTGAATGTGTCGGATAAGTAATGCTTGAATATATCATTGCAATAATTCCGGGGAGCAAAAGCACCGCAGACATTGCCAAACATACAAATCTGTATTTTACTAAATTTAACTGAAACATATATATAGCCTTTCTTTATTAACTTTTACCAACTTAGTCCAAAATTCCGAATTTTGCGTTTTCTCTTTTTGTTTCAACAACCTGATGTGCTTTGCCGATTTCTTTTTCGGACAAACCAAACATAGCGGGATGTTTAAGTTCACCTGTACCGAACGCAAGATACATAAAGTTTCTTGTAATCGTAATTGCACTGAACATTGAAACAATAACACCTAATGCAAGAGTTAAAGCAAAACCTTTAACAACGCTTGTACCGAGCATATAAAGAATTACACAGGTGATAATTGTTGTCATATTTGAGTCAAAAATACTTGTGAACGCTCTGTCAAAACCTGCATTAATAGCGGTAAACAACGTTCTGCCCTGTCTTAATTCTTCTTTTGTTCTTTCAAAGATAAGGATATTCGCATCAACCGCCATACCCACACTCAGTATGAAACCTGCAATACCTGCCAGTGTAAGCGTTACACCGAACAGTTTGAAGATTGCAAACAAGATTATTGCGTATAAACAAAGAGCGATATCGGCGATTAAGCCCATTGCTCTGTAATAAACAAGCATAAATAACATAACGAGTCCGAGACCTATCATGCCGGCAACTTTTGATTTTTCGATACTGTCAGCACCGAGAGTTGGTCCGACTGTATTTTCTTCAATGATTTCTGCGGGAACAGGCAACGCACCTGCGTTTAATAAATCAACCATTCTCTTTGCTTCGTCATAAGCAAAACCGTTATCTCCGCCTGAAATCTGCGCTCTTCCTGTCGGAATAACTTCTCTTATAACAGGAGCGGACTGTAAGTCACCGTTAAAGAAGATAGCCATTGGCTGACCGACAAGTTCTTTTGTCAAATCGGCAAATTTTCTTGTTCCTGCGTTGTTAAATTCAAGTTCAACAACCCATTCACCGTTTTGGGAATTTGTACTCAGATTTGCTTTTGACAAATCTTTACCGGTTAACCCTGTTGATGCCCAGCCTGACGGAACACCGTTTTTGGTAATTTCTCTTTTAAATTCGAGTTCAGCAGTGTCGCCGATAAATTCTTTTGCCTTGTTCAAATCTGAAACATCCGGAATTTCAACAACCAATCTTCTTTCGCCTGAACGCTGAACAACCGTTTCTGCAATACCCAAACCGTTAACTCTGTTTTCGATAGCGAATAATAAACTTTCCATCATATCGGGAGTAATTTTTGCTATCGTGTCAGTTGTTTGTGCTTCAAGCACCAATCTTGAACCTCCGACAAGGTCTAAACCTAACTTTGTCGGCTTTTTCATAATAACAACGACTGATGCAATTGCTATTGCTACGATTATCCAAAATAATATAATTTTATTCTTCATATTTTTTTCCTTTTTAACTTATATATTATAATGTTGTACTTTTTTATAACTCTTGTGTTAATAGCCTGACAGACTATACTTTAACGACAGAGAATAATTCTTTCTTTTCTTTTTCGTTTAATTCGACTAACGGACGTCTTACATAATCTTTGATTATGCCCATTTTATCAAGAACAGCCTTGACAGGAACGGGGTTTGGCGCCATAAATAACTTTCTGAAAACAGGATATAATTTTAAGTGCATATTCTGTGCTGCAGTTATATCACCTGTTTTGAAGTTTCTAATCATTGATTTTATGTCTTTCCCGTAAATATGAGATGCAACGGAAACAACACCGTGCGCACCCAAAACCAACATCGGCAGGGTTAAACTGTCGTCACCGGAATAGATAACGAAATCTTTCGGACATTTGAGTTTCATTTCGCTAATCATATCCATATCAGGGAAACTCTGCTTTATACCTACGATGTTATTGAATTTTTCAGCAAGTTCTTTTACCGTGTCGGGCAACATATTAACGCCTGTTCTTGACGGAATGTTATACATAATTATCGGCAATTTTGTAGCCTTAGCGACTTGTGAAAAATGCTCAATCATGCCTGCCTGAGACGGCTTGTTGTAGTATGGGACAACTGATAAAATTGCATCAGCGCCTTCTTTTTCCGCAAGTTTTGCAATATATACGGCAGTTTCAGTAGAATTTGAACCTGCACCCATAATGACTTTAACTCTGTTTTTTGCAACACGTTTAACTGTGCTTAAAATTTCGAGTTCTTCTTCGTGGGTTAAAGTTGGAGTTTCGCCTGTTGTAGCGGTAACCAAAATTGCATCCGAACCTGAATTTATCAGATGTTCGGCCAAATTTTCAATGGCATCGTAATCAACCTGACCTTCGTTATCAAAGGGGGTTACCATAGCCGTAATAACTTCGCCTGCATCATATCTCATATATAAACACCTCTCTCATAATTATCTAAGTCTTTTTTTATTATAAAACAAAGAAATTATATGGATATGAAATTAAAAAAGATATTACAAAAATTAAAGTAAAAATTTGTTTTTATCTCCCTCTCCTAATAGGAGAGGGCAAGGGTGAGGTTTTAACTAATCCCTTAAATCCATCTCTACATTAGATATGGTTTTTATGCCATAGATATGCGTTAAAGTCGTCATAATTCTCGGGTTTACGGAGACGGGAAAACATTTGCTCAAAAATATCTTATCCACCAATTTTTTTTTGAGATTAAGCATATTTGAAAGCGAATGTTTTGTACACTTTCCGTAAAACAAAGTTATTTCCGAATCAGGCTTATGTTCTCTGATTAGATTAACGAGTTTATAAACAAAAAACTCATCACCTGTTGTGTTTAAGTAGACGGAATTTTCCTTTTCAATTGGGTATGTGAGCGAAATCAAAAACGTATCTTCTTGAATCGTTTCTATAAGTTCATCAAAGTATTTTTTCTGTTCAATACTGTACGCACCGCTTCCCATAATCAGAATTTTATTATATCTGTAAGGGTTTTCAAATAACGGCTGAAAAACAGTCATTAAATTACTGTCAGAACAGCCGATTTTTAAAGGTGCTTTTTCTTTTCCCGTTTTAAACCCTTTTGCATCGAGTGTCGATTTAATCATAGGCGAAAAATCGTTTTCGTTGATTTTTATAACCCCCTTCATATAGATTTCGTCACCCGTAAACAAGCGCCCACGGTACAGATATTCAATTCTGTCCAAGGAATTTTTTGCAAGATAAATTGCACCGGGGAAAGTCGCATAATCAAGAAGACAATTTTCCTGACCTGTTCCGAATTGACCTCTCAGGTGTTCAAATTTACTCAATTTTGGGAAAGTGTGTGCCAAAATCATATCACCGTGGGTATAAACGTCAATATTTTTGCCCTCGGTTGCATTCAGGATAAGTTCAAGTTCTTTGATGTTCTCACCCGTAACAAGAATTGCCTTGTTCGGTCTTGTGGAAAAAGAAACCTCACATTCCTCCTGTTTTCCGTAGTTGTAGATTTGAAGTTCATTTATACGTTTAGTAAGTTTGTAATCGTATTCGGCAAAACTGTCCGCAAACTCTTTTATTTCGTCAATATCCGCCGTTTTATTGTTCAGATAATTCAGAAATTCAAGAATTTCGTAATAAGTTTCATCTTCGTTTTTGCCGTAGGTTTGGAGAGTTATGATATTAATGCAGATACTTTTTATTATATTGAATGTGAGTTCAAACATACCACGCTCTAAGTAATTCAGCGTTTTTATTTTTTTCAGAAACTCTTTTTCGCCCTGTTTTAAGGATTTTGTAATATCAAAAATTTTATTGGGTTTTATGTTTGTTTTAAGGCTTTCGGATACAAGACCTTTTTCTTTGCACAATTTTTCATACAGAGCAATTGCGTCCGCCAAACCTGTTTCGAGTTTATTCAGAATAATCTGAAACTGTATATTTGAATAATTAAAATTTGAGGACAGACCTGCAAGGATATTTATGACAGTTTGTTTTAAGTGTGTACTTGTAACTCCCATTTCTTTGAGTTTAAGCAAATAATAAGACAACTGTTTTAGGTACATCACAATAACCTCCTGCAAAGATGCGCTTCTTGGCTCAATGGAGCAAATCCCGCGGGACGAACAACTGTCATATTCAAAATCATTGTAGTAATTGTAAAACATACTTTTATCCTAACGGGATAAAAAAGTTTTTAAATCGGACAATGTAGTATAGTGTCAGTAATTAAAAAATTAACTGTTCGGGTGGTTATTTGTAACATTATAATAATAAAATCAAATTTAATAGCAAAAAAATTTTTTACCTGTTTTATCATGATTAAATTCGAATAAAAAAGGAGAAAAACATGAATATCACAGCTATCAGCAACAATACCCCAATCAAAAACAACACAATTATCAGTTCAAAAATTTCGGAAAATCCGATAGAACAAGACAAAGAAATTACACAATTGCCGTCATTAAAATTCTGTGCGGCTTTTGCAAGCAATATCAAAATGCCGACTTTTGATGCAATTGCGGAAAAATCAAGCTACAACATATTAAGAGATGTTCTTAATATAGACAAAGACGTTGATAAAAAATCTCAGTACAAAGAAAGTTTAGTTACTGTTTCTGACGGTTTCACAAACAGAATTGATGCTGATTTTTATACACAAACTACAAAATACAGAGACGGAAGTATTCTTGTTGAACAGATTTCCAACAAATCAAATGATTTTGACAGAGAAACCAGAAAAACAACAGTAAACGATGACATCGGCAAATACCAGACAATGTGGTACAAGGATGTTGACGGTAAAGTTATGTATGTAAAACTTATGGATAACGAAATAAAAGAAATTTTATTCAATGACAATAAAGATAAGTCTATCTGGCATTACAGAAACGTTGACACAGATGTTGATGTAGCAATCGATACCAAGAAGCTGAATAAGATGGGCATTTCTAATGACAAAATCTTCAAACAGGTTACTGATTTTGAAGAAGAGGCATCTTACGGCAGATCTTTAAGATCTTATAGAGCAGTAAACCTTGCAAAAGGAATTGAAGTATAAAAAATACAAAACATAAATTAAAATAAAACCCCTGACAATTTAGTCAGGGGTTTTGTTGTAAAATGGATTTATGTATAAATGCCTGAAATTTAACCTTGCAAGAAATTCTTTGAGATATCTGATAAGACTTTACGGGATAAAGAAAATTTATCTGCCGTATTATCTTTGTAATGTTGTAAGACAAAGCGTTTTGAAAGAAAACTGTAAACCTCTTTTTTACCATATTAAAGATAATTTCATGCCTGAAATTGAATTTAAAAAAACGGACTTTATTTTATATCCCGATTATTTTGGAATTTGCAGGAAAAATACGGAAATTTTGGCGGAAAAATATCCTAATCTCATAATCGACAATTCACACGCCTTTTATTCAGAGCCGAAAGGACTTGCATCATTTAATTCGGTAAGAAAATTTTTACCCCTTTATAACGGAAGTCATTTGTTTTTGAGAGAAGAAAAAAACCTTGATTTACCCCTTGATTTACCCCTTAAAACGGATGATTTCAGGGAAACACCAAAAACAGAAGATGACAAAATCAAAGCGGAACTCTCTTTTGAAAACGAGGAAATTA
The DNA here is from genome assembly GCA_017433195.1 of bacterium. Classification (GTDB taxonomy): domain Bacteria; phylum Cyanobacteriota; class Vampirovibrionia; order Gastranaerophilales; family Gastranaerophilaceae; genus RGIG2479. The sequence goes on from JAFRHR010000012.1 coordinate 32,311, forward strand.
AACTCATAAACCCGATTATTGACGAAAAAATAAAGGAATTTAAAGATAACGGAGAGAGAAAAGAGAAATTTTTAAAACTCCACGAAATTTATTTAGGGGTAAACGAATTAAAAATTGACACAGACAACATTACATGCCCCTTTACGTACCCCTGTCTGCTAAAAACGGAGGAAGACGCCGACAATCTTGTAAAAACACTAAACCGCAAAGGTATCAATATAATAAGGTATTGGAATGTTTTGCCAAAAGACTATAACGAATACAAATTCTATAGCCGTTTAGTTGCTATACCTATAATTTAACGGTTCAACAAACTAAAATCTGAAGTTTTAAATAAAACAAAAAGGAGGATGCTTTAGTTGGATTGGAGTATTTTAGTATATAGAGTGGAGTAGTTAAACCTTAGAGCATCCTCAATGCACTAAACTTCGATAAATAAACGTTGTCCGACAATATTGGGCTTGTTGTTGTAGTACCCTGCAAAGTATCCGCCTCTTACGGGTTTGTTTGTACCGTATGCAGAGTATGATTCTGCCCCTTGGGATAATACGAACGGGTTAGCAAACGGATTTGACGATGTAGTTGTTAAACTCCTGCTTTGTACCGCTCTTGTGCTAGTGTTAGTTAATACTTGAGTTAATAAATTTACCAGACCTGCCATAAAATTAAACCTTCTTTTTTTAAACCTTTCGATTTTCTTTTTAATGATATTTTTTTGTAAGTCAAAATTTTGTTCGGCATTTATTTACAAAACTTTACATTATAGGTAAAATATCCACTGTTTACAGTAAAAATTCTTCAATATACAGTAGCTCCCTCCCTTTTTAGGGAGGGTTGGGGTGGGTATCAATCCATTCATTTACCCCATTTTTCTTTTTCCTCATAGTCAAAAATGTGACATTTCACAATATGTGTTTCCGAAACAGAGGTAAACCTCGGGCAGACATCTTTGCAAAAATCGTAAGGGGTACGGCATCTGGGGTAAAATTTACAGGGATAGATATTATCGTCAGTATTAAGTTCTTTCATTACCGAATTAAATTTTTGCTTTCTGTCGGGAACAGAAGCAAGCAATTCCTTTGTATAAGGGTGTTTTGGCGAGTCAAAAATTTCTTCTTTTTTTCCTGCTTCTGCAATTTCACCCAAATACATAACAATAGTTCTGTCCGCAATGTATTTTATTACACCCAAATCGTGAGAAATAAATACGATTGTGAGGTTAAATTCATTTTTAAGTTCTTTCAGCAGATTAATAATCTGCGCCTGAATACTCACATCGAGCGCACTGACGGGCTCGTCTGCAATTAAAAGTTCCGGTTTTAAAATCAAGGCTCTTGCAATTGCAATTCTCTGTCTTTGTCCGCCAGAAAATTCATGGGGGTAAAGGTCAAGATGTTCCGCCTTTAAGCCTACCTTTTCAATTATTTCCAAAACCTGATTTTCTTTTTCTTTGTCTGACAGATTTGTATTTATATCCAAAGGTTCTTTCAGGATATCTTTTATTTTCATTTTTGGGTTAAGGCTTGCGAAGGGATTTTGAAACACCATCTGAACCTTTTTAAAAAACTCTTTATTTTTCCATTCCGCAGGATAAGTAATTTTACCTGAAGCCGCATTTTGCAGTTTTATAAGAGTTTTTGCCAAAGTTGATTTTCCGCAGCCGGATTCTCCCGCAACGGCAAGAATTTCACCTTTTTTTATATCAAATGAAATATTATCAACGGCTCTCACGGTTTTTTCACCGCTTAAACCTGATGTTTTGTATTCCACGACTAAATTTTCAACAGAAATCAAATTATCCATATAAATTAAAAACCATATTTAATAAAAAAAATCAATCCCCTGACTTTTTATAAAATCATATTTTATTAATTTAAATGCCTGAATAATGGTAAATTGTATATATTAACATCTTGTTGTTCTGTAGATTTATTATCATGGTTAATTGCATACATTTGTCTTAATACTGTCCATGGTGATGGTAATTCAAATGGAGAATAACCATTAAATAAAGCAATATCATCGCATAAATCTAATAATACTCGGTGTTTATTGTAATAATATTCCATTTCATCATCTTTATTAGGATTTATATCAAATAAATCCGGTCGAGCATCTTTTATTGAAAGCAATATTGTTTTTACGGAAGGTTTACTTTCAAATTTAGGAAATTCCGCAAAACCTTTGATATTTCTTTCCATATAAGTTTCAAATAAAGTTAATGCATTAAGATAAGAACTTCTATTCTGCTCATAATCTTTGAAATTATAATGAGCAACAGCATTTCTTAATTCTAATAAAATAACTCTACCCTTTAATAAGGGGCTAAATTTTTCAGGAATTTTATTATAAAAATTACTAATGATTTGCTCTTTTCTAAATTGTTCACAACACAAAACTATAAATAAAATATCCGAAAGATACATTATATTTACAAGTTTTTTAAATTTTAAAGATTCTTGATTGATTTGAGGATTCTTTAGAATTGCTAAAAAAGAATTTCCTGTTTTATGATTATATCGTTCAAGACGATTTTTATTTGAAAAGAATCTATGAAATTCAGTTATTGCATTATCTTTGTAGTATCCAAGGACAGATGAAATTAACTTCTTTTTCATTTGCATTTCTAATCGCATTAATCGACAGTATAATTTAGAAAATTCAAAATAATATTTTTCAATCATAGAATTATTTTATAACAAAAAAGTGTATGCATAAAGCATACACTTACTTGCTTTTGTACTAAGGGAACCTGTCCTGCAGGCCTATGCCCTATCTCAATTTTGAGCTTGAGTACACTATTATTATAACTCATTATAACACTAAAATCAACCCTGCTTCTTTATTCATGGGTATTTCAATAATTGTAATAATCATAATTAACTTGATATTGTCTGATTTTTTATAATTCGTGTCTGCCCTCAATTGCTTTTGCGAGGGTAATTTCGTCTGCATATTCCAAATCAGTTCCGACAGGTAACCCGAAAGCAATTCTCGAAATTTTTATTCCGAAAGGTTTTATTAGTTTTGTTAGGTACATACTTGTTGCTTCGCCTTCAACAGACGGACTTAATGCCAAAATAACCTCTTTAACATTTTCATCGGTTAATCTTGTCAGAAGTTCTTTAATTCTGATATCTTCAGCTCCAATGCCGTCCATCGGAGAAATAAGCCCCTGCAAAACGTGATAAAGCCCTTTATATTCGTTTGTTTTTTCTATTGCAATAAGGTCTTTTGTTTCAGAAACCACACAAATAACTGATTTATTTCTGTCAGACGAACTGCAGATTTCACAAGGCGAAGTCGTTGATATGTTGTAACAGATTTCGCAGGTACAGGTATTCTTTTTGGCCTCTACAAGTGCAGTTGCAAATTTTTCTACCTCTGATAACGGCATTTTCAATATCTGAAATGCCATTCTCTGGGCAGATTTAGGACCTATTGCCTGAAATTTCTGGAATTGTTCAATTAAGACTGCTATTGCTTTGGGATAAATCATTTTAGAACAAACCCGGAATACTTATACCGCCTGTTAAAGCTTTCATTTTTTCTTCCATAATGTTATGAGCCTTGTCGGAAGTTTTTATTATAGCGGAAGATATAATATCTTCCAACATTTCAATAGTTTCCTGACTTACTGATGACGGATCGTCGCAGTTTATTGCCTCGGGCGATAATTTTATTGATTTAAATTTTCCCTGACCGTCACATATAACTTTTACACCGGAAACTTCTTCCGTAACTTCCATTGCGGACAATTCTTCCTGAACATTTTTCATTCTTTTTTGAAGGTTTTGTGCCTGCTGCATCATTTGCATCATATTCATAGTTAAAAACTCCTCCTGATAAATAGACTTATTGTATTGTATATTATAAAATAAAGTTATGCAACCGAAAACTTATCTTAATAAAAATATTAAAAACGGAGTATTACTCAGATGGGGAAAGCCCACTCTTACTGTTTTTATTGCCCCGATGAAATTTTATTCAAAACAGGGACAGGACCTTGTTTACAGAAAACTTGTAACAAAAGCACTTGATGCGTGGACTGCGGCAAGTAAGGGTGCGGTTAAATTTAAGGTAACAAATGTACTTTTGGATTCACAGATAAATATTGAATGGCGAAGAGTTGACAGAAAGGCGCTTGGACACTGCCAATTCTTTTTCGATAACCTGAACAGACTGTATGGAGCAGAAGTTTCAATAGGTTTAACTGACGGACTTATACACGAGAAATACAATTCAGAAAAAGAAGTTTATCATACAATTTTGCACGAAATCGGGCACGCAATTGGTTTAGGACACAGCCCTTATCCCGAAGATATAATGTATACTCCGCACCAGTACGGGAATACGCATTTATCAGTAAACGACAGTGCGTCCGTTTGCTGGCTTTACAGAATACCTCAGGGAATGCCTGTAAGCAAATTTGCTCAAAAACATTCTGTGAATACGGATAGTGATATTGATGCGGTAATAAAAAAGATAATGGAAAAGAATAATCCTCAAACCCAAACTCCGCAGAAAAAACAGTACCCTGACAGGTCTGAACTCAGAAGAAATCTGCTTGATGAGGCAATGGAAATCGGAAATATAAGGAAATATAATTTATCCCTGCAAAATATAGAAATCGATGAAGATGTAAAAAAACACTTGAGAGGTGATAAATAACAGGCTTATAATATTCCCTCGCCTTTGAGGAGAGGGTACGGCAGTGGGTGTTGCGTAAGCAACATAGTCTGCCGAGGGTGAGGTGCTAATTTACTATCTTGGTTCCTTTAACATAAATCGGGACACATATGTGTCCCGATCACGCCTCAGAAAGTGATGAAAAATCACAGGCGTATTTATAATTCGGATGAGAGTATGGATTTGTTTTATGTTTTAAGAATAAAAAATTTTTCACAAAAAAACATTGGATAGTTTTCTGATCTTTTAACAGAAATTATTAGAAATTCAGGCAATAGAAAAATTGCTTCAAACATTTTTATATGTTTTCAGGAGAAAATTTTTATGAAAATGTTATTTTTTGAGGAAAAAGAAACCGAAAAGACTTACTTTGAAACACATGAATTACCTGATTTTGAGATTACACGGTTTGAAACGACACTTAATCAGAATACCGAACTGACAGAAGAACAGTACAGAGAAACCGTCATTTTAAATGTTTTTATAAATTCCGAAATTTCAAAAGAAGTCATTTCAAAATTTAAAAACTTAATGATAATAGCGACTCGCTCAACAGGTTATAATCATATCGATATTGATGAGTGCAAAAGACGAAATATAGCAGTAATAAACGTTGAAAATTACGGCAGAACATCTGTTGCAGAGTACACAATAGGGCTTATGATAGCACTTTTAAGAAAAATAATTCCCGCAAATGAAAACATTAAGCGACATATTTTGTGTAAGGATTGTTACAACGGAAAAGATCTTTCAAATATGACTTTGGGCGTTATCGGAACAGGTGCAATTGGAGAAACCGTCTGCAAAATTGCAAACGCTTTTGATATGAAAATCCTTGCATGCGATTGCCTCAAAAACGAAAACATAAAAGACTTTACAGAATATTGTGATTTTGACGAACTTCTTAAAACTTCGGATATAATCACCTTACATCTGCCTTATCACAAAAGCACATACCATTTGTTAGGTGAAAATGAGTTTGAAAAAATGAAAGACGGAGTTTACATAATAAATACTTCAAGGGGCGAACTCATTGATATTGAGGCACTTTATAATTCAATAATTAAAGGAAAAGTAAAAGGTGCAGCACTTGATGTTCTGGAATGTGAACCTTCAATCTTCAGTCATCCCATGCCGGCAGGTTTACCTCAAAACGACTGCTTAAAATACACAATGTATGCTTGGCTTCTCGCTGAAAATCCAAATATCATTATTACCCCGCATATTGCATATTGTACGACAGATTCTGTTAATAAAATTATGGATACAACTTTTAAATCAATAAAAGACTATTTTAAAGGCAGAAATACGAACCTTGTTTTTTAAGTTATTAAAATAATATTAGAAAATCGAAGAATAAGAAAAAAATATAATATACTAATAAAGTAAAGAGAATTAAGAAGGGGAAAAATATGATAGATAAAACTGCAATAATCCATCCGAGTGCCGTAATTGCAGAGGATGCGATAATAGGACCTAACGTTGTAATAGGCGAGAGTGTAAAGATTGGGAGCAAAACAAGAGTTATAGCAAATGTTTATATAGAACATGCGGAAATTGGCGAAAGATGTACAATTAGTCCGTTTGCAACGATAGGAACTGAACCTCAGGATTTGGGCTATAAGGGTGAAGATACAAAAGTTGTTATCGGAAACGATACAATAATAAAGGAAAACGTTACTATTCACAGAGGTGCAGCTTGCGGTGATTTCACAACAAGAGTCGGAAACAAATGCTTACTTATGGTTGGCTCACACATTGCACATAACTGCGTTTTGGAAGACGAAGTTATCCTTGCAAACCTTGTAACTTTGGGCGGACATATTCATGTCGGATTCGGAGCATTTGTCGGAGGAATGAGTGTATTCCACCAAAATGTAAGAATAGGGAAAATGGCAATTGTAAGCGGTTTTTCGGCAGGAAGACAAGATGTTTTACCTTATTCAAAATCAGACGGCAGACCGGCAGTTGCAAGAGGTCTTAACGTTATTGCTTTAAAAAGAAGAGGAATTTCTCTTGAAGACAGAACTATTGCAAACGAAGCATTAAAATTATTAATTTCAAAAGAATACAATACCTCTCAGGCAATTGAAAAAATTCTTGAAACAGGAAAAACAAACGAATTGGTTGATGAAATGATTAAATTTGTAAAAGAATCAAAAAGAGGTGTTTGTTTAAAAACTTTTAAGGATGTTGAATAAATTTAATTTCAAATTAAAAGGGCGGGGAAAATAAATTTTCCCCGCCCTTATATTTTTTAATTTATCTATACGATGTAATACTGTATTAAACAAAATAACATGTGAAAGGAGGTGGTTTTATGAGTTCGGATATTACTGTTAATATGGGCTTAAACAATAACCCTTATGTAATAATGCCGTTAAAAAAGGAAACAGATAACGGACTTAAAGTTACAACCACCGATAATAAAGATTTTTCCGACTTTATGAACAGAGTTGACGAAATAAAAGCAGCCGATACAAACAAAGATAACGTTATCAGTTTAAAAGAACTCAAAAACTACGATTGCAAAACGGAATTTGCAAAAAATCTTTTAAATACGATGGAACAAATGGCAAAAGACCATATACTTAAAGGTTAGACAAGAGATTTTATGCTTTTTCCTCTCCTTCGAGGAGAGGGTTAGGGTGAGGTGTTAATCCTCATTTTAAATCTGCTAAATAATACTTTTCTGCAATCTTTGAGTACGGTTTTCACTCAGAAGGTTTTTAAGTTTCATGATAGCCTGTGCGTGGAGTTGGCAAATTCTTGATTCCGATATATTTATGGTTTCGCCTATTTCTTTTAAGGTCATGTTTTCATGATAGTAAAGCACCATAATCATTCTTTCTCTTTCAGGTAAACGTTTCAAGGCTTCCTCCAATTCTTTCTTAACATCTTTTTGTTCCAGAACTTCCTGCGGAGAAGGTTTTTTGTCATCCTGAATTGTATCAATAACCTCTATTGAATCATCGTCCGACATTTTCTTGTCATAGAGAGAGGTAATTGTCGTATCTTCAGCAAGAATCTGGTCAACTTTTTCTTTTTCAATACCTAATGCCTCCGCAACTTCTGAATTTGTTGCCATACGGCCTAAGGTTTGTTTTAATTCTTCCTGTTTATCTTTAACTTCTTTAATTTTTCTTCTTATACTTCTCGGTAGGAAATCCTGAGAACGTATTTTATCGATAATGTTCCCACGGATTCTGATTAAAGCGTAAGTTTCAAACTTCGCACCTGCACTTGGCGAATACTTTTCAACGGCATCGATAAGTCCTTCAACCCCGTAACTTAAAATGTCTTCAAACGAAAAAGTCGGCGGCAGAGCAACTTTTACACGACCGACAACGTATCTTGTAAGGTAAATATACTGAACAATAAGTTCATCACGGAGCTTTTTGTTGGTTCTGTCAGCAAAATAATCATGCCAAAGCTGAACCAATTCATCTTCAGAAAGGCGCTTTATATTGTTATAAGAACTAAAAGTATTATCTTGCTCCATCCCATGCCTATATAAAAAAGTACTTTCTATTCTATTTTATATAATTCGGCAACAGATACATCGTGTATCTGTATGATTTGAAAAATACCTTTTATTTATAAGGGCAAGAACAAACTATACTAACAGTTTTGTACTTTTTCTTTATTTAATTCAGGATGAGCGATAGCATTTTTTACTTTTACACCAAGATGTGCGGCAAGACCGAATAAACCGGCCATTGCAACATAAGTTGCTAAACCGTATCTGTTACTATTTGCAACTTTTTTTGCAAGATCAGGAGACAAAAGTTTCTTTGCATACTGATTTCCTTTTAATGTTGCCAAACCTTCTTCCGCAATAGTCGGCAAGAATGTTGCAGCAGTCAGAACACCTGCATTTTTCTGTATAAATGTTGTTGCTTTATCCCATATACCCTGTGGTTTTTCACCTTCGGCTTTAGGTTTTTTAAGTAAACCGATTGCTATGATAGGTAATGCTAAAATTGTTGCTTTTCTGCTTTTTTGAAGAATTTTTGTTGCCTTATTTAAATTAGCATTCATAGCATGACCTGCTTCGTGGAAACCTGCCAAAGCAAATTTATTTCCGTCAGGCATTAATATTTTGTTAGACTTTGATAAATAAGCGGCATTACAACCACGTTCAACCATTTCTCTTGCACCTTCAATCTGTTGTTTTACTCTGTTCGGTGTAAGTTTTGCTATAAATCCGTTACCCATTTCTTTGGTAAGCAATTCTGTTACTTCGGCAGAATTTCTTGAAGATGCTTTAACAATTTCAACACCTCTATCTTTTAAACCGGACATTTCTAATGTTTTTTGCAACGCTTCCGAAACTTTTACGGATTCTTCAGCAGCCAAACTGCCGTTAATTTTTTGCATTTTATTAATACATTTTATAGCAAATGGAGTCTGAAAAAGCGGAACTGACTGGTAAATAGCACCACCTGCAATAACACCCCCAATTTTTCTGCCGATATTTTTATCTTCCTTTCGGGGTTGTACTGCCTGATATGGATTTACCTGATTTAAACTTACACCACTTACCATTCTGACTCCTTTAGGATTTATTTTACTACACTTACTTATATAAAACGTAAAAATGTAAATTTTTGTCATGTTTTGGGGCTTTTATTAAAAAATTTTTACAATAAAAAAAACAAATAGAATACAAATTGTTAATAGTTCCCTACTTACTGTCATTGCGAGAAAAACGAAGTTTTTCGTGGCAATCCAGCATTTTTATTGATTGAATGCGAATTATTGCTCCACGCATCGCAGTCATTCGCTATATTTTACTGTCGTAAAATTGCCGCGAATTTTTCCACTCCGCCTACGCAAAATTGTATTGGTTTTACTCCACGCTCACAAGGTTTCGCTTTCGGCACTTTGTGCCTGTCCGCTCAATCTGTTCGCTATCCGGACTCGTTTTACTCCGTCCGTACGTAAAACCAAAAAAAAACTCCTTTCAAAAGCAAGGAGTAAAGTCTTAGATAGGAAGGGAATTAGGGTAAATTATATGCTCTCTTTATTTAAACGCTTGATTATTTACACATATATAAAGTATATACTTATTATCTAATTTCAGGTTTTGTATTTTTTGTTACAAAAGTTCACAATTTAATTAAAATACATGTTTTTGTCTTGGATTATTGGCAGTTCACAAACTTACATTCCGTTTTATTTTTGCTATCGCAAAAATGTCACTTCATCAGTTTGTTCACAGAGACGTGCTGGGTTCCCCTGAAACAAGTTCAGGGTCACACGGCGCACTTGCCAAAATCCGCTGTCTTGGATTATTTCCGCTCGCAAACTTTAATTCCGTTTAAAAATTATGGACTAAATACGAATTTTGCTCCATGATACGCACGATTGTATTGGTTTTACTTATTTTAAGATTGAATGGAGTTTATTGCTCCACACCTTCAAGCCGTTCACTATATTTTGCTTGTGAAACTGGAGTGTTATCGCAAGATAAAAACTCATTCCGCAAAATTGCCGTTCACTATTTCGGTGCTACTTCGGCGTTCCGTTCGCTCGCGGGAGCAGGAGTTGCTTTGCAACTCATTTCCGCTTTGCTCACTTCAGCCTACCGAAAATTCGCAATCTTGGATTATTTCCGCTCGCAAACTCTTCACTCTGCTCAAAAATCCTTTCGGATTTTTCCGCTTCGCCGAGTTTTCTCGCATGCACGTTTCACGTACGGAAAAATCCGCAAAAAAAACCACTCTTTTGTTTGAGTGGGTTGTTTTCTGCATCCTAATGGTCTCTTTTTAGTGTTTATTATTTCTAGGAGTTTATATGATTTCGGGGTAATCGATTTTGCTATTTAGTGTTTCGACTACACTTTAAATCTTACAAGAATTATTATTGCATATCTTTTGTATATTGTCAACAAATTAAACCGCATAAAATCAACATTTTCCCGAAATTAGCAATATAGTGTATTTTTGACACTTTACAAAAGTTCATATTCGGGTTTTTATTACATTTCTTTCATCTTTTTTTACCCCTTAACCCATGATTAATCACTATTTCAGGCTAAAAATATTTAACCTTACACCTCACCCTCGGCAGACTATGTTGCTTACACAACACCCACTGCCGCACCCTCTCCTTAAAGGAGAGGGAAAAATTTCAATACGAATTTATGAGTATTAGAAATTTGGGTGAGGTATCATCTGCTAAATTTCTTATTATTTAACATATAATCTGTTATTCATCCTTATCCCGATGGAAATATTATTGTCTTTATTTTATATTATTGTTTGTAGATGTAAGAGGGTATAATGAGAAAATTTTTATTATTTTTTACTATATTGTTATTAATAAACTTCACAGGAACATTTTGTTTTGCGCAGGAGTTCAAAACTTATAAATTTGATAATGGTCATACCGTTGTTTTAAGCGAAGTTAAAAATAACCCGATAGTCATAATTGACACCTGGGTAAAGACAGGCTCGATAAACGAAACAGACAAAAATAACGGCGTTGCACATTTTTTGGAACATTTGTTTTTTAAAGGAACAACAAAACACCCGACCGGAGATTTTGACAGAATACTTGAGGGCAAAGGCGCAATAACAAATGCAGCAACAAGCAAAGATTTCACGCATTATTACATTGAAATTCCGTCCGAGTATTTCAATTTGGCATTGGAACTCCATTCAGACATGCTTTTAAACCCGCAAATTCCGAGAAAAGAGCTTGAAAAAGAGAGAAAAGTCGTAATCGAAGAAATTTCAAAAGATGAAAATTCACCTTCTGAAACTGTTTACGAAAACTTAAACAATATGCTTTATACAACTCATCCTTACAAAAGAAAAGTCATAGGAACGAAAAAGGTAATTGAGGGAATAACAAGAGAAGAGATTTTAGATTTTTATAACAGGTATTACAATCCGTCAAATATGGTAACCGTCATCGTTGGCGACATAAATTCAGACGAAGTCATAGCAAAAGTCAAAGAAAATTTTAAAACTGACGAAAAGAAATCCGCAGCGTTACCGAAATATGCAAAAGAAAAACAGTTAAGCACACAAAAGAGAAAAGTTATAAATATGAAAACCGAATCAGGTTATATGATGATAGGCTTCAGAGGTGCAAGTATAAATAACAATGACACTTATCCGCTGGATATTTTGGCAACGATTTTGGGTGACGGAAAAACCTCAATTCTTTATAAATCAATAAAAGATCAAAAACACCTTGCATATTCAATAAGTGCGGGAAATTCGTCTTTAAGAGATGACGGAATACTGTATATCAGAGCAAACTTTGAGCCGTCAAACGCAGAAAAACTTGAAAGGGCAATTTTTGAGGAAATCGACAAAATCAAAACAAACGGAATAACAGAGGAAGACTTGGATTTAGCAAAGAAAATAATCGAACGTGATACCTATTACGCAAGAGAATCTATCTCAAATATGGCATCTGAAATAGGTTATACGGTAACTCTCACATCAAACCCGGATTATTATAAAAATTACCTTGATAAAATAAATAAAGTAACCGTAAAAGACGTAAAACGTGTTGCAAACAAGTATTTAGACGTAAATAAAAGTGCGGTTTCTATTTGTCTGCCTGAAGAAAAAGAGCAGAAAGCAGTTACGGACAAAAAAGATTATGCCGTTAAATTAGTTGACGAAGACGGAACATTACAGAAATATCAGCTCGATAACGGCGCAACGCTTATTATTAATAACAACAATACAAACGATATTGTTGCAATAGATGTAATTGCAAAGGGCGGAAAATTTTTAGAAAAAATATACGGAACATCAAATATTATGGCAGATACGATGTTGCTCGGAACAAAAAAATATACATCCATCGAACTTTCAAAAATCCTTGAAAGTAACGGAATAAAAATTATTCCGGGATCCGCTCCGGATATCTTCACGGTTTCCGTTCTGACCACAAAAAATCAGGTTCCGCAGACTTTGGAACTTCTGTCGGAAGTATTGAACAATGCAAAATTTGATGACCATGAAATTGAGAAAAAGAAAACCGAAAAACTTAATCTTATCAAGCAATCAAGAGATGTACCGCTGAATGTTGCATTAGAGGAATACCAGTATTTGATTTATAAAAACTCGGTTTATTCAAAATCTCAGAAAATTTTTGAAAAAACCCTGCCAAAAATTCAGAGAAACGACATTGTCGAATACTATAACAAAATTTTCAACCCGAAAAATATAGTTATTTCAGTAAACGGAAACGTTGATAAAAAACTCCTTATCAACGAATTTAACGAAATGCTCGGTATAAAAGATACAAAAAAATTCAATTATTCCGATTATAAAGTTTCTGAACTCACCGAAAAAAATACCTCCGTTAAACATATAAAAGACTTAAAAACGGCATGGATACTTTTGGGCTGGAGAACATGCGGACTTACAAATACAAAAGACGATGTTGTTTTACAGATAATTGACACAATTTTGGGCTCAGGCATGAGTTCAAGACTCTTTCAGAATATCAGAGATCAGGAAGGTCTTGCTTACCAGATAGGCTCAGGCTATTCGGCAAACGTACTTTCGGGTGCTTTTACGGTTTATATCGGAACAAACCCTATTAATACCGAAAAAGCGAAAAACAAAATGCTCGCAGAAGTTTTCAGACTTAAAAACGAATTTGTAACCGAAAAAGAACTTCAAAGTGCAAAAGAAAAACTGCTCGGAGAATATGTAATTTCTCTTGAAACAAATTCCAAAAAAGCCGGAACAATAGGAAGTTTTGAGGCTTTGGGCAGAGGGTTTAAGTTTGATAAACAGTATAAGGAACTCATAAAATCGGTTACACCATCTGATATTATTGAAGTTGCAAACAAATACTTCAACGATATTTACGTTATGTCAGTTGTTGATTTGGGAGGAAACTAATGCCTCACTTTTTTATAAAATCTGAAAACGTAAAAGATGATACTGCAATAATAAACGATACCGAAACATATAAACACCTTGTAAAATCAAGACGCAGTAAAACAGGCGAAAACATTCTGCTAATTGATGAAAATCAAATTCAGTATGAAACGGTTTTAAAGGAAATTAATTCTGATAATTTGGTTTTTAAAATCGAAAAACAGTATAAATCAAAAAGGAAACTGGAATTTGATTTAATTCTTGCGCAGAGCCCTTTGAGGAGCGATGCACAGAGCCTTGTTATTGAAAAGGCAACAGAACTTGGGGTAAGTGAAGTTTATCCCGTTTATACAGACAATTGTGCCGTCAATAAAGAGGCAATTCACGGCAAAATCGAACGCTGGCAGAAAATTATGTTCGAGGCATCAAAACAGTGTGAAAGAGCAGATATTCCGACCTGCCGTGACGTTTCCGATTTAAAAACAGTTTTAGATTTAAAAGTTGATAAAATTCTTGCGTTTTGCGAGAGAAATACCGATTTAACTCTGAATAATTATTTATCAAAAAACCCGATACAAAAAAATGAAAAAGTTTTGGTTATAATAGGACCAGAGGGTGGTTTTTCAAAGGAAGAATTTAATCTGTTCAGAAAAAAACAAATTCCTATGATTACTCTCGGAGACCTGATTTTAAAGGCGGAAACGGCGGTAACCGTTGCGCTCGGGAATATAATCTATGAATTTACAAAATGATGAAATTATAAATAATTTAAAATCGCTCGGTGAAAAAATTTATCTTGTCGGCGGTACGATTCGTGATTTTTATATTAATCCCGAAAAAATCAGCCGCGACAAAGATATAATTGTAACTTCTTGCCCTGCAATTGATTTTGCAAAAAAATTAGAAACCGCTTTTAAAGGCACTTTAATTACACTTGACGAAGAAAACAAAATTTACAGATTTATATTTGAAGATAAAATCAATTACGTTGATATAACCTCGCCTGTCGGAGATTCGCTCAACGAGGACTTATCAAGACGAGACTTTACGATAAATGCAATTGCGCTCGATTTATCGAATAATGAAATAATCGATTTGTTCAACGGAATTGAGGATATAAAAAACGGAAAAATCAGACATATTTCCGAAAAGAATTTTACGGACGATAGTTTAAGACTATTAAGAGCATTCAGATTTCAGGCTTTGACGGAGTTTGATATTGATAATGAGACAACGGAATTAATCAAAAAACATTCAAAACTGATTTCTAAGCCTGCAAAAGAAAGAATAAATTATGAAATTCTTAAAATGTTCGGGGGAAAATATACTGATAAAGCCATTCTTAATGCAGATAAAACGGGTTTAATCGATATAATTTTTCCTGCTATGCAGGATGTAAAAAAAGTGCCGAAAAACTCACATCACCACTTGGATTTGTTTAATCATTCGGTTGAAACAGTTAGACAGGTGCAGATTTTGTATGAAAATTCTTCTCCTGAGGTTAAGGAACATTTGGAAAGAGTTGATTTTGGCGGAAATACAAGACTTGCACATTTGAAATTGTCGGCATTTCTGCACGATATCGGAAAATTTTCGACATGGACAATTGACGATACGGGCAGACACAGATTTATTATGCATGACGAGGTCGGAGAAAAGTTAGCAAAAGAGTTTTTGAAAGAAAATAAATACTCCAAAAAACAGATTGAGTACGTTTCGGAAATGGTTAAAAAACACATTTATCCGACTGCTATCTCGATGGGTGCCGTAACGGATAACGGCATAAATTACAAATCTTATATGAAATATATAAGGAAAATGGGTGATAATTCGATAGATGCGATAATTTTGGCGAAAGCTGACAGACTGTCAGCACAAGGCCCTGAGATTACGGAAGAAATAACAAAACACAATTTGGAATGTTTAGACAATTTGCTGAATTACTATTTGTCAGTCAAAGATACACTTACACCGCTTCCGAAACTTCTGACAGGTGATGAGATAATGGAACTACTGAATATTAAGCCGTCAAGAAAGTTAGGGGAAATAATTTCAAAAATGGAAGAGGCGCAGATTTCGGGTGATATTACCTCAAAAGAAGACGCCGTAAACTTCGTTTCAGCATTTAAATAGTTCTCCCTCGCCTAACAGGAGAGGGCAGGGGTGAGGTGTCAATCATTCCATCACTAATCAGGGAGGGATAGGGTGAGGTATCAATCCTTTTTAATTTACCCCTGTCCATGCTAATATAGTTTTATGGAATAAGAAGAAGGGGTTTAATATGAGTGAAAAATCGGAGAGAGCGGTTGAATTATTCAGATCGGGATATAATTGTGCACAGGCGGTTTTGGCAGTATTTTGCGAAGAACTTGGAATGGATATGGAAACTGCGATGAAGGTTTCGGCGTCATTTGGCGGCGGAATGGGAAGAATGAAAGAGGTCTGCGGAACAGTTAGTGCAATGTTCATGGCAGCAGGACTCGCTTATGCAAAACAGGGAAATAATGCGGAACAGTACAAGATTGTACAGGAATTGGCGCAGAAGTTTAAGGATAAAAATGAGACTATAATTTGCAGGGATTTAGCAAGAACACCATGCCCGAACCTTGTAAAAGATTCCGTAGAGATATTTGAGGAATACCTCAAAACCCACACACCAATAACAGCGGTATAATAATTAAAAATCATAACATTGAAAAAAGTCTTTGATAAAATCAAAGAACAGTTACTGAAAGAGTGTCTGGAAATAAAACGCAAAGCACAGGAAGAAGCTGAAAAAATAAAACTTTCACAAAATCAGTAGTTATTCAAAAACCATTTTGATGTAAATTAATGAATTGAATTATGGTCTGACATTTCAATATACATCAAATTTTCAAGACAGTTATTAAACCCGTTATTATCAATATGATGCACCGGTTGTCGTTTATCCTGATTATCTTTTAAATTTTTCGGCTCATTTTCATTGCCTTCAAGTACAAAGGTTCTTAACACCATTCTGTAAACTTCTTCAAACAGAGGATAATTTTTTATTCTCAAATCTTCTTTTCCGCTATATTCATATTGCTCAGCAAATTCCCAATCCCGACCTTTTAGTTTAATCTGTACTCTGCCTTTATTACTTACTTTTACAACTTCAATTTCGCTGTATTTTGAATATCTTTCTAAAGGTTGTACCTCTTTTAAAAATTTTTCAGGATATTTCTCCCATTTTTCATTTGGTAATATCGGAGTTTCATAATCGAAAGAATACGATTTTTTTATTCGGTCTCTTTTTGAAATTTTAGGAACTTTTTGCAAATTTGTTTTTAAGCGTAAAATTAAATCTTCCGTTAATTTTTCATATTCTTCAGTTTTTCCGTTAAGGTTTATTTCATATTTTTTCATTTTTTAAAAATTTACCCCTTTACCCCCTATTTACCCTCTATTTACCCCCGACTTCAAAGCCGTGGACATAAGAGTGTTCGTCTTTATCTAATAATACCAGATTTTCTTCCGTATTGTAATACCCGTCATTTGTTATGTGGTGAACGTGGAATCCGTCACCTTCTTGTTTTCCCAAAAATGTATATGCAACAAAGTTATAGACATAGTCGTGCCTCAGATTTTCATCTGCCAAAGTTACATATTGAGTTTTTTCGTCTTTTTGTTTCTGGATAACGCCTTTGTACTTAATTCGTCCTAAGTTACTTACAGTGTAGTCGTTATCGAGCGGAAATTCTTTCCATATTTCGCCATTCAGATTATGATTACTGTAATTAAAAGACGGCGAAACACTTTTTCTTGTTTCCGTATCGATGAAAAAAGGCTGATAATTATTTAATTTTTCTTTGAGTTCGTCAAGCCATTTAAACATTCCGTTTTTATACATTAAAATCATTTCCTGTTTGTCGCTTTCATGTTCAAAATGTATTGAATTATTTATCATTTCTTCAAACTGTTTTAGAGTGTAGGTCGGTCTGTTCATAGTTTAATCTCCTTTTTGCTATGTTTTGATAATAACCGACAAACACGTCAACTTCGGACGGTGTAAATATATAAATTTATAAAATTTAAGAGGGGCTTTTGATTTCATCAAAAGCCCCTTAAAGCAGCAAAAAATCGGAACGACAGTCGGATTTTGTGTAGTGCGCCGTGTGACCCTGAACTTGTTTCAGGGGAACCCAGCACGTCCTTGTGAACAAACTGATGGAGTGTTACTTTTGCGGTTGCAAAAGTAAAACGAAATGGAAGTTTGTGAACCGCCAATAATCCAAGATGCAATTTTGGTGAGCGTGGAGCAAATTCAAGACATGAACCTTAGGTTCAACATGGAGACCGATTTTTGCGCAGCAAAAAATCGGAACGACAGGATTTGAACCTGCGACCCCTACCACCCCAAGGTAGTACGCTACCAAGCTGCGCCACGTCCCGATTTTTGTTTTATATTTAATTGTCAAATTTTGTTTAAATCGAAATACGCTACCAGACCTCTCACAAAACCTGACATTTAGTCAGCTTTTGCTCGGCAGAGTGCCACGTCCCGATTTTATTTTTATTATTCAGTTTTCAAATTTTGTTTAAACCA
>JAFRHR010000013.1 GCA_017433195.1 bacterium
ACATTTTTTTGTTTGTTTTTTAATGAATTTTTACTATTTTATAGTAAATTTGCACCCTGTTAAAAAACATAATTGTTAAACTTTTCAATAAATAATGAATACTTTAAATTTCCACCATTTCTTCCGATCCCGTCCTGAACCACATCTATTGAATAGGCCCCCGAATCAACAGCGGCTAAAGAATTATTTAAGGCCTGACCATTTTGATTATGCGCATGAAAACTTATATTTTTATATCCTTTTTCCCTCAAGTTATCAAAATGTTTTTTAATATTTTCAGATTTTTCCGTACCGTAAGTATCAGCTAAATATACTGTTTTAAAAATTGATTTATTTTTGAAATTCGCCAGAAGTTCGTAATTATCTTCATTTAAATTTGTAATTTCCATCAGCTGAAGCATTACTGCATATTTCCGTTTATCTAACAATTCAGATATTGAAAGTGCATCTTTTATTCTGTCTGGATGTACTGCAACTCTTACAAAATCAATATAATCATCAGATGCATCCAAAAAATCAGATTCATTAAACCTTTTAACATCTGTCATTACACCTAAAAACAAATTGCCTTTTATCTCATAAAACTTTTTTAAAAATTCCGGAGAACAATGATAAAACGGACCTTTACCCTCATTTTCATAATAGTTTCTGTATCCGATTTCAAAGTAATTAATACCATTTTGATTTAAAACATAAATTAAATTAAAAACGTATTCGTCTGAATAAGTCCAGTTTGTATCATAACCCCCATCCCGGGTAGTGCAATCTAAAAGTTTAACCATAAGAACATTATAGCAAAAACTTAAACAATTCTCTTTGCTATTTTTAACGCTCTTTCAAACAAACACTTATCTGTCAAAAAATTATCGTCTTCAATATATTCTTTCACAATTTTTCTTGCATAAGAGCCGAGTGAAACCCCCGTAACATCAATATCACATAAATCAGATAATTCATTTGTTTTTGAATTTGTTCCGCCTGATATCAAAATATATGGCGTAATACCTGCCTTATCAACGATATCTGCCATTGCAACAGCCTGCAAAGTCGTTCTGAAATCATCATCGCCTCCCGACATGGGAGCCCCGTCTGCCTGAACAATAAATATATCCGGCCATTCATCTTTCATTTTTTTAAGACAATTTTCAACCTTTTCGTTTCCGAATTTTGAACGGTCAAGACAAATACTCACAGGACCTTTATAAAGTTTTTTAATTGTTTCCCAACCTTCAAAAATTTTATTTTCATCGTCTGTGATAATATGATATTCCAGACAGTCAAACCCCTCATTTATCAAAGGTGGCAAGACTTCTGAAATTGAAATTTTATAACAGTATGTATCAACTGCATTGTGTGAACATACTTTCAGACACTTATTACAACCAACGCATTTATCTTCATTTACAACATATCCGTTTTCGCTTTGCCTTATTGCCTTTTGAAGACATTTTTTTTCACATTCTCCGCAATTAATACATTTTTCTGTATTTATTCGGCATTTTACAAAATGCGGATCATCATTTGTGCCGACAGAAACACATATAAAACATTCGCTTTCTTTACCTGCAAATTTTAAACCATCTTTTGCGGCTTTTATTGCCTCAAGCGAAGCATTCACATCAAAAAAGCGACATCCTGCAGTAGCATATAAAGCACATAAATTTGTTATTTCTTTTAAATCCTTATTTCCTGCGCCACAGATAATTTTTAGACAATTTTTATTATCCAGAAAATTTTTAAAATTATCTCTAATCATTAAACTTTTTACCTATACAGACGTATTTAAATCCCATCTGAATTAATCTGTTACCGTTATACTGATTTCTTCCGTCAAAAATAACAGGAGATTTCATTAAAGATTTAATTCTTTCAAAATCAGGTCTTCTGAATTCATTCCACTCAGTTAAAAGCAATAAACAATCAGCATTTTCAGCAGCATCATACGAAGATTTTGAATATATAATTTTATCTCCGAAATAAAATTCTGCCTGATCAAAAGCCTTAGGATCATAAGCCTGTACTTTTGCACCACGGCTAAGTAATTCATTTATTATAGTAATTGACGGAGCTTCCCGCATATCATTGGTTTTGGGTTTAAAAGACAAACCCCAAACTGCAATTGTTTTATCTTTCATATCTCCGTTAAAATGTTCAGAAATTTTATCCAAGAATATCTGCCTTTGATTTTTATTAATATCATCTGCCGCTTTTAACAAACTGTAATCACAGCCATTATCTATTGCTGTTTTTGTTAAAGCCTTTACATCTTTTGGGAAGCAACTTCCGCCGTATCCCAAACCGTGGAACATAAACTGCGTACCGATACGCTTGTCGGAACACATACCAATTCTGACCATTTCAGCATCAGCACCGACTTTTTCGCAAATATCAGCAATTTCATTTGCGTATGAAACCTTAACTGCAAGAAAAGAATTTGCAGCATACTTTGTCATTTCTGCTGATTTAACATCCATCATAATTACCGGATTTCCCGTTCTTAAAAACGGAGCATAAAGTTCCTGCATAATCTCTGTTGCTCGCTGAGAATTTGAGCCTATTACAACTCTGTCAGGTCTCAAAAAGTCGTCAACAGCTGCCCCCTGTTTTAAAAATTCAGGATTTGAAACAACATCAAAAGGCAGATTTGTATTTTGCTTAATTATCTCCGTAACTTTTTCTGCCGTACCGACAGGAACTGTAGATTTATCAACAATTACCGTATATTGTTTTATTGACTGACCTATTGATTTAGCAACCTCATAAACATATTTTAAATCTGCACTTCCGTCTTCTCCCTGAGGAGTTCCTACTGCAATAAAACATACAAGAGAATTTTCAACTGCATTTCTGATATCAGATGTAAAAGTTAATCTGTTTTCAGATACATTAGCTTTTATAAGTTCTTCCAATCCGGGCTCATATATAGGAATAATACCTTGTTTAAGTTGTTTTAATTTTTCTTCGTTATTGTCAACACAAATAACATCATTCCCCATTTCCGCAAGACAGGTTCCGACAACCAAACCAACATATCCTGTGCCTATAACACAAACCTTCATCTATATTTCTCCTTTTAATTTTTTATCAAAATACTCTATTGTCTTATCCAAACCTTCGCTAAGTTTAATCTTAGGTTCCCAGTTTAACTTAGTTTTTGCAAGCGTAATATCAGGTCTCCTTTGTGTCGGATCATCCTGAGGAAGCGGTAAATATGCAATTTTTAAGTCCTTGTTTACTTTCTCTTTTACAAGCTCTGCCAACTCTTTGACCGTAAACTCTCCGGGATTTCCCGTATTAACAGGGCCTGTAAACTCGTCTTCCGATGCCATCATTCTTACAATAACATCAATTAAATCATCAATATAACAGAAAGAACGCGTCTGAGAACCATCACCATATATTGTTAAATCTTCACCTCTGAGTGCCTGACAAATAAAGTTTGAAACTACTCTGCCATCATCAGGATCCATCATCGGACCATAAGTGTTAAAAATTCTGATTACTTTTATTCTTACTCCGTAAAGTCTGTTATAATCAAAAAACAAACTTTCTGCACACCTTTTACCTTCATCGTAGCATGCTCTTATTCCCGTTGGGTTTACATTTCCTCTGTATGTCTCAATTTGAGGATGAACCAAAGGTTCCCCATAAACTTCACTTGTCGATGCCTGTAAAATTTTCGCATTATTTTTCTTTGCCAATTCAAGCATATTCAAAGCACCTAAAACACAAGTTTTTGTAGTGAAAATTGCCCTTTCACCCTGATATGCGGAAGGCGATGCCGGACATGCCAGGTTATAGATTTCATCAATTTTTTCATCTGTTTTTAATGGCTCAATAATATCGTGTTCTATGAATTTAAAACGAGAATTATTTAAAAGTTCTTTGACATTATTTAAAGAACCTGTGTAATTATTATCAACACAGACTATTTTATTATTTTCGTCTGCTATAAGTCTTTTACATAAATTAGAACCTATAAAACCTGTTCCGCCTGTTATTAAAATTGTTTTCAATTTTTTAACCTCTTAAACCTTAACCCCGTTCAGCTTTTCCTGAAGTACCTCTTCCCATCTGTAAGCACTTGATATACTGTCTTCAATTGTTCTTTGAGATTTCCACCCCAGAACAGTTTGTGCCTTTTTAGAGTTTGCATACAACGCCTCTGCATCACCTGCACGGCGACCTGCAACTTCAACATTTATCTTTTTTCCTATAACTTTTTCACACGAATCAAATATATTTTTTACACTGTCACCACGTTCTGTTCCTATATTAAATACATCTGATTTGTTTTCATTTTCCAGATATATTAAAGCCAAACGATGAGCATCGGCTAAATCTTCAACATTTACATAATCTCTTATGCAAGTTCCGTCAGGAGTGTTGTAGTCATCCCCGAAAATTTTGAAAGTTTTACCACCCGAAAAAGTCGATTTCAATATATTTGGAACAAGATGAGTTTCAGGTTCATGCCATTCTCCGACTCTTGCCTGACTGTCACAGCCTGCTACATTAAAGTATCTGAGTTTTATTGACTTTAATCCATACGCAATGTCATAGTCATTTAAAATTTGTTCAACCATAAGTTTTGAAGCACCATAAGGGCTGACAGGATTTTGCGGATGCTTTTCATCGACAGGAACATATTTGGGATTTCCGTAAGTCGCACACGTTGATGAAAATACTATTTTCTTACACCCGTATTTAACCATTGCATCCAATAAATTAAGCGTTCCCAAAACATTATTCCTGTAGTATTTCGATGGATTTTCCACCGATTCTCCGACAAGTGCAAAAGCCGCAAAATGAACAACAGCATCAACTTTATGATTTTTAAAGACATCTTCTATATCTTCAAAATTTCTTAAATCACCTTTTATAAATTCAACATGACCAATTCTTTTAAGAGCCTCTACCGTTTCAATATGGCCGTTTTCAAGATTATCAAAAACAATAATATCTTTTCCGTCATTTAACAGATTAATTACAGTATGGCTTCCTATATATCCGGCACCGCCTATTACAAGTATTTTTTTATTATCAGCCATGCTCTTATAACTCCACTCTTCACTAAAATTAGTTTTTAAGCCGTTTTTTATACTAACAAATTACCATAAAATCGGGTAAAAATAAATAAAATTAACTCTTTTTTACAATTTTTTATTCCAAAACATGAAGTTTTATTCTTTATGTTAACTTTCATAATAAAAATTTACAAAATTTTACAAAAAATTTTTATTAAAAAACATGGCATTTTGCAACCTTTATTTTGCCCGAAAAACATTATTTTTACTAAAAAACAAAAAAAAATTTTTAAAATTAAATAATTAAAAAAACATACAATTTTTTATCTTTACATTTATTTTACATTGCGTAATAAAATAGCA
>JAFRHR010000014.1 GCA_017433195.1 bacterium
ATAAATAATAAAAAAGACAGGCATTGCCTGTCTTTTTTTTTATAGATTTTTTAAATGTTGAATTTCGGTTTTCGGTGTTAAAACTATGCTTACAACATCTATTCTGTACGATTTATACTGATTATTTTCAGAAAGATAGTATAGCAGTCCTTTTCTTATGTTTTGAAGTTTTGTTTTAGTTACGGCTTCAAGAGGTGAGCCAAGAGATGCTGATTTTCGTGTTTTTACCTCAACTGCAACGAGGGTGTTTTTATCAAGAGCAATTATATCAAGTTCACATTCTCTTGAAAAACGGACATTTCTTTCAAAAATTTTATAGCCCTGCTTTGTTAAATACTCGCATGCTAAATTTTCGCCGTTTTGTCCTGTTTGTTTATTATTCATCAAGCAAACCCTCGCAGAGGATAAATCTTCCCGTAAGTTCGACTTCGCAGTAGTGTTTTAAAGAATCCACAAAACATTTGTTATTGCAAAATCCTCCTGACAAGTATATTTTTTCGGGTTTCTTTGCAAAGTTCCATGCATTAAAGGCTATTCCGTGGATAAATTTTGAAATTGCGGTTTCTGCGCTTGTTCCTTTTGAGATGTCGTCCATGATTTTTTCAAGTCCGAAAATTCCGCAGTTAACCGTGTATTTTTCGTTGGTATAAGTTAAAACAGAAGCATTAACGTCATAAAATTTCAAAAGCATTTCAATTGTTGCACCGGTTGAACTTGCACATGAAGTATTCCAGTCCATATCTTTAAATTTGCCGTTTTTAAATCTTACCCACTTTGCGTCACGGCTTCCCAAATCAAGTATTATTGAGTTTTGCCAATTGTAGTCAGATTTTTTAAACCCGTTTGCAAGTGCAATTATTTCGTTTTCCGTGGAGTTTGCCATGTGACCGCATGATTTATCTGCAACTATATTATTTTTTTCGAAAATTTCTTTGATTTTTGATGACGGAATAACGTAATAAAATCTGTTATTTTTTTCTTCAGCCAAAAATTTTGTCAGGCATGGAACAGAATTTTTTGTTGAAATTATTTTGGTATATGTCGTTCCGCTGTCTGCTGTTATCATCTTAACCTCAAAAATGCTTCTGTTTTTGCAATTATGGAATTTGTCGCATAATCGTCTATATCAATATAAAGTCCGTCATATTTGTCTGCCAGATATTTTGCGGGTTGAGATTTTGCGCAAAAAGCCTGTGCATAAAAAACAGTCGGAACATCTTCATCTACGTACATTTCCAAATCAATATCAGCAGGAGTTCCTGCTTCAACGCATCTTATCCAGCCGTAAACGTGGGTTTCTCTCGGAAATAAATCTAAAAAATCCAAATCGTTTGGCGGAACGCCCCAGAATCCAAACTTTGGTTTTGTTTCTTTTAAAATTGATGTATCCAAATTCTGAGGAATAATGTCATTCATTACTGCGTTTACTTTATCTTTAAGTGATAAATTTGATTTGCAGATAATAATATCTTTCTTGGGTTCAAGGTCTTCAAATTTGCTTTCTATGACGTTGAATTTCATATCTTTGAGAAGTTTTGCTGCAAACCAGCCGCTGTCGCATTTGTCTTTTCCCATTGCGGCAATAATTAAATCGGGCTTAAAATGAACAGAATTGTTTATAATATTCTTTATTATTTTACAATATGCTTCGGGCAGAATTTTTAAATCCGGAGCTTTAAAGTCAATATCTAAATCAATCCATTTTGCTTTTGGATATTTGAATTTAAACATGCTTATATATTCAGGGTTCGGAACTCCGAAAAAACCTATTGTAATCTCTTTATTACTGTTCATTTTTAATTATATTATTTCTTTGTATTCTTCCGGGTTGTTGAACAAATCGTAGTTAATTTCATTTTCGTTATCAGCAATTGCGGTTGCAACAACAGTGTCTGATGCAACGTTAACCATTGTTCTGAACATATCGAGGATTCTGTCTATTGTGAACAGGAATGCAAAACCTGCAACTAACTGTTCTGGAGTTAAACCCATTCCGTTAAGAACAAGTGCAATAGTAATTAATCCTGCGCCCGGAATACCTGCACATGTACTTGAAGCAACTATTGCTAAAATTGCAATCTGGCAGATAAGGAATGGAGTTAAAGCAACTCCGTAAGCCTGTGCAAGGAATATAACCGCAACTGTCTGAAGTAATGCGGTTCCGTCCATATTTAAGGTTGCACCCAAAGGAAGTACAAAACTTGAAACTTTATGAGAGATACCTCTCTTTTCACAACATGCAATTGTCAAAGGCAATGTTGCTGAAGAACTTGCAGTTCCGAAAGCAACCATCAATGCTTCTGCTACTGCAGCGTATAGCATAAGAACAGATGCTTTTGAAAATATCTTTAAGAAGATAGGATAAACTATTGCCATCTGTATAAAGAACCCTAAAAGTACAACTAAAAGGTATTCTGAAATACTTCCGAAAATATCAAGTCCGAATGCAGAAACAGATGTTGCTGTTAATGCAAAAACACCGGGTGCGGCAAAGTACATAATCCAATCCGTAACTTTCATTGTTGCAGCAAAAACAGATTCAAAGAAGGAAACAATAGGTCTGTTTACTTCTCCAACTTTGGCTAATGCAAGTGCAAAGACTAATGCAAAGACAATGATTGGAACCATTTCTCCTTCTGCTACTGATTTTATCGGGTTTTGAGGAATAAATCCGAGGACTAAATTTAATACGTTTCCTTTTTGAGCTTCAATTGTTGTTTCAACCTGAGCCTGTATTCCGATAGATGTTTCTGAATTTATATAATGAGCTGCACCTTCTCCGGGTTTGAATCCCAATGCTAAAAGTGCTCCGATTGTTACTGCAAGAACGGTTATAATACCATAGTACAAAATCATTTTCGTACCGAATTTCCCGAGTTGCTTATTGTCTCCAATGCTTGTAATACCGATTATTATTGCAGAAATAACTAACGGTATAACTACCATTTGAATTAATCGTATAAACAATTGTCCGACAAATGTAAGAACATTCATAAGGACAGCGTTCTCTGAGTTGTGGAGCCATGCTCCGACAAATATACCGGCAATTAAACCGAAGAATATGTGCCAGTTTCTTTTTAAACCTAATCCTAATGCGATTAATACCTGCATATGAAGTTTCATATTATAAGCCCCCGTTTTTAACTATTTATTAACCATTTTATTGTACTAAATAGCCTTAAAAATTACAAGCAAAACTAATAAAACTGTTAATTTATTTTTAACAAAAACTATTTTTCAAGATTTTTCAGATACTGAGAATTTGCCTCTAATGTTTCCTTGTTTGCTAAAACGGCATAAGTTGGTTTTCCGGCAAATACGTAATTTGCCATATTTATAACATCCTGTTTTGTTATGTTATCAACCATTTCGTAGATTTGATTTAAACGATTAGCGCCCTGTTTTGAAGTTAAACCGTCAGAAAGCATACTTGTTTTTGCGTCAGTTGTTTCAGAGCGCATCAGCAAGCCGGACTTTATAGTTAATTTTATTTCTTCAAAATCTTTATCTGAGAATTGCCCTGATTTTAAAAGATTTATTTGTCTCTGAAATCCGTCTATTGATTTTTGTACATTTTCATAAGTCGGTTGTTTGGTTAAATCATCAACAGTAGTAGTAAGGATGCTGCACTGTATAATTCCGTTATTATCGTAATTTATTCTTCCTGCTCCGACATCATAAGCAAGTTTTTCTTGTTCTCTAAGTGTATGGAAAAGGCCTATTTCCTTGCTTGTGTTCAATATTTGAGTCAAAACTCTTAAAGTAACGTCATCTTTCAGATTATCAGACAATTTATATTTGTAGCCCATTGCTATATCAGCCTGTGCTTTTTGAGTTTCTTTTTGGAAAACTTTTGAACTTTCAACCGGAGCATAGTTTTCAAAAAGTGAATAAGTATTTTGTTTCATAACCGGACAAGCTGACATTTTGTTAAATACAGTATTTTTCAGTTCAGGATTTTTACTGAATGGTGCTGTAACGGAAACTGTTGCTTTTCCGTTTTGCAGGTAATACTGATATAATCCCATAACATCGTTTAAAGATATATTGTCTAAATTTGCAAGCACTTCATGTTGAGTGTTTCCGTAATGCTGATTTGGGAACATTTCACGTCGGAGGTAATCAAAAGAAGAATCATCCGCAGATGCACAAATTTCTCTGACTTTTTGTTTTGCCTGTTCGAAATCCTGATAAGTAAATCTCGGAGCAAGCATATTTTCTTTCATCAAATCTATTGATTCTCCTGCTTTTTCAGGCATGAATGAAGCATATCCCGAAAGGGTACTGTGATTACATGCGACTGTAACATCCGCACAGACATCACTTTTTGCATCCCCGAATTGCTCTGCGGTTCTGTATGCACTTCCCATTGAAAGCATTTCATTTAATATATCGGTTACCCCCGGTTTTACATTTGCCGGAGCATCGCATATGATTTTGTACTGAATACATCCTTTATCTCTTTGACCGTCATATAAAGCAACGCTTGTATTGTTTTGCAGAATGTATTCCGAAATTCTTGCAGGATCCAATACCTGATTATTAACATAATTAGTATTTGCTGAAATATTGCTGTTAGTCCGGTTGTTACCTTTAAAACTTACATTTCCGATATTTCTGTCAGGAGTATGACCTCTGAAAGAAATAGATTGTGCCTGCTGATAATTGTTGTTTAATTGTTCTGATGTAACATTTGCAGGATGCATTATTGCAACCGAAGTCTTTGATGTATCAAAGTATTTTTTTACTGCATTTGTTATATCTTCAGCAGTCAGTGAGTCGACAACTTTTTTATAATCTGCTATCTGTGATAAATTGTTGTCTATTGCCGTTGAGGCAATCAGGCTGTTTGAAGTCATTGAACTTTCAAAATTTTCTTCAAAATTCTTTTTAAGTAATAATTTTACATTATCGAGTTCTTTTTGAGTTGGCGGTACAAAACTGCCCAACTTATCAAAAATAAATTTTAACGCTTTTTCCGAATTTTCTTCAGTTGTAGTGTAACTTATATATTTTACCAAATTTCTGTTATTGCAGTTGCTTAAGTCTTCCCCGCCAATTTCTAATTCTGTATTCAAATGTTTTAACGGAGTGCTTAATCTCGAATTTCCAATTCCTGCTAATAATGCAGCAGCAGCATCACAGGCTGCCGTTTCTTTCAGATTGTTCGGATCAGGCCCGACAAAAGAAAGCACGCCTCCCGTTGCGGTTGCTTTAGTTGAAAACACATCTTTTCTTATTGTCTGAGTAATCGGGTTAAACTGTTCATGTAACTGTTCGGCAGCAGGAGCATTGGTATTTCTGAAATGCTTTGAAATTATCTGCATAGCATTATCAGGGTTTATGTTTCCTGTAACAACAGTTGTCATGTTTGCCGGATGATAATTGGTATTATAATAATCAAACAGTTTTTCTTTTGTAAGGTTATTTATATTTTCTACTGTTCCCGCAATCATCTGAGTGGATTTTGTTTGAACATTCAGAAGATTTTTTATTGAAGTTTCAAGTATTTCGCTTTCGGGTAAGTCAGAATAAAGATTTATTTCTGAGCAGACAGGTCCTCTTTCTTTTTCTATCATTTCATCCGTAAAAGCAGGATTGCTAACCATAGAAGCCTGAATTTCAACTGCTTTTTCAAAGTTTCCGATATTACCTGACGGCATCATTACTTCGTATGTCGTTTCGTTGAAACCGGTATGAGCATTTGTATAAGCGCCCATTCCTTCAAGAAGCGACCATGTTTCTCCGGGATTCAGTTTCTTGTATCCGTTATCACCTCTTGTCCCATTAAACATCATGTGTTCCATGAAGTGGCTTATCCCTCTCTCATCATCTTTTTCATTCATAGACCCTGTTTTTACAAAAGTCTGTAAATGAAGAGTCGGACTATCTGACGGCATTATGACGACTTTTTGCCCGTTTGCAAGTTTGTACTCGTGCAATTCCAAACCGTTATCAAGCGTTGTAACGCCGATTTTTGAATACTGCATCGGTACTTTTACGTTGTAATCAGGAGTTCCTCTGAATAAACCGCTGAAAGAAATTTGTTCCTTTTCTTCAGAAGAATTTTGAACCTCTTTCTTTTGGTTATTAGAAGGAATTAGTTTTATATTATTAAGTTTTGATATATCTAACATCATAAAAATACTACAACCCGATTACTTATATAAAACATTTTTTTGTATCAGATTTGCTAATTTTAACCGATTTATTAATATTTGTTAAAGTTATTTTTTTATTATTTCTATTAATTCACTAAATGAATATCGGTCTTTTATCACTATTAGTTTCTTGCCTGTCTTTTTCTCAACATCTTTTGTTGAAATTCCGTCTAAAAATAAATCGGTAAACGGTTTTAGCATGACGGAAGATATTACAACATAATCAGAATTGTTACCTTTTAAATTTTCGACAATATCTTCCCCCGTGATTAAGCCCGCAACCGTAATTGTTTCTCCCCAGAATTTTGACTTAACCGCAAGAACATCGGTATCTAAATTTTTTATCTTATTAAGTTCGTTGCTGA
>JAFRHR010000015.1 GCA_017433195.1 bacterium
AATTCTGGTACAATAAATGCTCCAATATCCAGAAAAGAAAATAGTATAATAGAACGAAAAGTATCTAAAAAAGGTGCTACTTCTATAACTCACTACAAATTAATTAAAAATTATAACGACTATTGTTTAGTAAAATTTATTTTAGAGGGAGAAAACTATTGAACAATCTTTTTATATTGATTATATTTGCGCTGCTGTCGCTCTTTTTTGCAATAGCATCAGTCATTTTGGGTTTTGTCTGTCAGTATAAAGACGAAACAAAAGAAAAATCCTCAACTTACGAATGCGGAGTTCAGTTATTTTCTGATGCAAGAAAACAGTACAACCTCAGATTTTTCAATTATGCACTGTTCTTTTTAATGTTCGATGTAGAACTTATTTTCCTCTACCCGTTTGCAATGAACTTTTCACAACTGAAACTCTATGCAATTTTTGAATGTGTACTGTTTTTGCTTTTGATACTCTTTACCGTATTTTATGCGGTTAAACAAAACATACTGAGGTGGAAATGACAATAATTATGACCACAGTTGAAAAAGTTATAAATTGGGGACGGGCAAATTCTTTATGGCCGCTTACTTTCGGAACTTCATGCTGCAGTATAGAAATGATGCAGACAACGGCTTCCGATTTTGATATTGCAAGATTCGGCTCGGAAGTTTACAGAAACTCCCCAAGACAAGCTGATTTGTTAATATGCGCAGGAACTATCACATACAAAATGGCACCCGTTTTAAGAAAAATTTATGACCAGATGGCAGAGCCAAAGTACGTTATAGCAATGGGCGCTTGCACATGTTCAGGCGGAATGTTTGCCCCTGACAGTTATTCCGTAGTAAAAGGAATAGATAAAATTATCCCTGTCGATATTTTTCTTCCTATGTGTCCGCCACGCCCGGAAGCCCTGCTTGATGCACTTATTAAACTTCAAAACAAGGTAAGGGCAGAAAAATTTGCGGACAGAAAAAAACGCATGAAATACCACCGTGAATACCCGATGACTTATATGGAGGATATAAAATGAGCATTTCAGAAATTCTCCAAAACAAGTTTGTAAATACTAAAATCATAGAAGAAAAGGGTAAAATTTTTGTTGAAAACAATACAAAAGAGATTCTCACTCACATCAAAACAGACCTCGGTTTTGATATGCTTTTATCTTTGTACGCAACTGATTACAGAGATTATATTGAACTGAATTATTATCTTTATTCATCAGTAAAACAGGAATACTTAACGATAACAACCCACGTAACAAGCAACACGGATTCAGTTACAGATGTATTTAAAAGTGCATACTTTGATGAATGTGAAATTTACGACATGTTCGGGGTTAATTTTACCGGAAACAATAATCTAAAACGGTTATTAATGCCTGCCGACTGGAAAGGGCACCCATTACTTAAAAATTATGAATATGAGAAAGAGGCCGTATATGAATAAAATGAAAATAAATATCGGACCTCAGCACCCGTCAACTCACGGGGTTTTACAAATAATAACAGAACTTGACGGCGAAAACATAGTAAATTGCGAAACCGAAATCGGCTACCTTCACAGAGGAATGGAAAAGTTGGCGGAAAACCGAACTTACCTTCAATATCTTCCGATGGTTGACAGGGTAGATTATTTAGGCGGATTTTTCAATTCTTTTGCTTTTTGTGATGCGGTTGAAAATCTGTCACAAACAGAAGTTCCCCAACGAGCAAAATATATAAGAGTCTTAATGATGGAATTAAACAGAATTGCATCTCACCTCTTGTGGCTCGGAACTTATTTATTGGAACTTGGAGCAATTTCTCCCTACTTTTATGCCTTCAGAGAAAGAGAAATGATTTTAAGATTCTTTGAAAAACTGACAGGGCAAAGACTCATGTATAATTATTTCAAATTCGGAGGAGTCAGAAAAGATATTGAATTTACGGAAGACATAGAAGAAATTTTAAAAGTATTGCCTGAAAAATTAAAAGATTACGAAAGGATAATTGCTGATAATCCTGTTTTTCTTGAAAGAACCAAAGATATGGGAATAATAACAGAAGAAGCCGCATTAAATTATTCAATAACAGGACCTAATTTAAGGGCAACAGGAATAAAATACGATACAAGAAAAGAATCAGATTATTATAAAGATATTGATTTTAATGTAATTACCGCAGAAAAATCCGATGCACTTAACCGATATTTAGTAAGAACAGGCGAAATAAAAGAAAGTATGAAAATAATTTCTCAGTGCCTTGATTGGTTAAAGACAGACACATCAGATTGCATATCTTCAAAGATTAACGAAATAAATTTAAAACTGCCTGAGGGTGAATACATTTCTAAAACAGAAGCTCCGAGAGGTTTGACTTTGTGTTGTCTTGTATCTGACGGAAGTGAAAAGCCTTACAGAGTAAAATGGAGAACAGGTTCATTCTATGCGGTACAAATCCTGCCCGAACTTTTAAAAGGGCACACCGTACCTGATATAATGGCTATTTACGGTTCATTAGACGTAATTTTACCGGAGGTGGACAGATAATGAATTATATTTATAATTTATATCTTGAATTATTATGCCGCCTCGGAATACCTGAAATTTTCGGAGAAATTACCTTTGCAGTAATTCCTTTTGTAATTATTGCCGCAGTTTTGATACTCGTTGTACTGTTTTTGGTATTGTTTGAACGAAAACTTTTGGCATTTTTCGTTCAGAGAAAAGGACCTAACAGAGTCGGTTTGTATGGTTGTTTACAAACGGTTGCCGATGCAATAAAACTGTTATTCAAGGAAAATATCAAAATAAATGCGGGAGACAGAATTTTATTCAACCTTGCGCCAATTCTTTCTTTAACTCCCGTAATTATCATATGGGGTTTGCTTCCATATACCTCCAATTTTGAATTTATGAAATTTGATTTCAGTTTGTTATTTTATATTGCTTTGACTTTTATCCCGTTAATTGCAGTATTTCTTGCGGGGTATTCCAGCAACAACAAGTATTCAATAATCGGGGCAGTCAGAGCTGTTGTTCAGGGAATAAGTTTTGAACTTCCTATACTGTTTGTAATTTTGGCAGTTTCTGTTTTATCGTCATCATTAAACCTATATGAAATAACAAATGCACAAAATCATTTTGGAATTTTCGGGTGGTATGTATTCCCGTGTTTTTTGGGATTTTTGATAATGCTTATAGCACTTCCCGCAGAACTGAACAGATGTCCGTTTGATTTATCGGAAGCAGAAAGTGAACTCATTGCAGGGTACAATACAGAGTATTCGGGAATGAGGTTTGCACTGTTCTTCCTTGCTGAGTATTCTCTGTTGTTCGCATCGTCAGCACTTATTGCTGTGTTATTCTTTGGCGGATATAATTCACCTTTCGGAATTTATTTGGCTGAATTATTACCTGTAAAAGCAATACTCACAAGTATTTTAATTTATGCTGAACAAATTTTTTGGTTCTTCTTAAAGACTATGTTAATAGTTTCTTTCTACATTTGGGTAAGAGCGACTTTGCCGAGAATACCCGCTCACAAACTCGTTAATATCTCGTGGAAATACCTTTTGCCCGCATCAATAATCAATTTTATAATCGTTCTTTTGATAAAAGTTATTTTTGGAGGTGCTGAATGGTAAAATTTGTTGCATCTTCTAAAAATTTATTAAAAGGTTTGTCTTCCGTATTCAAGCATCTTTTCAGAAATGCGGTTACCGAAGAATATCCTGAAGTAAAGCCTGAATTAAACGAAAATTTCAGAGGTAAACATACTTTAAACAATAACTGTACGGCGTGCGGACTTTGCAAAAAAGTTTGTCCGGCAAATGCGATTTCGATAAAAAAAGATGGAAACAATAAACTTGTTTCTTATAAAATAGATTACGGGAAGTGTATTTTTTGCGGAAATTGCGTGTATTACTGTCCGAAT
Source organism: bacterium (assembly GCA_017433195.1). Taxonomy (GTDB): domain Bacteria; phylum Cyanobacteriota; class Vampirovibrionia; order Gastranaerophilales; family Gastranaerophilaceae; genus RGIG2479. Next base: position 3,912 of record JAFRHR010000015.1, read on the forward strand.
AAATCAATCCAACATACAACGGAATTTGAACTTGCAATTACCGCAGAGCAAAAAGATGATTTGATATCAGAATTAAAACAAGAGGAGAAAAATGGGCGAAACTGATTTAATAACAAATATATTATTCTATATTTTCGCTTGTATGCTGATTTTATCGGCAATACTTTCCATATTTTCAAAGAAAGTTATTTATTCAATTCTTTGGGCGGTTTCAGTTTTTGTATGTGCTTCAGGTTTATTTTATCTCTTAGGAAGCGAATACAATTCAATAGTACAGTTTATGATATATTGTACGGTTGTTCCGGTTATACTTGCTTTTGCAGTAATGTTTACCGATTATTTCAAAGATAAAAAAATCTATCTTACAAGGGGCAGAAGATTATATATATCATTTCTCGCAATTGGGATATGTGTTTCGTTAATTGTATTCATTTTGAACTTAACGTCTGACGATTTTTCCTATGTTTTTGATAATCCTGTTATAGTTGACGGACTCAAAAATCTGACATCAATAACTAAAGACATATTTTTAAAATATATGTATGCCTTTGAAATGATAGCGTTACTCGTTTTAATAATTGCAGCGGGGGTATCAAACCATGATGAATGAAGCACTAAATCTTACTTTATATCATTATCTGTTTTTGGCTCTTGCCCTGTTTTTCATCGGACTTTGGGGTGCAATTGTTGTTAAAAATATTATAAAAATGCTCATTTGTATAGAATTTATGCTGACGGGCATAAATCTTAATTTTATCGCATTTTCAAGATACGCTGATAATACGGATGCAAATACTTTTGTACTTTTTTATACGGCAATTGGCGCAATTGAACTTGCTGTTGCATTATACATATTTTATTTAATGTACAAGAAAAATCCGACACCTGATACGGAAGAGTTAAATAAGAGGGAAAATAAATAATGGAATTTTTAACCGAAAATTTAATAATTGTTTTGATTTTGCCTTTATTGTTCGGGGTTCTGACAATGGTGAGCAAATTTTTCGGTTTAAATCTGAACAAGAAATTTATGATAATATCAGGTCTTATATCGTCATTTTTAGGCTTTGCCTTCTGTTTTCCGCTTGTACTGATGTTTGATAACTCCTGTAATTATCAGTATTTATTACCTTTTATAGATATTAATAATTTTATAATAAATATCGGAATAGAATTTGGGCAGACTGAACTTATTTTGGCATCGTTACTATACTTTGTAGGTTTTATAATTCAGATTTATTCTGTTTCTTATATGCCAAAAGAAAAACATAACAGATATTTTGCGCTAATTAATATGTTTATATTTACAATGGCGGCATTTATCTTCAGCCCTAATTTATTCCAGTTCTACATTTTCTGGGAATTAATCGGACTTTTCAGTTATCTTTTAATCGGATTTGATTATCAAAATGCAGAAAACGGAACGTCTGCAAAAAAAGTTTTTCTGATAAACAGAATCGGAGATTTCTGTCTGCTTTCGGGGATTGTTATTTCATCATATCTTATGTACACAAACGGAAACAACATAAATTTAACTCAGTTACCGTTTGATGAAATTAATTTAATTGCATCTAATTTATACGGATATACAACCCCATTAGTTTTTGGAATTTTGTGTTCGCTATTTATAATTGCTGCACTTTGTAAATCTGCACAATTCCCGTTCAGTTCCTGGCTTATACACGCAATGGCAGCACCTACACCAGTCAGCGCATTAATACATTCGGCAACTTTGGTTACTGCGGGATTTATACTGTTTTTAAAATTAACACCTTTATTTATCTGGGCGCCTGAAATTCTGACGGTTACTGTTTGGATAGTTTTAATAAGTGCGATAATAACTTCAGTATCTGCAATTACACAGGACAGAGTCAAAAAAATTCTTGCATATTCAACATCTGCTCATTTAGGAATAATGTTTATGCTTGCCGCTTTAGGGCAGTTTCAGATTGCAGTTATTTATCTTATCGCCCACGGAATTGTAAAATCAATTCTTTTCTGCAATTCAGGAATTTCTGACACAATAACAAACGAAAAGAATATGTTTAATCTTCCTGCTTTATACAAACAAAACAAAACAGGACTTATCTGCGTTTTGCTTGCAATTATTTCAATAACGGGAATTGCAGGAATTGGTTTTCAGGAAAAAAATTATATCTATGAAATTTTAAAACCGTTTAATTTCTATAAATACGCATTTATAACTGCAGGTGTTCTTTGCAGTATTTATTTATCAAGAATGTTTTTTGCAGTATTTGTTCAGAATAATTCAGATAAATCTCCGGATAAAGTTCCTCAGCTGATGGATTTATCACTTATATTATTAACAATCGGACTTATTGCATTATCTTTTACAGCACCTTATAAATTCACAAATGCACTGTTTTTAATTCCGCTTTTAGTTTTTGGAATATGCGGATTTATCTACTATAAAAAGAGAAATTTATACAAAATTCCGCTTTTATATAGCCTTTCTTATAACGGATTTTTTGCAGATAACATACTCGAATTTGTTTTTGTAAAACCATTTGGGGCTGTTGTTTTCATATTTAATTACACAGAAAAATATATAAACTTATCATACAAATTACTTGTAAAAACATTTTATTTAATTGTAAAACTATTTGATTTAACTGAAAGACATCTGATAAATCAAATAACAATACAGTCTGTTCGAATTTCTAAAAAGAGTTCGATACTTTTCTCTAAATTGCAAAACAACAACACGCAGACTTACATAAATTACGGCATTATGATACTGACTATTGCCGTTGTTTGCTTACTTATAATTTATAAACTTTTATACTCAGGTTTAAACGGGGGACTATGATGATATCATTTTTAACAGTTTTAATATTAATATTTTCACCGCTTGTAATAGCAGGGTTAATTGCATCTCCGCTATTTAAGAATAATGAGGTTGTAATAAGACGATTTGCAAAATCGTTCAGCGTTTTGCATTTCTTCTATACCGCATTAATCATCGGGTTTTATACAAAAACTTCAAGCCTTGATGAAACCGTATTTTCAGCAAACTGGATAAACGTCCTCGGAATAAATTTTTCCTTCGGACTTGATGAACTCACATTGTGTCTTGTAGGCTTAACCTCGTTTATATTTATGATTGCTCTTATCCTGAGTAAATTGAACATAAGAAACAAACACAAACTTTATTATTCAATGATGTTTTTGCTCGAAACGGCAGTACTCGGCGTATTTTGTGCAAGAGATATTTTTATGTTCTTCCTGTTTTGGGAACTTGAACTTATCCCGATGTACTTCTTAATAAGTCAGTGGGGTGACACAAATTCAAAAAAATCAGCGTTTAAATTTATTTTATATACCTTTATAGGCAGTTTGTTTATGCTTGTCGGGTTGTTGTTACTGAATTACTACAACTTCTCCGAAAGCGGAATTCTAAGCGGAGATATGGCTACAATCGCCCAAAATTCAGGGGCTTTTCCTATGCCTGTTTTAATCTCAATACTTCTTTTAATAGGCTTTGGAGTAAAAATGCCGATATTTCCTCTGCACCCGTGGTTGCCTGACGTTCATACAGATGCGGTTACGCCCGTCAGTATAATTTTAGCGGCAATTCTGCTTAAATTAGGGGCATATGGGATTATCCGTTTTAATTTTCAGATGCTTCCCGATGCGTTTGTTATTATTGCACCGTTTTTGTGTATTCTTGCACTTATAAACATAATCTACGGAGGGATTTTGGCTTATTCTCAAACAGATATAAAAAGAATTATTGCATATTCAAGTATTTCAAATATGGGCTTAATTCTGCTCGGTATTTGCGCCCTTAATAATGTCGGTATGACGGGAGGAATCTTCCATATAGTCGGACACGCACTTATCGTAACGGGATTATTTACGGTTGCGGGAATTATTTATTTAAGAACCAAAACAAGAGATATGACGGCACTTTGCGGTTTAGCAAAGCACATGCCCGTACTGTTTGGCTTTGCAACTATAATTGTATTTGCAGGAGCGGGGCTTCCTGCTTTTGCCGGATTTATCGGAGAATTACTAAGCATAATGGGACTTTTGATATCAGATTATCTGTTATGGATAAAAATTATTGCAGTTATTTCAATTACAATAATGATTTGGGCAACCTGTTATCTGCTCAAATTCTTACACAATACGTTCTACACAAGAGAAAACAGTGAAAATTGTTTAGTTTTCGATAAAATCAGAGATATTACAAGACACGAATTTTTAATTCTGTTTTTAATAACGGTTGTACTTTTGGGGTTGGGACTTTATCCTGATTCATTGATTTCCTTTATTAAAGACGGAACAATTTTTGAGACTTTAAAACATTGTAACTTTTAACGGAGCATTATGATAAACGACATTATAAACATATTATTACCGGAATTAATTATAGGATTATTTTTTATAATCCAGTTGTTGTTTGCATGCTTCCGTGACATAAAACATTACCGCTCGGCAAAATGGATATCATTAGCGGGAATTATTCTTGCAATTTATCTGTGTTCCGAAGTTCAGACAGAGCCACAGTACTTTGCATTTAACGGATCTTTGATGTCTGACGGTTATACATGTCTATTTAAGTTTCTGATACTTATTTCCGGATTTTTTATCGTACTGCTTACAAAAAAAGTTGTCGATAAACGCAGAGATAAAGCCTTTAGATTTCACTCAATTCTTCTTGCCGCAATTTTGGCGGCATTGTCGCTTATTTCTTCAAACGACTTTTTGACTCTGTTTCTTTCTTTTGAAACCTTAAGCATAAGCACAATGTTTTTGATTACTTTTCCGAACGAATACAAAAACAATCAGGCAGGCTTAAAATACATAATCGTAAGCAGTATTGCTGCCGCAATTTATCTCTTTGGGGTTTCTTATATGTACGGAATTACCCAAAGCATAAATTTCAGCACAATTTATGAATACTTTTCTTATAACAACCCGTCTGTTTTATACACTTTGTCATCAGTATTTATTATATTAGGTTTGCTTTTCAAGCCTGCGGTCTTTCCGTTTGCAAACTGGGTAATCGATATTTATAAAAATACTGATCTTTCAATAAACGCATATTTATCTATTATCCCTAATATCGCACTTATCGGAATTATTTTAAGACTTCTTGCCTTTCCTTTGAGTTTCTCTTTTGAAGTATGTCTCATCATAATAATTCTTTCGCTTGTAACTGCGTTTTGGGCAAACCTTTATGCAATTAGAGAAAACAACATAAAAAGCATTATGGCTTGCAGTGCTTCCGCAAACTGCGGATACATGCTCTGCATTGCAAGTCTTGTTTCGGTTTATAATTTTTCAACGGTTATATTTTATTTGATAACCTATATTTTTATGACACTCGGGGTTTTTGCGGGAATTATTGTTATAGAAAATTCGGAATTTTCCTATAACATTCAGGAGCTTAAAAATTACGCATATATGCACCCCTGTTTTGCGACACAAATGTGCATCTGCCTTTTTGGGTTAATCGGATTTCCGATAACTTCAGGGTTTATCGCAAAAATATACCTCTTTTCAGCTTTGGCTCATGCCGGAATTGTATTCCTGCCATGTCTTGCACTTTTGATTATTGCAATCGGAATTTCCTGTTTCTACTATCTAAAAATTATCAAACAAATGTTTATAAAAGATAATGACGATTCCGTAAAAATCATTAAATTTAAAGTAAGTACCGCTATTTCTACTCTTTATTTATGCAGTATTATAACGGTCCTGATAGGGCTTTTCCCGTCAAAAATAATAGAACTCTGCCAGTTTATAGCGTATAACATTTAACGGATAATTATGACAATATCACCTAATATTCAAACATATATAGAAAATTCAAAAATCAACGGGATACTTTGCAAGTGGGATAAAAGTATCATTAACGTTTTTATCACCCAAATTACTCATAATATCCCAAATAAAAACTTTTTATACAGTGAAATTCTACGAGGCATGACCGTCTGGAATGAAAATTTAAGAAAAAACGGGATAAATATACGGTTTCAGCAGACACAAAGTCCCGATAATGCAGATATAATAATTCACTGGACAAAAGTCGGCAGAGTTTATAACGGAATGTGCAAATACCCCTCTGTCGTAAACGGAATTATTAAAAAGATTTATATTGATGTGGGACTTAAAAACGATTGTTTAGATAAAAATACAACAGAAGAAAGCATTTTCTTTGTAATAATGCACGAATTAGGACACTCTTTAGGACTCGGCCACGGAGTTGACATTGACGATTTAATGTATTCCCCGAGACAAAAACGAATATCCACCCCTAACGAAAACGATATTTATGTTTTGAAACAAATTTATGGGGTAAGGGGGTAGGGATTAGGTGACAATCTAATTTCTTATAATGAACAAAAAAGCTGGATCGCCACGAAAATCAAAGATTTTCTCGCGATGACAATTATTACCGCAAGTGACTGAAATGAGCGCGGCAGTCCGGCTTTTGTCACTGCGAGGAGTGAAACGACGTGGCAGTCCAGCCTTTGTCGCTTTAGACCAAATGGATCGTCACGAAAATCAGAGATTTTCTCGCGATGACAATTAGTGGTAGACTAAAGTCTACCCTACTTCTACCCTACTTCTGAAAGGCGGATGAGGGGATAATTTTACACCATTTCGGAAATGACACCTCACCCGAATTTCTAATACTCATAAATTCGCATTGAAATTCTGCCCTCTCCTGTTAGTAGAGGGCGGCTATGCAGTAAAAGAAACAGCCCTTTTTAAATATAGCGGGTTAGATCCTGAAATAAATTCAGGATGACAAGACTATTTACTCATCCTAACCTTCCCTGATAAGGGGTGGAACTATTATTCCTCCCCTATTGAGGGGAGGTTAGGGTGGGTGCCTATTATGAAATTCGTAGGCTTAACTTTATTCAACCCAAATATGAGGTAGACTAAAGTCTACCCTACTTCTAAAAAAAATATATCAGTAAAAATTATTTAAAAATTCATGTTAAAATAAGAAAGTTATGGGAGAGTTTAATCATTATACTGTTATGAAAAAGGAGGCAGTCGATATTTTGAACTGCCGTGACGGGTTGCTCTATATTGATGCAACCTTAGGCGGAGGCGGACATTCCGAAGAAATTCTAAAACGTATCCCAAACGGGCAATTGTTATCTTTCGATATCGATGACGAGGCTATCGCATCGGCATCAGAAAGGTTAAAATCTTATAAAAACTTAACAATTATCAAAAATTCGTATACAAATATTAAGGAAGAGTTACAAAAACGTAACATAAAAAAAATTACGGGCGGAGTTATTTTTGATCTCGGTGCATCCTACAATCAGCTTACCAGTGCGACTCGCGGCTTTTCTTTCAGCAAAGAAGCAAAATTGGACATGCGATTTAACATGGATTCCGACCTCACCGCTTACGATATTGTTAATAATTACAAAGAAGACGATTTGGTGCGGATTTTCAGCGAATACGGGGAAGAACATTTTTCAAAAAGAATTGCAGCAAGAATTGTTCAGGAAAGAAGAATAAAGCCAATCTCAACCACAACAGAACTTGCAAACCTTATTATATCCGCAACGCCAAAAGTCAAAACTCATATTCACCCCGCTACGAGGGTATTTCAGGCATTAAGAATAGAAGTTAACGGGGAGTTAAAAAATATAAATTACACTTTGAAATATTTATTGGACATGTTAGATTACAATGCTATAATTAGTGTTATAAGTTTTCATTCGATAGAGGATAGGATAGTTAAAAAATTATTCAAATTCGAATCGCAAAGATGCAGATGTAATAACCCGATTTGCACTTGTGAACCTCCAAGAATTGAATTAGTTAACAAAAAACCTATCACAGCGGGAGAAGATGAATTAAGGGAAAATCCGCCATCAAGAAGTGCAAAGCTTCGTGCGGTAAGGTGTATAATCGGAGACAGAGATTTTGACTAACGGGGTTGTAACAGAAAAGAAAAGAGCAACTGATTACAGTTACAGACATAAATACGTTTCTTATGTAACAGAATCAAGTATTCTGATTGAGGGTTTCTTTCCGAAAGAACATTTAGTAAAGGAGATGGCCATTAAAAAGATTAATAAAACACTTTGTATAATTTTGGGTGCAGTAATACTTCTTGCTGCGATTAGTTATTATTTTGTTATGTCTAACGAACAAAAACTTAATCAGTTAAGTCATCAGACAATGATGCTCAGGGATGAAAATGCTGAACTTCAAAATAAACTCGATAAATTGAAATCTTTTAATAACGTTGATAAAGCAATTAAGAAAAATACAACTTTACAAAAAGCAAGTACAGTTATAGAAGCCCCGGAAGTTGTTGCTGTTTCAACAAAAAAACAACACAAAGCTATCAAAAAACCATTCGCTTTTAATGTCGGTTATTAATGTAAATTTAGATTTGAGTTTTGTTGACTTGATACATCCTTTAATGTATCGTTTTAATAGTATTGAAATATAAATAGGGATGAGCTTATGGACTTTATAACATTAACAATAGATTTACTGAAAACCTTATCTATAGGTAATTTTGGTATCGGAATTATTTTACTTACAGTATTAATAAGACTTGCTATGTGGCCTTTGGGCGTTTCACAACAGCGTTCTATGAGAACAATGCAACTGCTTCAGCCAAAAATGAAAGCAATTCAGGAACGTTATAAAAGCGATCCGCAAACTATGCAGCGCAAAATGATGGAGTTCTACAAAGAACACAAGTTCAATCCTATGTCAGGCTGCTTACCATTATTAATACAAATGCCGATATTCATATTATTGTATTCTGCGTTAATGAGTCCTCAGTTCATACAACTTGCAGGCGACACTCCGTTTTTATTCATAAACAGACTTGATGCGACTTTAAAAACAACCGCAGGTGTTTCAAATGACGGAGTTTTCGGAGTATCCAAGTACGATTCCTTTATCGCAGGAAAATCAGCTGTTGTTTATCTTCCTGACGAAACGCTGGAAAATGTAAAAGTTGAAAAACCAAACAAAGCACTCGAAGTTCAGGGAGACTTGGTTCCTGGTGAACCTATTGATTTCAAAATCAGTTTAGACAGTCTGAACCTGAAATTCAGCCAGCTTGATAAAATAACAAAAGCTGAAATTTCAGTTACTGATATAAATACAAAAGAAACCGAAAAATTAACCTTTGAAAGAAAAGGCGGAATACTCGTTTCATCAATACCGTCAAAGGCAGTATCAAGCAATTTGCACTATGACGTTTTAATATTGATTATACTTTTCGGACTTACAATGATTGCTTCCCAAAAAGCAATGATGGCTATGAATAATACGGATTCAATGGATCCGCAGCAAAAAGCGATGCAGAAATCAATGAATACATTTATGCCGATTATGTTAATGGCTACATTCATATTTATCCCGATTCCTGCAGGTGTTTTGTTATACCTCATAGTAAGTAACATTATTCAGGTTATTCAATCCGTTATCATAAATAAGCAGCTTGCGGCAGAAGAAAGAAGAAAAAAAGAAGTCGTAACTGATGATGATATAAAAGAAGCTAAAAAAATCGAGGCAAAAGAAGACTAATCTTATGAAAGTATCAGAATTTGATTATGTTTTACCGGAAGAATTAATTGCCCAGACACCTGCTTCAAAAAGAGAAAATTCAAGAATGCTCGTTCTCGACATGAGTTCCAAAACCTACACAGACAAGCATTTCTTTGATATTGTCGATTTACTTGACGAAAATTATCTCATAGTTTTGAACAATACAAAAGTTATACCCGCACGTCTTTACGGGAAAAAAGAAACAGGGGCAAACATAGAAGTATTTTTGTTAAAAAATACCGAAGGCAAAAAGTGGGAAGTCCTTCTAAAACCTGCTAAAAGAGTAAAAGAAAATACAGTTATAAAAATTTCTGATGAATTATCATGTATTGCTTTAAACCCGTTAGAAGAAGGAAAATGGCTTGTAGAACTTCAATATGACGGAAACATCTATGAAGTTCTGGACAGATACGGAAACATTCCTCTTCCTCCATACATAGAGCGAAAAATGACTTCAGACGAATTAAAAAAACTCGATTATGAAAGATATCAGACCGTTTTTGCAAAAAAAGAAGGCTCCGTTGCAGCACCAACCGCAGGGCTTCATTTTTCAAAAGATATTCTTGAAAAGCTTAAAAACAAAGGGGTTGATATAGCATACGTTACCTTAAATGTAGGCTTAGGAACATTCCGTCCCGTAAAATGCGAAGACGTTTTGGATCATAAAATGGATTCAGAAACTTTTGAAATTTCAAAAGAAACCGCGGATAAAATTAATAAAGCGAAAGCAGACGGAAAGAAAATTCTTGCGGTCGGAACAACAACTGTCAGAACATTAGAAACTGCATTTAAACAGTTCGGCTGTATAAAAGAATGTAATTCTCATTCTGAACTTTTTATTTACCCCCCTTATAAATTCAACGTTATTGATGAACTTATAACAAACTTTCACCTGCCAAAATCAACATTACTAATGCTTGTGAGCGCATTGGCAGGAAAAGATTTTATATTTGAAGTGTACAAACACGCAATATCCAAAAAATATCGTTTTTACAGTTATGGGGACTGTATGTATATTAGAGGATGAAGAAAAAGTTAGAAAAATGACAATTTTTCAACTTTTTCAAATCCGACCTACGGTGTGTGAAATGCAGGCAAGTGCGGGATAGCACTTGCCTGCATTGAAACCGTTCCCCCGCTTTCGCCTGTTTTTTGTTTTAGGCGAAAGCGTAGCATTAGTAAGAAAACAAAAAAGGGGCTGAAACAAATGTTTCAGCCCCTTTAAATATAACTTTATTATACTTTGCGCTTACGAGCAGCTTCAGATTTGCGTTTTTTCTTTACGCTCGGCTTTTCGTATCTTTCACGTTTTTTAACTTCTGACAAAGTTCCTGCTTTTTGAACTTTTTTCTTAAAACGTCTTAAAGCGCTTTCAATTCTTTCATTTTCACCTACTTTAACTTCTGGCATTCTTTTTCTCACCACCTTCAATGCTTTTTGTAATTTTTAACGTAGAATTATACTATTACAAAACTGTTAAAAATGCAAGCATCTGACCGCATAATCGATTTATAAAATATTGTTATTTACAAAACAAAATATAATGGATTGTTAATTTTGAGGTTATATAATAGTAATAGCAATTTAGTTTAACTAAAAAGTAAAGGAGCCTTTATGCAGAATGTTTTAGAAAAAACAAATGTTAAAACTATTGATTTTAACTGTGATTTAGCACAAAGTTACGGTGTTTATAAAAACGATCTTGAATTTGAACTTTTAGATTATGTAAGTTCAGTAAATATATCATGTGGTTTTCATGCCGGAGATCCTCTCAGCATTAAAAACGCACTTTTGAAATCAAAAGAAAAAAATATAGTATTGGGTGCACACATCGGATTTGACGATATTGCAGGTTTCGGATACAGACCCGTAAGTATGACCGATGATGAACTTGAAGCACTTGTCATTTATCAGGTAGGAGCTTTAATGTCATTTGCAAAATGCTACAAAATGGAAATTGAAACAGTAAGACCTCACGGTGCTATGTATAAACTTGCCGGCGAAGATTTTCACTTTGCAAAGACTATTGTCGGAGCAATAAAAAAATGCTCAAACTGGTTAACATACGTTGGTCCTGCAGGAGATAACACGGAAAAAGCCGGTGAATTACATAATATCCACGTAGCACACGAATTATTACCTGAAAAAACATACAATTTTGATATGACAATTAATTACGGTTATCCTGATAATTTCAAAACCGATTTCATTATAAACAGACTCAGAAAATATCTTGAAACTTCACAAATCGAACACAATGAATCAGGTTTAACAGTTGCAAAAATAGATACCGTTCACTTTACAGGCAGATCTGTTAACGCAATTGAAATACTTAAAGCCGCAAACGAGTTAATAAAACCGGAACCCGTTAACTACGCCAAAATCAAACAGTCAGGATGGGTGGAGTAATTTATGAAAGATTTTTTTAAAAATAACAAACAACAGATACTAAAAGATTTTGTATGGTTAATTCCGGGACTTGAAATTAAAAGATGGTTTGCACTTATATTTTTAGGCTCTGTCTTAATTACATTAGGTGCAATGATTTTGTTTAATGTCAGACCAATTTATTTACTGTTGGAATTAATAAGAAAAACTGCACTTATTCTTCCTTCAAATATACTTGCAGTGATAATAATTTTGGCAGGGACTTTCCTGTTTTTCATCGGCTGGCAAAAAACCAATATAACAATGATAGATCCTGAAGCGAAAGCAAAGGGAGACATACTTGAAACTCTTTACAGAAAACGTAAACTAAACAGAGGTCCGAGAATTGTAGCAGTAGGCGGCGGAACAGGTTTATCAATGCTTCTTAAAGGAATTAAGAACGTTACCAATAATATAACTGCAGTCGTAACCGTTGGAGATGACGGCGGAAGTTCAGGAAGATTAAGAGAAGAAATGGGAGTTTTGCCTCCCGGAGATATAAGAAACTGTATTGCAGCACTCGCTGATGCTGAAGATTTGGTTACAAAATTATTTCAATACAGATTTAAATCCGGCGAAGGTTTGGAAGGTCACAGTTTCGGAAACTTATTCTTAACAGCTTTGTGTGCCATTACAGGAGATATGGTTCGTGCCGTCAAAGAATCTTCAAGCGTATTATCCATCAGAGGAAAGGTTTTACCCTCAACTCTTGATGATATGAAACTCGTTGCGGAAATGGAAGACGGAACAATAGTTCACGGGGAATCCAATATTCCTGAACAGGGAGGCAAGATAAAAAGATTATTTACAGAGCCCGCTCAGTGTAAGGCTTTGGAAGATGTTATTATTGCAATAAGAAATGCCGAACTCATAATTTTAGGCCCCGGAAGTTTATACACAAGCGTAATCCCGAATTTACTCATAAAAGAAATTGCTGATGAAATTGCAAAATCTAAGGCAAAAAAAATATATGTCTGCAACATAATGACTCAACCCGGTGAAACCGATAATTATTCGGTTGCAAGTCATATAAATGCTTTAATTCAGCATGCAGGAAGTTCTGACATAATTGATGCAGTCCTTGTAAACAACAAACTTCCGGAAAATATGTCCGATAAATACGCTGAAAGCGGTTCTTTCCCTGTTATTTTGGATATGGAAAACGTAAAACCGATAGGGGTTGAAGTTGTTCAGCAAAAACTTATCGAAGAAAGCAAAGAAGGGCTTGTAAGACACAGTTCGCACAGAGTAGCAAGGGCTATATATCACTGGTTCCGCAAACAACAAAGGGCAAAAAATGATTAAAAAAGTAAGCGTCAACACAATAAAAAAGAAAAAAATTAATAACGAAAAAATAACCGCTCTGACGGCTTATGATTATTCAACAGGAATGTGTCTTGACGAAGCAGGCATTGATATAATTTTAGTCGGTGATTCATTAGCAATGGTTGCCTTAGGTTATCCGACAACACACGCAGTCGGGGTTGATGAAATGTACATCTTCACAAAAGCTGTTGCAAAAGGCGTAAACAGAGCAATGGTTATAACCGATATGCCGTTTATGAGTTACGGGGTAAGTGTTGAAAACGCTATGGAAAATTTTGCAAAAATGATAAAAGTCGGAGCAAATGCAGTTAAACTCGAAGGGTGCAACGATTATATTTTGCAAATTATAGAAAGATGCAATAATACAGGTATTCCTGTTTTGGGGCATCTTGGTTTTACTCCGCAGTTTTTAAACACAATTGGCGGATATAATATTCAGGGAAAAACTCTTGAAACAACTGAACTTATCTTAAAAAGAGCAAAACAACTACAGGATGCGGGTGTTTTTGCAATAGTTTTGGAAATGGTTCCTGAAGAAAGCGCAAAATATATAACAGAAAATCTTGAAGTCCCAACTATAGGTATCGGAGCAGGGAAATATTGTTCGGGACAAATTCTTGTGTCGGATGATTTATTCGGGAAATACTCAGATTTTACTCCGAAGTTTGCAAGAAAATATGCAGACATTCGCTCAGTTATGAAAGATGCCGTTACTAATTATATAAATGATGTTAAAAATTCTGCATTCCCTGCGGAAAATGAAGTTTTTAAATTATCAGAAGAAGAATTAAATAAGTTAATGGGAGAAATAAATTGTTAGTTCACACAATAAAAGAAGTAAGAGATCAAGTAAAAGAGTGGAAAAAAGAAGGTTTGACAATAGGACTTGTCCCGACAATGGGTGCGCTGCATGAAGGTCATTTAAGTTTAATAAAAAAAGCGGGATCATGTTGCGATAAAGTTATTGTATCCGCCTTTGTAAATCCTATTCAGTTTGGAATAAACGAGGATTTTGACAAATACCCGAGAGCAATTGAAAAAGATTATAAATTATGTTCCGAAAATGGTGTTGATATTTTATTTAACCCTGACGTAAAAGAAATGTACGGAACAAATGAACAAACAAATTCCAATAATTTCACATACGTAACTCCGCCTTATTTTTATGTTGATAAACTCTGTGGAGCATCAAGAGTAGGACATTTTGACGGAGTTTGTACCGTTGTACTTAAATTATTTAACATTGCACAGCCTGATAAAGCATTTTTCGGAGAAAAAGATGCACAGCAGGCAATAATCATAAAGAAAATGGTTAAGGATCTTAATGTTCCTGTTGAAATAATAACCTGTCCGATAATCAGAAGTAATGAGGGTTTAGCTTTAAGTTCAAGAAATCAATACTTATCTGATGAAGGTAAAAAAGAAGCACTCGCTTTAAATAAAATTCTGACAAACATAAATAATTGCTATTTAAAAGGAATTACAAATGTTTCAGCATTAAAAGAAACGGCATTTTCTTTTCTTAATAACCATCACGAACTTGAGTACTTAGAATTTTTTGATGCTGATGATTTATCGGAAAAACAAACCGCTGATAATAATACGAGAGTTTTTATCGCATGCAGAGTTGACGGCATAAGGTTAATTGATAACAAAAAATTAGGAGAATAAATTGTTTAAAACATATTTTTTTATTTTAAAAGTTTTTTTTCATTTATTTAAATTTATTTCTTTAATTTCATTATTTATTGCCTTTTTTATGATGATAGTGTGGATGTCTGCAATATCAAACCATTTTTTAGGTCCGGTTGAGACTTTCTTTAACCATTTTGCAGATTTTGCAAGAATGATTTATGATGCCAAAATTGTCCTTTTTAATGCAACATTCGATTTTTCTTATCCTTTTGCTTCTGTTGTATTAATAGGAATATCCATTTTTTGTGTACAAATTGTTAAACTTATTACAAAAACAGAGGAGAAATTTCATAAATTAGAACAAAAGTATAAACTTAAAGAAGAAATACTTATAAACAAAGAATTGGAAAATTCATACAAAATGAATAATCTGTCAGAAAATAAATTCATTGTTAAAATTATTTTAAAAGAAAACGAAGATTGCAAAAAAATTTCTTACGAAGACTCTCATTTATTTATCAGAAGATTAGTAAATCTGTTAAAAAAACATGTACAATCACTTGATTACAGAGAAAAAATCAAAGGAGTTACATTAGTATTTGACCACTTTGATGATATTGATAAAGTCATAACATGTATAAAATACTGGAATAAAAACTTGCTTGAAGCTGATTTTACCGCTGTCGTTCTATTAGATCAGGAAAATGTCCAGAATTCTTTTAACAAAATATTTAATGTAGCAACAAATGGCAAAATAATTACGGATTCAATGTTAAAAGCAAAATACAATTTCTTAGAAGAACAGCATTTCAAAATTTCTTCAGAAGGAACTTTTATGATAAATGAAGCAGGAATTGAATTATTTAGTTTTAATTAACTTGTTATAAAAATTTTCTTATTATACAATAGTATCGGGAGAACTAATATGAGCGGACAAAGAATAGCAGTTATAGGTTATGGCTTATGGGGCAGAAACATAGTAAGAAATTTTTATAACTTGAACGTTTTGCACACAGTCTGTGATCTTGATGATGAAAATTTAAAAAAGGTTAAGGAATTATATCCTGAAGTTAATGTAACAAAAGATTTTAATGAGATTATCAATAACGATGAAATAACATCAGTTGCAGTAATAACACCAAGCCATACACACTTTAAAATGGTTCAGGCAATGTTAAATGCAGGCAAAAATGTTTACGTTGAAAAGCCTATTGCAACTTCTGCATTTGAAGCAAAAACACTTGATGAAATGGCTCACGAGAAAAATCTCGTACTTATGGTAGGACACTTACTTTTATACCATCCTGCAGTTAACAGATTAAAAATGCTCATCTCTGACGGCGAATTAGGTGATATTGTTTATGCTCAAAGCGACAGACTGAATGTTAATTATTTCAAAAACGACAGAAGTGTTATGTGGGATTTGGCACCGCACGATTTATCAATGATTTCTTATGTTACCGGTAAATTACCTAAAAAAGTAATATCCGCCATTGGTTGTTCTTCCGACAGAAATGAAATTATGGATATAACTCATATAGGTATTGAACTTGAAGACGGAGTTACCGCATTTATATCAGATAGCTGGATTACACCTCAAAAGCACGTTACACTGCTTGTAAGAGGAACTAAAGCAACCGCTATTCTTGATGACACTTTGGCTGAAAACAAATTAAGACTTTATGATAACATTGCAGGCGGAACACAAAAAGATATTCCTCTGGATTATTTGGAAATTGAACCGTTAAAATTAGAATGTCAGCACTTTATTAACTGTTGTGATACAGGTAAAAAAGCACGTTCTGACGGAGAAAACGGTTATCAGATAGTAAAAGTTCTTGAAGAAGCAGAAAAAGTTATGCTCGGAAACAAAGTAGATACACTTAACGAAAGAGATTTCGCTTTATCAAGAGTTAAAGGAGTTTAATATGGCAAACTTTATTTCAATCTTCAGAATTTTTGTTATGTTTTTTGCGGTATATCTTATATTGTGCTATCAGGGCGACTTTACCGCTTACGTATGGGCTTTGATTTTAACAATAATAGCATTTGCACTCGATGGCGTTGACGGGTATGTTGCAAGAAAATTTCATGAAGAATCAAAATTAGGTGCCGTACTTGACATAATGGGTGACAGAATTGTTGAAAATACATACTGGATTATATTTGCTGTTATGGGATGGTTATCCGTACTATTCCCTCTTATTGCATTAACAAGAGGATTTATAACGGATGCTATAAGAAGTGTTGCAATGGAACAAGGATACACCGCTTTCGGCAAAACAAGCATGCAAAAAAATCCCGTTTGTATATTTATAACATGTTCAAAATTTATGAGAATACTTTATGCAGTTGCAAAAGTAGTAGCTTTTATATTTATTATTGCGGCATATATTCCAAATGTTCCTTATCAGGAAATAATTCTTAAATGCGGAATAATATCTGCAATTGTTGCAATTTCTCTTTGCGTAATAAGAGGAATTCCTGTTGTTATCGAATCTAAATTTTTATTTGAGAAAAATGACAAAAATTAATGTAGTTTTATACGAACCGGAAATACCGCAAAATACAGGCAATATTGCACGTTTGTGCGCATGTTGCGGTGCGGATTTATATTTAATCGGAAAACTTGGATTTTCACTTTCAGACAAATACACAAAACGTGCAGGACTTGATTACTGGGACAATGTAAATATATTCAGACTTGATTCAATGAAAGAACTTTTTGAAACAAATCCAAATGCAAATTTTTATTATTTAACAACAAAATCAAAAAAATTGTACACGGATATAAAGTTTAAAGATGGCGATTTTCTTGTCTTCGGACCGGAAACAAGAGGACTTCCCGATGAATATGTAACGCAGCCTAACGCAATTACAATACCTATGAAAGAAGGACAGCGTAGTCTGAATTTATCAAATTCAGTTGCTATAACAGTATATGAGGCTATAAGACAAAATGGAATTTAAATTACCTAAAAGAGAAGAATTTTCACATAAGGGAACTTTTGGCAGAGTATTAAATATTGCAGGATCCGATAACTATACAGGGGCAGCTTATTTATCAAGCGTATCTGCACTAAAAACAGGTTGCGGCCTTGTTTCTCTTTGCAGTTCAAACAAGGTTATATCCGCAGTTTCAAATTTATCACCTGATATAACTTTTACTCCGCTTACTGAATTAAAAAATAAAATTGAAGAATTTGACGTTATATCAATAGGCTGCGGTCTTTCTACAGAAACGGCTCAAACAGTTTTGTTTAAATCAGTTTTATCTGCATTACAGGATAAACAGACACCTCTTGTAATAGACGCTGACGGATTAAATATTCTTGCAAAATTAAAGAAACCTGTTTTGCCTGAAAATACGGTTATTACACCTCATCCGAAAGAAGCTTCGAGACTTTTAAAAACAGATGTAAAAAAGATTTTGGATAAACCTGTTGATTATACAAAAAAACTTGCAGTGAAATACAACTGCACTGCAATATTAAAATTACACAGTACTGTTGTCTGTTCCAAAGATATGGAAATATACATAAATGACACAGGAAACAGTGCGTTAGCAAAAGCAGGAAGCGGGGATGTTCTTACCGGAATTCTTTCAGGACTTTTGGCTCAAAACATGAATCCTTTTGAAGCCGCAAAGTTAGCCGTATATTTACACGGAAAAACAGGAGAAATAGCATCATCCATGCTTACGGAATACTCAACACTTGCCTCTGACCTAATAAAATACATACCTTTAGCAATACAGGTTATACTTGACGAAGATTAAGCAAATACTCTCTGAGTATAGCCGTTAAATCTCGGATCACCTTTTGCAGTTGCTGAATTAAACGCTCCTGAATAATATAATTGTGCATTATCATTGCTTACTCTTGTTTTTTCTGCCAATGCTTCTTCAGGATTTTGCATTGCAGCACTCAATTCTTCATCAGTACCGCCTGCAGCTTTGAATTTTTTCATCAATTCTTCAGATGATTTTGCAACTGTTTCTATTTTCTCATCCATTTTCTTTTTACCTGTCAAAGAAACATTTCCGTTTTCATCTGCAAATTGCATTAACCATAACTGATTTTTTATTAACTGCTGTTTCAGAGTTGTTTTATCGTTTAAATCTATATTTTTTAAATCCTGTTTATATTTTGCGTCCTGAGCTTTCGCTAATTCGGATTTACCGTAAATTTTTTCTCCGACTTTGTTCATAGCACGTTCACCTAAAACACCGCCTAAGAAACCTATGACATTACCAATTAAATTTCCGACAAATCTTCCTGCCGGACCACCGCATACAGAACCTATTGCGCGACCTATTGCCGGAGCTACTTTACTTGCTGCAAGGTGTCCGACAGCAGAACCTGCTACCCACCCTGCAAGAGAAGTACCTGCATTTGCAACACCTCTAAATGCTTGTTTTATACCTGACTTAGTACCTAATTCCTTAAATGTACGAAAGGCTTCCATACCTTCCATAGCCAAATATATGAGAAACATACTTTTACCGCCATATTCTTTGAACGCTGCTTTAGGATTCGTTACGGCTTTTATATTAACGCCTTCTTTTATTAATTTATCTGTATCATTAACCTTTTTGGTTAATTCTGCAACTTTTTCCGCTTTACCCGCTTTGGTTGCTCTGTTCAGTTTTCTTGTTAATTTATTTAATTTAAGATTACTTCTTCCATATGCATAAGGAATAGCAAATGCAAGAGGAAATGCTAAATCAGAACCGGGAGAAAAGAATTTTTGCTCTTCTGGGATATCATTTGTAATTTTATACGCCTGATCTATAACATCAGTTTTTATTTCCGGTTGTTTTGACTCTTTTTTTCTGCCAAAACTAACACCTTGGTTCATTTGGGGCAAATTAACTGCACTAACCATACAAATATTCCTTCCTTACGTTACACATTTATATAAAGTATTTTTTTTTATACAATTTGCTATTTTTAAAATCTTTGTAAAGTTTTGTAAAAAATAAACTAAAATTGCTAAAGTTTTTTTAGAAAAAACCGATATATAAAGTGTTAGTAAAGGAGTATAAAATGAATAATTATCTTTGGCCTAGCGCTTTTAATTTTAATTTGGGATTAAAACTTTTCTTGGAATCATTTCAGAATTTCTGTACAAGCCTTTTATATAAACTTGCAGAAATTGAAAAAAATCTTTCACTTTAGTTTGTTTATTAAGAGTATATGATTAAAAATCAAAAGCAGTCTTATAAGACTGCTTTATTTTTTGACAACTTCAACTGTTCTAATTCATCCTGATACGGAGAAATCTGTGTTATTTTTTCCATTATCGGAGGTAATTTTTCAAGAACATAATCAACTTCGTCTTCCGTGTTAAATCTGCTTAAACTGAATCTTATGCTTCCGTGCAACGCAGTAAACGGAACACCCATTGCTCTTAAAACATGGCTCGGCTCTAATGAACCGGACGTGCATGCACTTCCGGAACTTGCACAAATACCTTCATCTCCGAGGTGAAGAAGTATCAATTCTCCCTCAACATATTCAAAACCGATATTTGTCGTATTCGGAACTCTGTTATAAACAGATGTATTCAGTTTCGCATTATAAATTGAATTTAAAATTCCGTTTTCAAGTTTATCTCTTAATCTTTTTACTTCGCTGTTTTCAAAATCGAGACTTTCCTGTGCTAACTGAGCCGCTTTTCCCATTCCGACAATATACGGAACATTTTCTGTACCGGCTCTTAAACCAAACTCCTGATGTCCGCCTTTTATAAGCGGCTTTATAATAGCATCGGATTTAATATACAAAGCACCTATTCCTTTTGGCGCATGGAATTTGTGTCCTGATATTCCCAATAAATCAATTTGGGTATTTTTTACATTCATCGGAATTTTACCCGCAGCCTGAACGGCATCAACATAAAACTTAGTATCGGGATTTTTTGATTTTATAATTTCACCTATTTTTTCAACAGGAAAAATCACACCCGTTTCATTGTTTGCCCACATAACAGAAACCAGAGCCGTATCTTTTCTTATTTTTGAAGATAATTCATCAATATCAAGTTCGCCTCTTGAATTAACCCCGATATAATCAACCTCGTAACCTCTTTTTTCTAAATACTTATAAGGATTTAAAACACAGGCGTGTTCAACTTTTGTAGTTATAATATGTTTTGCATTCCTATTATGAGAAAGTACACCATAAATTGCAGTATTTGCACTTTCAGAACCGCAGGATGTAAAAATAACTTCTTTTTCATTTTTAGCACCGACAAAATCTCTTATTTTAACTCTTGCCTCTCTTATAGCATTTGAAGAATTTTTGCTAAAATCGTACATACTTGAAGGATTTGCATATTCTTCCTTAAAATAAGGCATCATCTCTTCAAGAACTCTTTCGTCCGTCTTTGTCGTTGCGTTATTATCAAAATATACTTTCATTTTTTTAGTCCTTCAATTCTATTACAATAATATCTTTTGAAACTTTATCTTTTAAAGTGGTTTCTACAAACGCTTTTAAAGTAACAGTGGATTTTTTACACTCGGAACAACGACCGTGAAGTTTTACATAAACTTCATTATCCTGAATATCTATTAATTCTATATCACCACCGTCTTTTTGTAATTCGGGAGCAATTATTTCTTCTATTACTTTATTAACTTTGAGTATTTTCTGAGCAGGAGTAAGCGTAGAAACTCCTGATTTTGAATATTTGTTAAGCAATTCCTGAATCAGACCTTTGCAACGTCCGCAGGCTCCGCCTGCTTTTGTATAATTTGTTACATCCTGAAGCGTTGTAAGGTTATTTTCGGTAATAGCCTCGATAATCATACGCTCCGTAACACCGAAACAAGTACAAATTACCTTTTCACTGACATTATCATTATTAGTATGTGTATAATTTTTCAGCGCATCTATAAGTGCTTCGTGTCCCATAACAGAACAGTGCATTTTTTCGGGAGGTAAACCTCCTAATTCTTCAGCTATATCTTCATTAGTTATTTTTAATGCATCTTCAACTGTTTTCCCTATTATCATTTCCGTCAGAATACTTGAACTTGCAACAGCCGAACCGCACCCAAAAGTCTGAAATTTTGCATCTACAATTACATCATTTTCTATTTTTAAATATATTTTTAATTCATCACCGCAGGATAAAGCCCCTGCCTGACCTATTGCATCAGCATCATCAATTTTTCCGACATTTCTCGGATTTCTGTAATGATCCATAACTTTTTCAGAATAATCCCACATATAAGAACCTTTCTATCTAATAAATACACCTTTGATTTTATAACAAACACAAAGTAATATCATTAATCAAAGGTGTAAATTTTATAAATTATTTTTGTTATTGAACGTGTGGCTTAACAGTACTTTTTAAATGCAATTCACGAAGCTGTTCTTCCGATGCTTCTGTCGGAGCATTTGTCATTAAGCACTTAGCACCTGAATTTTTCGGGAACGCAATTACGTCTCTTATTGAATCAGTTCTGCAAAGAAGTGCAATTAATCTGTCCAAACCTATTGCCAAACCTGCGTGTGGAGGAGTTCCGTACTGGAATGCATTTACCATAAATCCGAATTTTCTCTGAGCATCTTCATCGCTTATACCCAAAGCCTTGAATACTCTCTTTTGAATTTCAGCAGAATGGATTCTCACACTTCCGCCGCCTAATTCGGTGCCGTTATAAACGATATCGTAAGCAATTGAACGGCAATTTGCAGGATCACTTTCCATCTTATCAACATCTTCAGGATTAGGTGATGTGAACGGATGGTGCATTGACATATATCTGCCTTCTTCTTCCGAATACTCAAACATCGGGAAGTCAACAACCCAAAGCAATGCGTGTTCGTCTTTGTTAATCATATTCAGTTTTTCACCGAAGTATAATCTGAACCTTCCCAAAACATCAAAAACAGTTTTCGGTTTATCAGCAACAAAGAATACTACATCTCCGTCTTTTGCTCCTGCTCGTTCTTTTATTTCTCTTATTCTGTCTTCGTTTAAGAATTTTGTAAGAGGTGATTTTATTTCACCATTTTCTGCAAAGGTAATCCAAGCCAAACCTTTTGCCCCAAAGCCTACTGCAAGATTTCTTATATCATCCATTTCTTTTCTTGAATATCCTGCAATACCGGGAATCATTATTGATCTGACTGTTCCGCCTGCTGCGATTATATCTTTAAATGCCTGAAAATCAGAATTTAACATAATATCCGTAACGTCAAACAATTCAAGTCCGAAACGAACATCAGGTTTATCAGAACCGTATCTGTCCATCGCTTCTCTCCAGGTTATCTGTTTGAACGGAGGATTAATTTCTATACCTGCAGCACTGAATACTGCCTTTAACATACCTTCAACAGTATTTATAACATCCTGTTGTTCTACAAAAGACATTTCCAAGTCAATTTGAGTAAATTCAGGCTGTCTGTCTGCTCTTAAATCTTCGTCTCTGAAACATTTTGCAACCTGATAATACTTTTCAATTCCGCCTACCATCAGTAATTGCTTAAATATCTGAGGTGACTGCGGTAATGCAAAGAATTTACCCGGCTGAACTCTTGACGGAACGAGGTAATCTCTTGCCCCTTCAGGAGTTGTGTTGATTAAAACAGGAGTTTCAACTTCCATAAAATCTTCACTGTTAAGATAATTTCTGGCTGCTGTAACAACTTTGTGCCTCATTTTTAAATTATTCAGCATTTCTCTGCGTCTTATATCAAGATAACGATACTTTAATTTAATATCTTCTGAAACATTTGTATCATCAAGCACAAACGGCAACGTTTTTGCTTCTGAAAGAATTGTTACTTCTTCAGGATACATTTCAACTTCACCTGTATCCAACGTTTCATTATATGTTTCAGGAGGTCTTTTTGTTATTTTACCTTTAACTGTTATTACATATTCATTTTTTAATTTTGAAAATACGTCGTGAATAGATTTATTTACCTGCGGATCCGCAACTAACTGAAAGTATCCGCTTCTGTCTCTAAGTTCTACAAAAATAATTCCGCCAAGGTCTCTTACGCAATCAACCCAACCGGATAAAGTTACGTATTCATCAATGTTTGCGGCTCTTAATTCTCCGCAGTTGTTTGTTTTCATTTTAGTCTTCAACTTCTTATCTCCTATTTCTTTTTTATAATTGTATCAAAAACACTATTTTTTGTGAAGATAGTTATTTTGACTTTTGTTTTTACATCATTAAAAGATATACATAAGAAAGTCTAATTTTTATGGAGTAAATTTAAAAAATTTATTACATCAAAAAGATGATTTTTAAGAACTAACTATAAACATTATAAAAAAACATACGTAAAACAATAAAAAAGGCAGGTATATTATGTTTCAAGGATTTTATCCACAATACGATTTATCAATGAGAATCCAGCATACCAAGTTGGATTGCGGTGTTACGGGAATGCCTTCTGCCAGAATGGAAAGAATGGAAAAACCCGAAACGGAAGACTTCAAAACAGTATTTTCAGGACTGGTTGAAAACTTAAATGAACAAATGAACGAACCTGATGTTTTGTTAAAAGATTCGTTAGCCGGAAACCAAAACGTTGATATCCACGATGTTATGACTGCAATGGCTAAAGCAGAACTCGGAATTAACGTAGCAACTCAGGTGACCGGTAAAGTCATACAAGCGTATGATAGAATTATGCAATTACAAGTATAAACTTAACTTATACTAAATTATATTATATAATATAGTAGGAAGAGGCTAAAATGGATTTCAAAGCATTATTACAAAACAAAATTATGTTAATTTCAATCGGGGCAGGTCTGTTACTTGTACTTATGCTCGGAGTTTCAATATCCATGATAGCAAAAGGAAGTTCTGCACCGGGAACTGCAACTGAAAAACCTATTAGCCAAAGAATTGATTTACTGACAACAGATAATTTTGGTAAAGCACTTGAAATTCAGGCACTTTTAGCGAGAGAACGTATTCAGGTTGAAAGACAGGATGACGGACAAAAACATACTATCTATATCAAACCTAATACCTGTACTCCTACCCAAAAAGATCAGGCATTTTTAGCCATCGTAAAAAGCGGTTTAATGGACCAGAATATAGGTCTTGAAATATTCGATAAAGGTGATTTTACTTCTACAAAAGAAGATAAAAGAATAAGACTTGCAAGAGCAATTAACGGAGAACTTGCAAGATTAATCAGAAAAATTCCTCCGATAGAAAACGCATCAGTATTTATCTCTATACCTGAACAAACAATGTTCTCATCCATGCAGAAACCTGTTACTGCAACAGTTCAGGTTACTATGCCGAGCGGGGAAAAACTTGATGCAATAAAAATTAAAGCAATTAAAAACTTGTTATTAGGAAGTGTTACAGGCTTAGTTTCTGAAAACATTTCAATAACAGATACCAACGGAAACGTATACAACAGTATGATAAATGCCGAATCCGAAATGCTTGCAAGAATAGAAGAAAACGATAAGTACATGCAGAAAAAGGTTATGGCACAACTTGATAAACTTGTCGGAACCGGCAACTATGTCGCAACTGTAAGTACTTTCTTAAAGCAGGCGCCTGTTGAAAGATTTACTTTGGAATATGATCCAAACAGAAAAGCATCTGTAACAGAACAATCTTTCACTGAAGGTTTGGGCGATCAGACAACAGATAACAACAAAAATACTAACGCTGTCAGCGTATATTTACCAAATGGTTTACCTGCAGGCGGTTCTGATTCTTCTCAGAACAGAAGTTATTCAAGATCTGCAAAAGAAACTCAATTCGGCGTAACAAAAATCCAGACAAACGAATACTTAAGCGCAGGTGTTCTTGAAGAAATTTCAATTGCATTAACTCTTGAAAAAAGTGCTATGCCGCCTGATGTAACCATCGAAGAACTTAAAGAACTTGTTGCAAAAGCTGCAAGTCCGAAAGTTAACCCTGAAAACGTATCTATTGCATTTACAGATTCTTTAAATCCGTACCTTGCATCTGACAGACCGGTTAACTTACCGACCCCTGATGAAACAGGTAATCCATGGTGGATAGTAATAGCAATAGCAATCATAGGAAGTATAATTGTTTACAGAGTTGTTTCAAATAAACTTTTAACAGAAAGAATTGAAAGTGAAAAAGCAATCAATGCATTAAAAGCTAAGAATATGGAACAGGATAAACAGTTAAGAGATGTAAGCTTAAAAGCTGCAGAATTAATTGAAAAGCAATCACAATTATCTCAGGGATTAATTGCTCAGCAGCAAAAAACATTTGCTACCGACAAATTTGATGATGCTGTTGATGACATAAAATCAGAATTTGACATAATTGATGAAGTTGAATTAGCTGATAATATCAAAAGTTGGATAGAACAAGGATAAAAATAAACAGGAAAAAGGAAAATGCCTATAGAAGGGTTCGATTATAAAGAATTTGCAACTGCAATGTCTGAGCAGGCAAAGGAATTAGTGCCTGCAGACCTTAACGATATGCAAAAAAACTATGTAGTCAAAACTCTGGCTAATTTTACAATGCTTGCAGGGGAAGCCATTTCCAAAGACGAATCTTTAGGGTTTAACGCAGAACAGGCTATTTTTGTCTCACAGGTCATTGCAGAATGGGCTTTTCATAAATCTATAGACCTTATCCATTCAGGAATACTGCCCGAAAACTGGGACAGTATTATGCAGAAAATTGCATTTTCCATTTTTGAAGTTGCAAAACAGGGAATTAAAAAGAATATTCCGCAAGACCAATTATTACAACTTGTTGAACACCATGTTGTAAAAACTTACACCGCAGCAATTGATGATTTGCTTCAAAAAGGAAAAATTAACGAAGAAATAAAAGAAAGAGCCGTAAGACAATCAAATATTGATGCAATGGCTCAACAGGTACAGGAAGAACAACAAAAACAAGAACAACAAATACAACAACAGCAGGCAACACAAGGAATACAGGTTCCGGCAACACCGGCATCAAGTTTACCTCAAAATCAGGCTGCAAGTTCAAGCCGTATTATAAGACTTGCCACTGTGGCGATAATACTTAAAAAGATGCCGGAATCAAAAGTCAGAACCATTTTATCAAGTTTTTCAGAAAGAGATGCCCAAACAATTATAGACTATATGGCAACTGACGATCTTGAAGAAACAATGGATAAAACTTTAACATTCAAGTGTCTGCGTGAAATGAAAAAACATTTGCCAAAACACAGAAAACGTACTTCGGCAATGGTATTAAAAGATTTAAATGAAGTTTTTGAAACCAAAGACAGAAACGAAATTGACAAAAGTATAAAAGATGAACGTCCTTACATAAGGAAATTCATTGATCAGGCCTATGAAGGCGAATTTTATAATTTGCCTGTAAAGGTTGCGGGAATTATTGCCCAACATGTACGGGATAGTGTATAATTTAGTATATGATTATTAAGAAAAACCAGCAAAAAATCAGACAAGCTGTTCCAACGCAAGAACAGGTTGCAGAAGAAGAAGTCAACGAAATAGTTACCGAAGAAAACAACGATAACGAAGACGAAATTATGACTCTTTTTGATCTTGATAATATAGATTTTTCACAAAGAAGTGAAAACAGACGAGGATCAAGACGAAGAGGTTTTCGCCGTATTGAAGACAGAAATCTGGTATCCAGAGCAAAAGAAGAAGCTGATGAAATAAGGAAAAATGCCTATAACGAAGGCTACAAAACAGGTATTGAACAGGCTGAAAACGATATAAACAAATTGCAGGAAGAAATTAAAAAATATATGAATGCAAAAGAAGAAGTTTATCAGTATATCGCACCGGATATTCTTGAAATAAGTTATGATATTGCAAAAAAAATCATTAAAGAAGAAATTGAAGCAAATCCTCAGGTAATATTCAATACAATTATTGATATTCTGAAAAACGTATCAAAAGGAGAGCCCAAAATTTCAATAAAAGTTCATCCTGATGATGTTAAATTCGTAAAAGAAAAATTACCTGAAAAAACAGAATCACTTAATATAGATTCAAAAATAAGTATAATTGCAGACCCGTCTTTAAAAAGAGGCGATTGCAAATTTTATACAAACAATGGTGTAGTTGATGCCACAATTGACACACAATTAGAAATAATCCATAAAGCATTGAGGAGTATCGTATAATGGCACAGCCTCAGCAAGCAGACGTAACAAAACCAATAAGTGAAATTTTCTTAGCATTCTTCGTTTTAATGCTTATATTAATTTTGCTTATTGAAATGCCTCCATGGGTTATTAACGTATCAATAAGTTTGAACATAACACTTGGAATTGTCCTTCTGATGATTTCATTGTATGTACAAAAACCACTTGAATTGGCATCATTTCCATCAATAATACTTATAGGAACAATGTTCCGACTTGTATTATCAATTGCATCAACCCGTCTTATCTTAGCAAAAGGTGATGCCGGAGAAATGGTCCACGCATTCGGTACATTCGTAACAGGTGGTAATATGATAGTCGGAGCCGTAATCTTCCTGATTATCACGGTTGTTCAGTTTATGGTTATCACAAAAGGTGCTGAACGTATCGCAGAAGTTGCAGCAAGATTTGCTTTAGACGCTATGCCAGGTAAACAAATGACAATTGACGCCGACTTCAACGCGGGGTTAATTTCTCCGGAAGAAGCAGTAAAAAAACGTGAAGACTTACAGAGAGAATCAAACCTCTTCGGTTCAATGGACGGTTCTATGAAGTTCGTAAAAGGTGATACTATAGCAGGTATCATTATCGTTATCATAAACATTGTCGGAGGTTTATGTATCGGATGTCTTATGAACGGAATGCCTGCAGGTGAAGCCGTTAACAAATATACAGTCTTAACCATAGGTGACGGTTTGGCATCTCAGGTTCCATCACTTCTGATGTCAATTGCAGCAGGTATCGTCATGACACGTTCTTCTGCCGCAAGTTCTTCATTAGGTGGTGATTTAACCGCACAGGTAATGAGTAAACCATACTCATTATTCTTTGCTTCCGTATTCTTGTTGTTGATTGCATTTTCATCACCATTTACCGGACTGCCATGGATACCGTTTACAATATTCGCATTAGGTTTGGCTTTCGCAGGGTTCTCTGTTCTTATCAATGCCGATGTCCAATCACAGTTAGGACAACTTGAAAGTGTACGTCAAAACATGCAGGATTTGGTTAACCCGAATAAGATGTACGAAAGACTTGGTGTTGATGTTTTGAGTTTACAGGTTGGAGCAGGGCTTTTGGTTATTGCCGATCCGGATCAGGAAGGTCAATTGCTTGCTAAAATTGCTGCATTAAGACAAAGAACAACCGATGAATTAGGTTACATTTTACCGAATATTCGTATTATGGACTCCTCTGCTCTTGAATCTAATGAATACATGATTTCAATAAGAGGTAATAATGTTGCAACAGGATTTGTTTATCCTGGTAGATTCATGGTTATTGCTGATCAATGGGATTCAACAAGAAAAAATGTCCCTGATGACGCAATAATCGGTGTTGATCCGACTTACCAAACTCAAGCATACTGGATTAGTTTAGAAGATGCCAAAGCAACAAAAGAAGTTACCGCAGTTGACGCAACAGACGTTTTGGTTACTCACTTACAGGAATGTGTAAGACGTCACGTTGATGAAGTTATGACAAAAACAGACGTTCTTAAACTTATGGAACTTGTACGTTCTCAAGACCCGACACTTGTTAACGACTTAGTTCCAGCAATTATTTCTACAAGTGATTTGAGAAAGATTTTTGTTAACTTAATCAGAGAAAAAGTTTCAATAAAAGATATTATATTTGTATTTGAAAGACTTTGTGACTATGCAAGATTTTCAAAAGAACCTGACATTCTGTCAGAACGTTTAAGAGCTGCATTAGGTCGTCAAATATGTCTCACAAACTTACAGGAAGACAAAGTTTTGTATGCTCTGACCTTATCCCCGGAATGGGAAAAAGTTTTGGACGACAGTTGTCAGAGAACCGAGTTAGGAACAATGTTCCTGCTTAACCCGATGCAGGTACAGGATTTAATTGAGTCTACAGCAATGACATTAATGAGAGCACATCAGAACATAGGAAAACAACCTGTTATTCTTTGTTCTCCGAGAATAAGATTACCGCTTTATCAGCTACTTGAAAGACACATTCCGACAATTGTCGTAATTTCTTATTCTGAATTAATTACGGATATTAAGGTTGAGGCGGTTGATACAATAGGTGAAAATGGCGGATATAATTAAAAATTTCTTAATTTCTCTGATTAAATTGTATCAGAAGATATCATCATTATTTCCTGCCAAATGCAGATTTTATCCTACGTGTTCTGAATATACAAAACAGGCAATACTTAAATATGGAATATTTAAAGGCGGCTTATTAGGGATAAAAAGAATTGCAAAATGCCACCCCCTTAATGAAGGCGGCTACGATCCGGTACCGTAAACCTAAATTGACGGTTTTCCGTTCATATTTACCAATATATCCACAATTTTTGGCATCTGGCAAACAAAAGAATAATGCCCCTTTGATATTGAGCATCTTGAACAATCCCCTCCAAGGTTATAACATTCAAGCGCCTGCTCTGTCCAGTTCTGAGTAATAGAATTGGAAATATCACCGTTATTTTGCGGATAAAAACAACTCTTAGCCACTTTAAAATTCTCCCCGTTTTAAAATAACCCTATCCCTATTTGAATATTAAAATATCCGTAAAAAATCACATCCTCTAAAAAATGTATTTTTTGGGGTAAATAAAATTTATTACAGAGCAGAAAGAGAGAAAATTTCGTAAATTTCTTCGTCCGTAAGTTCTGTGATTATCTTTTCACCTTCGTAAACCGCAAGATTTGCAAGTTCTTTTTTGGACTTAAGCATTTCGTCAATTTTTTCTTCAAACGTTCCCAACGTAACAAGTCTGTGAACCATAACGTTTTTATCCTGACCTATTCTGTACGTACGGTCAGTTGCCTGTTCTTCAACTGCAGGATTCCACCACAAGTCATAGTGTATAACGTTCGTTGCACTTGTTAAGTTCAAACCTGTTCCGCCGGCTTTCAGCGAAAGTACCATAATTTTGTTTTCGGGATTTTCCTGAAAATCGGCAATCATCTTTTCTCTCTGAGGAACACTCAAAGAACCATGGAAGAAGGACGGATTTATACCCAGTTCTTCATTTAACAGTTTTACGAGTATATCTCCCATTTCTTTGTATTGAGTGAATATCAGACTCTTTTCGTTATTTTCGGTAATACTCTGAACCAAAGAAACGCATTTTTCCGCTTTTCCTGATAATTCTTTTGTCAGCTCACCTGATTTTAAGAACTGATACGGATGGTTACAAATTTGTTTTAATGCGGTAATAAGTTTGAAGATATTTCCGCGTCTGTCAATTCCCGTTATACCGCTGATTTTTGCCATCATTTCATTAAGCGTTTTTTCATAGAGTATTGCCTGCGGTTTTGCAAGATAGCAATAATCATTTATAACCATCTTGTCAGGCAAATCAGAAATAACATTTTTATCCGTTTTTAATCGTCTTAAAACAAAAGGCGAAACCGATATTTTCAACTTTGATGCTCTTGAAGTTTCTTTGAATTTTTCAATAGGAATTGCATAACTCTTTTGGAAATCTTTTAAAGAACCCAAATAACCTTTGTTTATGAAATCAAAAATACTCCATAACTCTGTCAGTCTGTTTTCAACCGGAGTACCTGTCATTGCAATCTTGATATCGGATTTCAACATCTTGATAGCCATTGTCTGAGCCGTATCTGGATTTTTCATATTCTGAGCTTCGTCAACAACTATCATACCCCAGTTATGCTTTTGCATTTCCTCAACATCAATACGCATAATTGCATACGTTGTAAGAATAATATCAACATTTGTTTCTAATTTTCTGTCTAAACCGTGATACTGCATTGTTGTCAAAGACGGAGCAAACATCTGAAGTTCTTTTTTCCAGTTACCCATCAGGGTTGTCGGACAAATAACCAAAACCGGCTGAGTTAACTTACCTTCTTCTTTCAGTTTTAGAATCAAACTGATAACCTGAATTGTTTTACCTAACCCCATATCGTCAGCCATACAACACCCAAAACCTTTTGTTGTATTTGTCCAGAGCCATTTTAGTCCTGTTTGCTGATAAGGTCTTAATTCCCCTGTAAGGGCCTTTGGCGAAGTAACATCTACTGCCTTTGAAAAATCTTTCAGTACCCTCGCATAAGCATCATCATAATTAAAATCATAATTTGCCAGATTACCGGACATTGACGCATGCAATAACTGCAATCTTGTCATTTTCTTATACGGATTTTGTTTTAATTGTTCAAGAAGTGCTTTTCCTTCTTTCTGATCAAGCAAAATATACTTGTCATTGTATTTTATTAACCCGTTATTATTTTCAAGTAATTTTGTGTATTCTTCAAGCGAAATTTTATCATCACCCAATGCGATTTCATAAGTGAAATCAAGAATACTGTCAAGTGTAATTGAACTTGTGGAAACTGTATTAAAAATATCCATCAAGTCATCTGAACGTTTTGCTCTGACTTTCGCATTTATTGATGCTCTCGGAATAATTATATTATTGAGTTCATCAGGCAGAATAACTTCAATTTGTGCTTTTTGCAGATAGTAAGAAGTTTGTGCAATTATTTTATAAACTTCATTCAAATCGAGTTCCAAAGCCAAATTATCTTCATCTTCAAAAAGTTTTTCAAGTTCAGGCATATAGCGAAGTGCGTAATTTAACTGTTTTTCTACGATTTTCGATATGTCGGAACACTTTGCATCCCAGATATCTTCATCATTATACAAA
>JAFRHR010000016.1 GCA_017433195.1 bacterium
AAAAAATATAAAAATTTAAAATTTTATATAAAAAATTACCTGTCTCTTCATACGGAATATACATATGTAAATTATATAAAATACAATATTTTAGTCAATTTACAAAAATTAATTAACATTTTTTAATTTAATTGCCAAATTCTTTTGAAGTAATATAATGGACATAATATGAGAATATCTGCTATTTCATTTAACTGTCACAGTGTAAATTTCAGGCAGTGTCAACAGCCGGACAATGCCATAGACAGAGCCCTCCTCACTTCAAGAAAGTTCAAACAAAACGGACTAAGAAACGGAAGTGAAAATTTGATGAGCTTTGTTGATGGGGAAATCAAAGAATTTAAAAACGCTGTTATAAATAACGACAGAGATAATATGGAAGAAGAACTCGGAGATGTTTTATTCGATACAATTATGCTTGCAGATTATTACCACATCAATCCGACAAAGGCACTCGAAAGAACAAACACAAAAATCAACAGAAGATTTAATGTAATGAATGCAATAATTGATAAACCGTTACTTGAATACACATACCCCGAAAGACTCGGTTTATGGGATAAGGCAAAAGAAATTCTTGGTCATAATGACTAATTTATATAATTCCAAGTTCGTTGTATTTTTGTGCCGTAAAAAGAATAGCATCAGAGAGGTGATTTTGAAGAGATAAAGTTCTTATTCCTAACTCTTTGGCATATTTTTCCGAAATATTTGTACCCGATAAAATCTGATAAGTTTCAGCCAAAAACTCACTAAATTGTCTGAATTTTCTGATTGCAGTAGCAGTTAAATTATCAGTATTAATATAAACATTATAATAGTTTTTACGATACCGTTTTTCAATATCACCACGAATTTTATTCCCTTCATCGTCTTCTGACAAAAACTTATGGTCAACTGCGTGTCCTAACTCATGTATAAATATGACTTCATCATCAACTGTATTAATTTTATTTTGATCTGACAAATACATGCACTCCACTGCAGAACCAACACCATTTACACTTATCCCATTCTTCCCGATTATCATAAGCATATCGCCGGGAATTTTTTTAAATAACGGCATTAAATTTTTATCAATTAATTTTTCATCTAAAATCATACTTTCTTCTGCCCCTTCTTTATCAAATTTTTTGATAAAAATTTTATCCGAATCAAAAGTCATATCATAAGTTTTATCGTTAAGTTTACTTTGGGTATGATTTTCAGAAAGTTTATCAAATTCTCTTACCTGATTAAACAAAACATTTCCGTCTTTATCCTTAACAGTATAAACAGATTTATTAAAGTTACCGTTTTTTTCAATTGTTTGTTTTGTCATATTTCCGGAAGGCGTAACAAATTCCTTCTCATATCTGTATTCTCCATTTTGTCCGGATTTTTGCAGGTATGCGGATTTCTTTATATCATGTCCGTCATTTCTCTCTAAGGTTAAAAATTCGGGTCGCATGTATGAAGGATTAATCCTTTCCGAATATAATTTTCTGCCGTCTTTATCAAAAGCATATAAACGATGCTTCTGCAACTGATGTTCCTCAGCATCTCCGAAACTGTATATTTTTCGTCCGTCAGGAAAAATTCTTCTGGTATTGTATCTGTCACCTGAAAATTTCATCGTATCTTTTGAATAAGCTTCAAGCCCGTCATTAACAACATGATAATATGTCAGATCCTCATTACCCCTTAAAACCGAAACTCCTGCTGCACTCGTTTGTATTCTGAATTTATCTACGTTTTCTCTCAATATTTGTTCAACTTCGTTTTTTGTCATATATCGTTCATCATTAATTATGTGGTCATAAACTTTTGTAGAAACTATACCATATAAGCCGTGATCACCGGAATCAACGTTAGAGTATTTTAGGAGTTCACAAATATCATCAACAGAATATACAGGTTTTCCCTTTTCGTCATTGGCCATCAACATAAAGCTAATACTGTCCGGGCTTTGCCCTTTTACAGCCTCTCTTATCCTTTTAATATCTTTGCCGTTTATACCCGAACGCATATTGAAATACGATAAAGCCCATTTGTTAAAATGATACCTATCATCGTACTCATCTATTGATATAAGTGATGCAATATCTTCTCCGGACAGAAGTACCTCGTCTTTGAAATTGTTAACAGGCTTTTTGCATGTTAACAGGTAACATAATGCATCAACAAACTCTTCATTATCATATTTTCCCATATGGTGTTTAGCTCTTGTTTTTTCAATTTCATCCGTAATAGACTTTATCTCGCCTTTTGAAAAACGTTTTTGCCCGTTAATTTCCTGTTTTTCCAGAAATATTTCTATCGGATTTTGGACAGAATTTTTACTGCCAAAATTAACATTTTTAGCATAAATACTATTCATATGGATAGCTGTCGACAAAACTTTCATACTTACATAAAACAGGTAAAAAAAATTTTTGCTATAAAACAAAAAGACTTTAGATTTATACTAAAGTCTTTTAAATGGTCGGGATGACAGGATTTGAACCTGCGACCCCCTCGTCCCAAGCGAGGTGCGCTACCAAGCTGCGCTACATCCCGATATTAAGTTGTCATGTTGTAGCGCACCTCCGGTGCTACCTCTCTCAAAACGATACTTAATCGTTTTGTTCGGCACAGTCAAGCTGCGCTACATCCCGGTCTACTCGGCACATTTTTATAAAATGAAACCTATATTTAATTATCAATTACAATAATTATAATATTTAAAAAATTTTTTACAATACTCTTATATTCTTTTGATATGATAAAATTATTTTATGACCAAAGGGCAAGTATATAAAATACATTCTGACTTTTACTATGTTGAGGCAGATAATGTTTCACACGAATGTAAACTGCGTGAAGTTCTAAAAAAACAGGGACAAAAAGTCCTTGTCGGAGATTTTGTGGAAATAAATAACGGTCACATAGAAAAAGTTCTACCCCGTAAAAACTTCATAAAACGTCCGTCTGTTGCAAATATAGATACTGTTATCGTAGTTTCTGCAATAAAAGAACCTGAACTCGATTTTACACAGTTAAATCGATATATTTCATTTGCAAAGTATTTTAATTTAGATACAAAATTATGTTTCAACAAAAACGACTTGTCCTCTGATGATTCAATTATTGAAAAGATATTCGGAATATATGAACCTTTGGGGTACGACATAATTTTTACATCAGCAATTGAAAGGATAGGATTAGAGGACTTTAAAGAAATTCTTGAAAACAAAATCTCTGTTCTCTGCGGAAATTCTGGAGTAGGCAAAACGACACTTATAAATGCACTTAACCCTAACCTTAAACTCAAAACAGGAGAAATCAGCGAAAAAACGCATAGAGGGACACACACAACACGTCACAGTGAAATCATAAAAATCACGGACAACATAAAAATTATTGATACACCGGGCTTCAGTAACTTAAAGTTCGATTTTCTGTTACCAAATGAAATTGACAGACTTTTTCCGGAAATTCATCAGTACAGTCACGATTGCAAATATCCGGACTGTCTTCACATAAATGAAGATAACTGTTCGGTGCTTGAAAACATAGAAAATATCAACATTTCAAGATATGAAAGTTACACAGAATTCGTCAAAGAAGCCTCTGAATACAAAAAACAAATAAAATTTAACGGGCAGAAAACCGAAACACAACTTAAACAGCAACACAACAAAGATTTTGTAAAAATAAACAGAAACAAAAGGCAGGAAGCGAGAAACACGCTTAAACAAAAGTTAAATAAAGGCAACGACTATGAAGAACTATATTGAAATAATAAATAAAAATTTAGATGAATTTCTGAAAGTAAAATATCCGCCTGAGATATTTGAAGCAATGAGATATACAGTTCTTTTACCGGGAAAAAGACTTCGCCCTGTTTTTTGTCTTGAAACATGTCGTCTTGCAGGCGGAAATATAGAAGATGCAATTCCTACAGCCTGCGCCATAGAAATGCTCCACGCACAGAGTCTTATACATGACGATTTACCTTGTATGGATAATGATGATTTCAGACGAGGAAAGCCTTCAAATCACAAAGTTTTTGGGGAAGCAAACGCTGTACTTGCAGGGGATGCTTTAATATCTTTTGCACCTCAGGTTATTATTGAAAACACAAAAAATGTACCTGCTGATACACTTCTGAAAGTAATAAATGAATACTGTATCGCTGCAGGCTGCTACGGAATTATTGCAGGACAGGTTGCTGATATTCAGGCTGAAAATTTTAATTATAAAAATTTTGAAAACCCCGAAGAAAATCTGAACTTTATCCATAAAAACAAAACTGCAGCACTATTCAAACTTGCCTTAAAATCAGGCGCACTAATAGGAAACGCAAGCGATGAATTTATGTGTGATATTTTGGATTTTGCAGAGGCATTCGGGATGGCTTTTCAAATTTATGATGACATAATTGATGAAATTTCAACCTTTGATAAATTAGGTAAAACAGTCGGAAAAGACAAAGATGAAGGGAAACTCACATACGTTTCACTTTACGGACTTGATAATGCCAAATGTAAACTTAATTGCCAGATAACAAGAGCATATGATATAATCGGAAAGTACAATTCGGATATATTCAATTCCGCTATTGGCAAATTGGGAGAAGGAACAAAAAAATAATGATTTTTTACAACAACGGTTTAGAGGCATTACTCGTAGGGTTTACAGCAGCATTTTTTGCACAGGCAATTAAGTTTTTTCAGCATCTGATAACAAAACGAAAAGTTGATTTAAGACTTTTGGCTACTACAGGAGGAATGCCAAGTTCTCACAGCGCAGGAGTAATAGGACTTGCAACAATAATTGGCTTAATAGCAGGTTTTGATTCTCTTGAATTTGCTGTTGCCTTTGGATTTGCATGCGTAGTTATGTATGATGCAGCAGGCGTTAGACGTGCTGCAGGAAAACAGGCTGCCTGCCTTAACAGGATTTTGGAAGATTTTTATAAACACGACATGAACCAACTCGGCGGAAAATTAAAAGAATTGCTTGGTCATACTCCGCTTCAGGTATTTTTGGGTGCAGTTTTTGGATTTGTTTATGCATATTATATGCATATTTACTGTTTAAAACGCTGGTTTTTCCCCGAACTATTTTAATTTGCAATTATTTATCTGAGCCACCACCAACAACTACAATAGGCTCCTCACCCTCAGGTTCTGGCTCATCCGGAACAGGGTCCGGTATCGGATCACCTATTACACAATCCAAACCTTTACCACTTGATATTGTATAAGTATTGGTTAAATTTCCCGGGAATGTAGCAACAAAATCATTTCCGTTTTTTGTAATAACAGTATTATCTGTCATTGTTATAGATAATTGATTATTAGATAAAGTACCTTTAAGGTAAGGTGCCATTTGCAAAATAGTAACGTTTTTTATACTGTTAACTCTATTTGCAGCCGCAGCAGCAGTCACTGCAGAATCTATCAACTCACAGTATTTATTGGTATAAGATTCTGTACGGAAAGCCGGAATTGATTTTGATAACGATATAACCAAAATACTTAAGAAAGCTACAATCGAAATAACTATAAGCATTTCAACCAATGTAAAAGCTTTTTTATAACCTATATTATTTTTAGATAAACTATTATTCATAAACTTTCAGCACAAATAGACTAAGGTACGTCAGGATCTGGACCCGGACCAGGATTTGGATCAGGATCAGGATCAGGAGCTGGATCCGGATCTGTTGTTTCATTTTCACCGTTAAGTTGAGCAGTAAGCGTATTAATATATGCTTGGCAGTTGATTCCTTCATAAGAAGGATTTACTGTATAAGCCGCTGCCTGTACATGTGTATTATCCGGGAAGGTAACATTTATAGTAGCAGAAGTGTTATCAACTATAGTTGATTCACCTAATATAGCTCCGTCTTTAAATGTATTGGTTGTAGTATCTATCTGCAGATACGGAACCAAGTTGGCACGAGTCATACTATTCATATAATTAGTACTGTTCAAACTTTGATCTACCCATAATTGTTCAATTGCTGAATCCAAAATATTACAATACTTTGCATGAGAAGCAATTGTTCTTCTTTCAAGCAATCTCGTTCTTAACCCGGGTAGTGTAATCGCTGCAATTACACCGATTATAGCTAATGCTAAAAGCAATTCAGCCAAAGTAAAGCCTTTTTTCATATTAATCTCCTTATATATTATCTGTAAGTTAATGATAGCATATATGTATTTAATTTACAATACAAACAGATACTGCATTCAAAATTACTAAGGTGCTTGCTCAGCTGCGCCATTTTGTCTGCAATCAATTCCTTCCATTGAGTCATCTATTGTATATATTCTTGAATTTATATTTAAATTATCAGGGAATTCAACAGTTATACTATGATTGTCTCCAATTGAATGTACAAGACTGCCGTCTTTCATTTCACACCTTCCATGAGCATTATTATTAACCTTAAGCGCCATTTTCTCGGCAATCAATTCCTTCCATTGAGTTATCTATTGTATATATTCTTGAAGTTATATTTAAACTTTCGGGAAAATCAACTTGTATTGTATAATCTTCGGCAATTGAATGTACAAGACTGCCGTCTTTCATTTCACACCTTTCATGAGCATTATCTACATCAATCCCTTGTAGCTGAGCATATAACTGTGCCGTAGTAATATCAGTTGCATGTTCCAAATCATTTGCAAACATTGCCTGCCTTATAGCACCATCTAATATATTACAATATTTTGCATACCAGGAAGCGGCCTTTCTTGCGCCCATATTGGATTTCAGACCGGGCAGGGTTAGGGCGGCTATTATTCCGATAATTGTTAATGTTATTAAAACTTCTGCAAGTGTGAATCCTCTTTTCATATTGTTCTCCTATTACATTTATTCTTCAGGTTCATCTTCGACACCGTTGTTTGTACATTCTAATCCGCCAAGTTCATCATTAATCGAATAGTATCTCACTGGAATCCCCATAGTTTGTGGGAATGTAACAGTAAAATGTTTTCCGATTTTCGTAACTGTAACTCCATCTTTAAAAGTTAAAGATTCATCCCCTTCTTTTTGAGCACTAAGTGCAACAAGTAATTGATCTCGAGTCAACTCAGATGGATTATCTAAACGTAATCTGACAAGTGTTTGTGCAATAGCATTGTCTAAAATATAACAATACTTGGCATACATTGCATCTGATTTTTTTATATTAGTCCCCGACTTAAGCCCTGGTATTACAACTGCAGATATAACCCCAATTATAGCCAACGTCATCAATACTTCCGATAATGTAAAACCACGTTTCATATAATCTCCTCAGATAAAGACATTATAACATATGAGCATGCCTTTTACAAGATAATTCAGAATTATATTATGATTTAGTTTTTTGTGCAAATTCACTGTCTATACGCAAAAATACAGGAACAATATTTTCCTTGTCAATCAAATGGCCTGATTTAATATTTCCAGCAGACAAATCGTCAAGTTTTTGAGTAATATCAAACAACAACTGTTTTGCCATATTTTTGGCTATATTCGGACAGAAGGGGTAAATCAGCGATGAAATAATGCATAAAGTATCTAAAACAGATGTTAAGACTTGTCCGCACTTTACATCTTCCCCATTTTTCATTAAAGTCCAAGGTTCGCTGTCCGTAATATATTTATTTGCCTTATCAACAAGTTCAATAATATGTAAGCCTGCATTCTGGACATCATAATTATCAAAATCATTTTCAACAATTTTGACCGTTTCCAATGCAGATGAAATCAAATCACTTTCTACTATAAATTCAGATTTAATATCCCCGTTAAAGTATTTCACTAAC
The DNA here is from genome assembly GCA_017433195.1 of bacterium. Classification (GTDB taxonomy): domain Bacteria; phylum Cyanobacteriota; class Vampirovibrionia; order Gastranaerophilales; family Gastranaerophilaceae; genus RGIG2479. Next base: position 7,791 of record JAFRHR010000016.1, read on the forward strand.
ATTGACAAAGTTCTGTTCAAAAGATTTCCCATTGAGTTTGCCAAATGAGCATTAACTTTTTCCTTAAAATCTTCATCGGAATAATTTCCGTCTTTACCGCACGGGGCCGCAGTTGCCATATAATATCTGAAAGCATCAGGTTCTTTTAATTCATAGTTGTTAAGAATAGATTCCGGAGAAATTACATTTCCCAATGATTTTGACATTTTTGCTTCATCAATAGTAATCCACCCGTGAACAAGAAGATGTTCAGGCAAAGGCAAATCCAAAGCCATTAAAAGTGCAGGCCAATAAATTGCGTGAAATTTAAGAATATCTTTTCCTATAACCTGAACAGATGCCGGCCAGTATTCTCTGAATAACGGCGACGGATTTTCTGTATCATATCCCAAAGCCGTAATATAGTTTGAAAGTGCATCAATCCAAACATATATAATCTGATCCGGATCGCTTAATACATCAACACCCCAGCTTACATTACTTTTTGCTCTTGAAACGGATATATCTTCTATATTTGCCAACTGATTAAGCACATCAGCAGTTCTGAATGACGGAACAATAAATCCTTCATGATTTTTTATGTATTCGGCAATTCTTTCTTTATATTTTGTAAGTTTGAAGAAATAATTTTCTTCAGAAACTTCTTCAGGCTTACATTGATGTATGGGGCATAAGCCGTCTTCCGTCAAATCTTTTTCACTCAAAAACGCTTCACACCCGTTACAATACAAACCTTTATACTGATTTTTGTAAATATCGCCTTTTTTAAGCAAATACTCAAAAATTTGTTGTGATATTTTTTCGTGATCTTTATCAGTAGTTCTTATAAACTTATTATAGTCAACATTCAGCAATTTCCAGTTTTCTCTGAATTTTGATGCATTTTTATCACAAAGCTCCTGTGGAGTAATTCCGTTTTTAGCAGCAGTTTTCTGAATTTTTATACCATGTTCATCAACACCGGTTAAAAAGAAGCAATTATCACATCTTTGTGTAAAATGTCTGAAAATAACATCCGTAAGTATCTTTTCATAAGCATGCCCGATATGAGGTGCTCCGTTTACGTAATCAATTGCTGTTGTAATATAAAATTTGTCCATTTTCCCTCCGAATAAAAAACTATACTTTTTATAATAACAAAAAGATAATTAATAATACAGAAAACAGACATAAAAATACTAAGATTTAATTTGCATATCTGTGTTTTAGAAGATAGTTCTTTAAATAATGATAATTTGCATACATTGATGATGGGATTTTTTCAGCCTTATCGGATTTCGTATTTAATATCATAAGATCAGGAACCGCATAAACTTTATATCCCGAATATAACTGCGTATATCTTGCATCATTTACATTTATGACAACGAAATTATAATAATCAGATAGTTCTTTGCTCAGATTTTCAAAGGAAGGCATAAATTTTTTACAATAATAGCAATTATCACTGTGAAAGAGCAAAAGAAAAGGTTTATTTGACTGTACCGCTTCTTCATACGAAATGCCAATCTTTTCGACCTTCGAAAATGAATACATGGATTTATCCGTTATAAGCAAAATTCCAAATGCAACTGCAAGAATAATTAAAATCTTTTTTATCATAATTTTGCACCTTTCGGAACAACTGTAACTCCGTCAGGAGAAACATAAAATCCTCTTGCGATATCGTCTGCCTTGTTGCATCCTATTTTTGTATAAGGAGGCACAACAACATTTTTATCTATAATAGATTTTTTAATTACAGAATACCTTCCTACATTTACGTTTTCCATCAATATACTTTCAGTAACCTGAGAATAACTGTTAATTCTAACTTCAGGCGCAAGAATACATTTCGAAATCATACCGCCTGATACTATACAGCCTTCTGATACCATTGACTCAGTTGCCATACCGACTCTGTCACCCTCCTGCCATATAAATTTTGCAGGCGGATAGTTATAATTAAATGTTCTTAAAGGCCATCCTTTTGAATATAAATCAAGTTCAGGCTGAGCAATCAGCAAGTCCATATTAGCCTGCCAATATGCATCAACGTTTCCTACATCTCTCCAGTAACCTCTTTCAGCCTCTTTCATTCCCGGAAAAGCATTTGATGTAAAATCATAAATCTGAATTTTTTTCTTTTCTTTCAAAAGTCTCGGAATTACATCTTTTCCAAAATCATGAGACGATTTTTTACATTTCGCATCTCTTTCCAGAACATCAAGCAACAAGTCTTTATTAAAAATATAATTACCCATTGATGCCAAACAGTATCTCGGATTAGACGGCATTGTCTGAGGTTTTGTTTTCGGTTTTTCTATAAAATTAGTTAATCTCCAATCCTTATTTACTTCCATAATACCAAATTCAGATGCTTCTCTGACAGGCACAGGGATTGCGGAAACTGTCATATCTGCACCTGTTGATTTATGATATTCAAGCATCTGACGTACATCCATTTTATAAATATGGTCTCCGCCAAATACACAAACATATTTTGGATTTTCATCAATAATATGAAGCACATTTTGATAAACTGCATCAGCAGTACCCTGATACCAGTTACCGCCCGTTCTCATCTGAGCAGGTACTAAATCAACGTACTGATTTAAAAACGGAGATAAAACCCATCCCATTGATATATGTTTGTTTAAAGAATCTGACTTATACTGAGTCAAAACCTTTATTTTATAAAATCCTGAATTTATAAAATTACTTAATACAAAATCTATAATACGATATCTTCCGCCAAAAGGAACAGCCGGCTTTGCTCTATCCTTAGTTAAAGGATAAAGTCTCTTTCCTTCCCCTCCTGCGAGTATCATTACTAATGCATCATCTACTGACATATTATCACCTCACGTTTTTAGTATAGCGCATTTTTTTGATAAATGCACCATATAATTTAATATTATCTATAACAATATTTTAGTAAATTATTATTAAGTTATTTGTTGACTTTAAAAAATGTTTATGATATAAATTTTGTGGGGTAAATGTATATTTTTGAGTCTTGCTAATTTGCAAGACTTTCTTTTTGCTTAAAATACGACATTTATATGAAAATATGTTAAGTATGCAAAAAATATTGAAAATGTGGTATAATATAAGTAAGGATTAAATGAGTCAGTTATCAGCCAAATAAGAAAGGCATTATGAATAATATACAATTTCATACTGATCTCGACAGGTTACTGAATATCATGCCTGAAAAAGTTACAAAATATGTAACACATGAACAATTGGATGATGTAATAGAAATTGTTTTGGATATAGGGAGATATCCTGAAGTAAGACACTCAGGCGGGAAGATAGAGAGAATTAATTCATCTGAAATTACAGAAGATGATTTAAAATATATAACGGACAGACTTCCGGAATTTACGACGGATAACCGTTCAGGTGTACCGGGGACATTACACAGAATCAGCGCAATAAGAAACAGGCAAGGCCGTGTCGTAGGTTTAACCTGCCGTATAGGACGTGTTGTTACGGGAACTATTGCCTGCATAAAAGATTTCTGCTTAATGAACAAGAGTATTTTGTTTTTAGGCAAACCCGGAGTTGGTAAAACAACAAAATTAAGAGAAATATCAAGACTCGTTGCTGATGAACTCGGGAAAAGAGTCGTTGTTGTAGATACATCAAACGAAATTGCAGGTGACGGAGATACTCCTCACCCCGCAATAGGCTCCGCAAGACGTATGCAGGTTAAACAACCCGAATTTCAAAAAGATATAATGATAGAAGCTGTTGAAAACCACACTCCTGAAGTTATAGTCGTTGATGAAATCGGAACGGAAGCAGAAGCACAGGCCGCAAGAACAATTGCAGAACGTGGCGTTATGTTAATTGCTACCGCACACGGAAACAGTCTTGAGAGTTTAATTAAAAACCCGACTTTATCGGATTTGGTCGGCGGCATTCAATCTGTTACATTAGGTGACGATGAAGCAAAAAGACGTTCTTCTCAAAAAACGGTACTTGAACGTGAAAAGCAGCCAACCTTTGATATAGTTATAGAAATTATTGACAGAAACACTCTTGCCGTATATAAAGATACCGCTGAAGCAGTTGATTATATATTAAGAGGATGGCCAATAAGACCTGAAATAAGAAAAGTTGATAAAAACTATGATGAGAAAATTTCATCAGCACAAAACGAATCAAGCGTCTCATCTCAAATCAATAAACTTGAAGATAAAATTCTGCCGCACGCAGAAGACAGTCTTAAGTTTAGCTTTTCAAGACAGGAATATACAAAAGAAGTTAAACCTTTTAAGAAAATATATTTATACGCAGTTTCTAAAAGCATTGTAGAAAAAGTTATTGAAAGACTTGATCTCAATGCCGAAATTACAAGAAACATTGATGAGGCGGATGTAGTTATTGCACACAAAAATTTCGCAAAAGGCGGAGCCAAAATTTTAAGCACGGCAAACGATTACAGGCTTCAGGTTTTCTATGTAAGAACGAATTCTATGGCACAAATTCAAAAAGTCGTAAAAGAAGCACTCGATATACAGGATGCACAGGTTTTACAAGGCTATTGTGATGATGCGGAACGTGCACTTGATGAAGCCAAAATAGCTATAAATAAAATTCTGGCGGGTGCCGAAAACATAGAACTTACCCCGCAAAATCAACAAATACGTAAATTACAGCACGAACTTGTTGAACAGCATAATCTCGAAAGCAAATCTGTCGGAGAAGGTAGTAACAGACATCTGCGTATTGTTGGCGGAAAAGATTTTGATAAAAAAATCGGCTAAATTGTACTATTGATGCGCCTTTTTAATTTTTTGTATTATAAATATTAAGTTTTGTAAACAGTATTTAACAAAAAAGTCAATTTTATATCAAGTAAATACTTTTTATATATACGGGAATATAAAAAGAGGTATAAAATGTCAAGTTTTGCAATGGGATTTACTCCATTTTTCTACACATCAAATGAAATGCCTGGGTGGTATCAAATAACCAACGCAGGAGCAAGAGATTTCAGACAAATGAGTTTAGGATGTTTAGCCTTAGATGGTTATAATATCTGGTCATATAACCAACAGTCAACAGCCGCAAATACATACAATTTGTCATTAACCAGCATATGGAACAATATGGCATTAAATCTTTGCGGTTTAGCAAATCGTTACGGATCATATGTATCAGGTTTCATGGGTAATAATTCAGGCTTGGCAGGTTCTGCAGGAAACACAGGTGCTGCCGGTTTAGGAAATACCGGAGCCGCAGGTTTAGGAAATGCCGGAGCAGCAGGTACTGCAGGTTCAGGAAATAATGATGCGTTAAAGAAAGCACAGGAAGAAGCAGATAAAGCTAAGAAAGAAGCTGAAGCACAAAGAAAAGCGGCTGAAGAATATAAGCAAAAATACGAAGAACTTAAAAAAGGAAAAGGATAAAAATAAATTTACAAAATATAAAAAAACTGCCGAATGGCAGTTTTTTTTATTCAGAGAGACTAAAATTTATTAAAAAGTTAACAAATTAGACTATTTATTTTTTTTCTGTATAATGGTAGAAAACGAAACATAATGTTTTATTATTTTATATAATATTTACTCGGAGATATGGGGAAAAAGAATGACAATACAAGAATGGTTTGACAAGAGAAAGGAAGACCAGATTCAGCGCAGGATTCAGGAAGCAAAAGCTGAAGAAGAAGCATCTTCAGGACAATGGATAAAATGCGTTCACTGTGAAAATCAGATAATGAAATCTGATTTGGAAGCAAATCAAATGGTCTGCCCGGTATGTGATTATCATTTCAGAATAAATGCTAAAGTCAGAATATCGCAACTTTTTGATAAAAGAACATTTAAAGAAATAAATTCAGAAATAAAGCCCGTTGATGTTCTAAATTTTGTGGATACGGAAAGTTATACACAAAGGCTTGAAAAATCAGAAGAAAAATCAGGATTAAGTGAAGCAATTGTAACAGGAACAGGAAAAATTGAAGGTTACAAAATTGCTGCAGGCATTATGGATTTTGATTATATGGGCGGTTCCATGGGAAGTGTTGTAGGGGAAAAACTTACAAGACTTATTGAATACGCAATTGAAAAAAGACTTCCCGTTTTGACAATTACTTCATCAGGCGGGGCAAGAATGCAGGAAAGTGCATTAAGTCTTATGCAAATGGCAAAAACTGCCTGTGCAGTATCAAGATTAGACGATGAAGGTCTTTTATATATAAATCTTTTAACTGAACCGACATTTGGCGGTATTACCGCAAGTTTCGGTACTCTTGGGGATTACATTATTGCAGAGCAGGGGGCAAGAATCGGATTTGCAGGCAGACGAGTTATTGAACAGACCATAAGACAAAAACTACCGGCAGACTTCCAAACTGCAGAATATTTGCTCAAATACGGCCAGGTTGATTCAGTCGTTAAAAGAGCAGACTTAAGAAAAACTTTAAGCACTATTTTAAAATTACACGGTTATAAATTTGAAGGAAAAACAGAAACAGAACAAGAAAAGGTAACTGTATAACAGGATAATATCAATGACAACACTTACATTTGAAAAACCTTTAGTGGATATACAAGCCAAAATAGACGAATTAAAAAAAATAAGTCAGGAGTCAGGCATGAATTTAGAAAAAGAAATTGAAAATTTTGAACAACAGGCAAATGACTATAAAAAAGAATTATATTCTAATTTAAGACCTGCTCAAAAGCTTCTTATCGCAAGGCATCAGGACAGACCAAATTTTTTGGAATATGTTGAACTTATGTGTGATGACTTTGTTGAAATGAGAGGAGACAGATCGGGAACAGACGACAGAGCAATTTTAGGCGGTTTAGGGAAAATAGGCGATCAAACAGTTATGCTTGTCGGGACCCAAAAAGGACGTACAACAAAAGAAAACCTTGAATACAATTTCGGAATGCCACAACCTCAAGGGTACAGAAAGGCATTAAGATTATTCAATTATGCAAATAAATTCAACTTCCCGATTATAACTTTGGTTGACACTCCGGGAGCATATCCGGGGATAAGTGCTGAAGAAAAGGGGCAGGGAACTGCAATTGCCGTAAATTTAAGAGATATGGCAAAACTCAATGTCCCCGTAATATCCGTTATAACAGGAGAAGGGTGTTCAGGAGGTGCTTTGGGCCTTGCCGTTGCAAACAAAGTATTCATGCTCGAATTTTCATACTATACTGTAATTTCCCCAGAAGGATGTGCTTCAATTCTCTGGAGAGATGCTACGAAAATTTCAGAAGCAGCAACTGCATTAAAAATCGGGGCAACTGATTTATTAAAACTAAATATAATTGACGGAATTATAAAAGAACCTGTAGGCGGTGCTCACAGAGACCACAAAAAGACTGCAACAACTTTAAAAAATACTCTTATAAAAGCTTTATCAGAACTATCCGGATTAAGCAAAGACGAGTTAAAAGTTCAAAGATATGAAAAATTCAGAAGCATGGGAGTCTTTGCAGAATAATTATGGGAACTTATTACGAGTTAAAAATAAACATAAATCCTGATGTTGCAGATATTGTTTCGGAAGTGTGTTTTGATAAATTCGATTGCAAAGGCGTAATTACAGAAGAAGAAACTTATAAAAATTTAGAACTTGTAAGTAAAAATGATACAGTATTAAAAGCTTTTTTAAACAGTGCAAACCCTAAACAAATTGATATTGTCCTGCGTCAGTTAAAAAGAGATTTTATAAACAGAGGACTAAAAGAAGAAGAATTCGGGTCTTTGGCGTTTTCACTGGATGAAAAAGAAGACGAAGACTGGTCAAAGAAATGGAAAGAGCACTGGGATGTAACCCACGTAGGCAAAAATCTAAGCATTGTTCCGAGTTGGCTTGAATATACACCGAAAAGCAAAGACGAAATTATAATAAAACTTGACCCCGGAAGTGCTTTCGGAACGGGGACACACCCGACAACACAACTTTGTATGCTTGCCATGCAAAAATATTTACAGCCTTATTCAAATTTTGCCGATATCGGTACGGGTTCCGGAATACTTTCAATTTACGCAAAGAAAATGGGCGCATCATATGTTTACGGATGCGATAATGATAACAGTGTAATTCAGGTTGCAAAAGAAAATGCGGTAAAAAACAACGTTTCGTGCATTTTTCAGCCTAATACGGCGGATAAAATTACCGAACACTTTGATTTTATCTGCGCAAACATTCTGCATAATGTACTTATAGAAATTATGCCTGACCTTGAAAAACTTATGGTTTATAATTCAAGACTTGTTCTGAGCGGAATTTTAACCGAAAAGAAACGATTAGTGGAAAACGAAGTCAAAAATTGTAAATTAGATATAATAGATGAGATAGTTATGGGTGACTGGGCAGCAATAGTCGCAGGGAAATAACGGAGAGCTTATATGGAAAAGCAAAATGCAATAATAATTCCGGCAAGATATGCCTCAACGAGATTAGAAGGTAAACCGTTAATTGAGGTTGACGGGAAACCGATTATTCAGTGGGTTTGGGAGAAAGCCAAGCAGGTAAAAAATGCCGACAGAGTAATTATTGCAACAGATGACGAAAGAATTTTAAATAAGGCATTATCATTCGGCGCCGAAGCTGAAATGACAGATGTAAATCACAAAAGCGGAAGCGACAGAATTTATGAGGTTGTAAAAAGACATCCGGAATTTGATATAGTAGTAAATCTTCAGGGTGATGAGCCAATGATTTTGCCTGAAAACGTAGATTTGGTCATAAGGCTTCTGAAAGAAAACCAAAATGCCGACATATCAACTCTTGTCAGAGAATTAACGGACAAAAATGATATAGAAAATCCAAATAACGTAAAATGCGTTTTTGATAAATCAGGATATGCACTTTATTTTTCAAGATCAAAAATTCCATATGAAAGAAACGAAGGAAAATCAAAGTTTTACGGACATTTGGGGATTTACGGATACAGAAGAGAATCTCTTAAAATTATGACAGAACTTGAACAAACATCTTTAGAAATGGCTGAAAGTCTTGAACAGTTAAGAGCACTCCAAAACGGAATGAAAATAATTACGGGACTTGTTCAAAATTCGCTGATAGGAATTGATACAAAAGAAGATTTGGAAGCATTTAAAAAAGCAATTAAATAGTGACACCTTTTCTGTTGTCTGATACAATAAATTAGGGAGAAAAATATGAAAGTAATAATCGGGTCCGACCACGGCGGTTTTAATCTTAAAAATAAAATAATTGAATACTTAAAATTAAACGAAATTGAAACAGAGGATATGGGGACATATAATACTGATTCCTGTGATTATCCTGAAATAGCCAAAAAAGTATGTTATGAAGTATTAAAAGAACCGGAACTAAAAGGAATACTTGTTTGCGGTTCAGGTGTCGGCATGTCAATTACTGCAAATAAAGTAAGAGGAATAAGAGCCGCACTTTGTACAAATGAATATCTTGCAAAAATGTCAAGAAAACACAATAATACTAATGTTTTATGCCTCGGAGAAAGAGTAACAGGAGCAGGAGTTGCAATGGATATTGTAAAAGCCTGGCTTACAACTGACTTTGACGGGGGAAGGCACGAAAAAAGAGTATCAATGATTGAGGGCTAAATTTTTATGGAAAAACAACTAAAAGAAAAGGAAGAATTAACATCATATAAATTTGCATGTATAGTCGCAAGATATTTAGATGATTATAAAGCAAAAGACATTTCTATCCTGAATATAAGCAACGTATCTTCTATGACTGATTATTTTGTTATCTGTTCATCAGATACAAGCACACAGGTTAAAGCTTTAACCGAAAACGTAAGAACAAAAGTAAAAAAGACTTTTTCAAGAATGGCTTTAAGAATAGAAAACGATTTAAGAAACAGATGGAATCTGCTTGATTACGGCGATGTTGTAATTCACATATTACACAAAGAAGAAAGAGAAACATACGCAATTGAAAAATTCTGGAATAATTCTTTCAGCGTTCAAAAAGAAGATTGGATGAAAGAATCAGAAGAATATTCTATATATAAACAAAATAATGTATAATAATTTTATTGTTAAATTTTTGACGTATAAATAAGGATGGAGTAGAATAAACTTATGGCAAACGAAATTACGCAGGACGATATAAAGAGAAAGATAGAGCAAATTGTATTGGCTATGGCAAGAGAGCCGAACAATACAAAGTTGTATCATGAATTGGCTGAATATTATGCTGCAGCTAATGATTTTGAAAAAGTTATTTCAGTTTATGAAAGTTTGCTGGAAATAGATCCTCACGATGATAATGCTCTATTAAATTTGGGCAGCATCTGGTTCTATGAAGAAGAATACAAAAAAGCATTAAAATGCTATAACGAAGCAATGGTTGTTAACCCCAAGAATTATCTTGTTTATTACAATTTGGCTAACACCTATGCAGAAATGAAGAACTTTTCAAAAGCACTTCACTGGTATAATAGAACACTTGATTTCAATTCTCAAAATCCTGAAGTATACAACGCAATAGCACTTTTATATCATGATTTTGATGATTATGTAGAAGCAAGAGCATATTACGAAAAAGCACTTTCAATAGATCCTGAAAACCTGACAGCACTCGTTGATATGGGTAACGTTTGTTTCAAGCTCTACGATTACGGTCAGGCTTTGGAATACTACTACAGAGTATTTAACCTCGTTCCTGATAACAGAACAGTCGCTTTGTGCATAGCAAACACACACGCCTTAACTCAGGAAGAAGACAAATCATTTGAATTTTTCGAAAAATCTCTTGCTTTAGGCAAAGGTGAAGAAAATTATAAAACATATATTTGTTACGCAATTGCAAAATCAGATTTCGGATACAATGATGAAGCTATTGAAATTTACAAGAAAGCTATGGAATTATGTCCAAATGAGCCAAACGCATACATTTTGTTAGGAAACTTATATTCTAATATGAAAGACTTCACAAACGCTGAAGAACAATACAAAAAAGCATTGACATTGAGCAAACTCGATCCGAGCTTATATGTTTTGGTTGCAAACACATACTATATGAGAGAAGAATTTGAAAAAGCTTTATATTCATACAGGACTGCTGTTAATTTAACTCCTGAAAACGACGAATACAAACTTGTATTTATTCAGTTACTTGAGGATTATATTAAAGAAGCAAGAAAGGATCAACTTGTATCAGGCAAATGAACCAAGAATGATTGAGCGTATAATTGCCCCTTTGAGCTATATTTCAATGGGGTTAATCGGTTTTGTCTGGCTTATACTTGCAACTTTTTCAAAATACAAAGGCGTCAGACCGTTTTTAAGATACCACATATTTCAGTCTATATTTTTATCTATAGCATATTTTTTGCTTTGCAAATTATTGGGACTATTATTAGGAATCCTGAGTTTAATTCCTTTTGTTAACGTCCTTGTATTAAGAATAAATTTCTATCTTAATATGCCTCTGATTTTCAGCTATTCCGCAATACAAATTTTGTGTTACACGGTTATATTCTACCTTGTAGTAACGTCATTTCAGGGCAAATACAGTTACTTACCTTGGGTATCAAATATAATTGATGCAAACGTAGGGCAAAAAAGATAATAATTTTATTTACTGATCATTTTCCTCGTGGCGCTTAATCATTTTTTCAAAGTCTGACGGCTTTATGCTCTGGATAAAATCTTTAAATTCTTGTGCTTCCTCTTCATCCTTTGCAGTATCAGTAGAAACGCCTCCTGACATAAGAACTTTTGATGTAACATAAATCGGGGCATCTGCTCTCATTGCAATTGCAATTGCATCAGACGGTCTTGAATCTATTTCAATAGTATCGTCACCATTTACCAAAAACAGTGTTGCAAAATAAGTTTCTTTTTCAACGTTGTTTATTTCAATTTTTTCAAGTTTATATCCGGTCTTTTTTATAACATCTATAATTAAGTCATGCGTCATAGGTCTTGATACAGATAAATTTTCAATTTTTCTGATTATTGCACTTGCCTCTGCCGAACCTATCCATATAGGCAAAGCACGTCTGTTTTCCATATCGTTTAAAACAACTATCGGGGAGCCTGTTCTTGTATCAAGAGCTATACCCATAACTTTCATTTGTATCATAATAAATCATCCTTTTCTTTGAGTATTATATCACTGTTTTTGGATTTTTTCATCTTAATCAGTACGGCAGAAATAATTGCAGTAACAGGAACGCAAATTAAGAGCGTTATACTTCCGATTAGAGCAGCTGAAACTTCAGTAACAATTTGGTTTAAGTTAAAAAACTTTTGAGCATCAATATTTTCTGAAAGCAGAACCAACGGCAATGCACCGCCTAAATAAACTAAAATAAGTGTATTTGCCATAGTTCCTATAATATCCTTACCGACATTCATTCCAGACTTAAACAGTTCTTTTACACTTAAAACTTCATTTATAACGTAAAACTCATTTATTGCACTTGAAACAGACATCGCAACATCCATAACTGCACCAAGTGTAGCAAGTAAAATTGCAGATACAGCTATACTTTGCAAATCAAGTTCAGGGTGAGATGAAAATAAATAGGTGCAACTTTCATTAGAAAATCCTGTTATATGAGCAAAAATAACAGTTATGACCGATAAAATCAAAGCAAATATAATACTTATAAAAGTTCCCAAAAATGCAGATGTACTCTTATAATTAAAACCTCCCACAAGATACATTGTTATTGCAGTTGATATGAGACAAATTACTGTTGTAGCAAAAACAGGATTAACTCTGTGTAATATCATAGGAGATAAACATGAAAAAATCAGCCAGCAGGTAATAAATATTGATAACAGACTAAGCAGTCCTTTTTTCTTCCCGACAACAATAAGCAAAACAGCAAACAATCCTATCAAAACAAACATAAACGGGAGTCTGTATATGTCTGAAATATAAAACGCATTTTCGCTCTCGGCATCCTGGTGGATAACAAGTTTATCCCCTGAGTGAGTTATTATGTCATAAGCGGGATTTCCCGTAATCATATTTGTTATGGTTACTTCTTCCCCTTTATATTCACCTTTCAAAAATTTCACTGTAACAAGTTGCTTTAACTGAAGCATAGAATCAACAGAACTATTAGCATTATTTTCGGTAAATTCAGATTTTACAACTTCCGCAATATGAGTTATCCCTTCAGAGTCTCTGCTTTCAGCAGAAATAACAACACTGTTAAAATTAAAAAATGTGCATATCAGTATTGCTATAACGAATATAATTCTTTTCATAAATTAATCCTCAAACAGATTTTGCTGTACTCCGTACTGCTTTATTCCCAAATGTCTGTACGCCTCGGGGGAAACTTTTCTGCCTCTTTGGGTTCTTTGTAAAAGTCCCGCCTGCAACAGATACGGCTCGGAAATATCTTCAATAGTTCTGACATCCTCACTTAAAGCAGCTGCAATTGTTTCAATCCCTACAGGCCCGCCGTCATATTTTTCTATTATGAGTTTTAAAAGTCTTCTGTCTGTGTTATCTAACCCAAACTCGTCAATTTCCATTTTTTCAAGTGATTTTTTTGCAATATCTTCATTAATAACACCGTCATATTTAACAACCGCAAAATCACCTACACGTTTAACAAGTCTGTTCGCAATTCTCGGAGTACCTCTTGAACGTCTTGCAATTTCCTCAGCACCTTCTTCTGTTATTTCAATATCTAAAATACCCGCCGTACGCTTTATAATTTGTGATAATTCTTCCGGAGTATAAAACTCTAACCTGTGAATCATTCCAAATCTGTCACGCAACGGACCTGAAAGTTCGCCTGCTTTTGTCGTAGCACCTATTAAAGTAAATTTTGGAAGCGGTATTCTCATTGTCTTTACAGTCTGAGTTTTACCTGTTGTCATATCAAGCATAAAGTCTTCCATTGCAGAATAAAGTATTTCCTCCGCAACCTTATTAAGTCTGTGAATTTCATCAATGAACAAAATTTCACCGGCTTTTAAAGACATCAAAATTCCTATAATATCTCTCGGACGTTCAAGTGCAGGGGCGGAAGTGATTTTTATATTTACACCCATTTGCTCCGCTATAACACCTGCCAAAGTCGTTTTCCCTAACCCCGGAGGGCCGTAAAATAACATATGATCAAGAGGCACGTTTCTCTTTTTTGCCGCCTCAATTGTTATATACAAAGTTTCTTTAAGAGCAGATTGTCCGATATAATTTTCAAAATCCTTTGGTCTTATTGTATTTTCATATGTTTTATCGTACTCGATTTCTTCGGATTTGATAACCGGATTTTTCTTTTTAGCCGAAACCGCTTTATATTCATTATCATCAGATAGTATAACCATAAGAAAATTTTAACACACAGAGCCGAAAAATTAAATAAATTGATTAAGTTATGTTTTTATAGTATTCTGAGCATGTGGACACAAATAATGAATTAGATTTTAAGACAATTGCATCACAATGTTCTGTAGGAAGTAATAACAACCCGCCTGATGTTGTGATTAATAATATTGCAAATTTATCCGAATACCATACAAACGATGAGCTTTTGGCAATTTATAATTACTTTCTTACAATCGAAAAAAGTCCAAAAGTATTAACTTATTTAATTCAGTGTCAGGACAAATACAGAGACGACAGTTCAATTCAGGCACTTATTGATATTCTTCTTTTCAAACAAAGGCCTGATGACATAGATATTGACGACTATATAAACGTAAGAGTTTTAGCAGCAAAAGCTATTGCAAATCACAAAAATTATTCTGTTGTTGCACCGCTTTTGTACTGTTTAAACAACAAAGACGAACACTACAAAATACGTCTTGCATGTGCAGATGCATTAGGTAAAATCGGAGACAAATACGCGGTAACACCTTTGATTGACCTTGTTCAGGATGATAATGAAAAATCTGTATACATAAAAGAATCAGCAGCTTCGGCTCTTGGTGCAATTGGAGATGTCAGAGCCGTAGAACCTCTGATTTCAATACTCGAATCAAAACAGGGAGTATTTGATAAATTTTCTTTCCTAAAAGAACGTGTAATTGAAGCATTAGGGAAGTTAAACGTAGGCGGGGACAGAGTTTTGAAAGTTGTTAAAAAGTCACTGATGGACTCCTCTCCTATGGTCAGAATAAATGCAATTGAATATATTATGAACAGTGAGTGTGAAAACGCTTATGAACTCATAAAACCATCATTAAAAGACGAAGATGATGAAGTTAAGAAAAATGCTTTAATTGCTCTGTACAATATCGTAGGCAGAGATATACTCGATGAAGTTTTGGAAAGCGATGAATACGCGGCTTATATTAAAGAAGAAGCCGAATTTATGATTGAAGAATATGAAACAGATGATGAAGACGACAATGAATAAAAACAGCAAAAAAAGTATAATTTTACTGTCAGGCGGTTTAGATTCACTCGTTTGTCTGGGAGTTTTTAAAGAGCAATACAATATCGATTTTGCACTGTTTTTTGATTACGGACAACGAAGTTACAAAAAAGAACTGGAAGCCGTAAAAAAAATATGCAAACACTACAAAGTAAAATTAAAGAAGATAAACTTACCGTGGCTTAAAAATCTTTCAGGCACCTCCGTTTTAACTCAAAAATTAAAAGAAATTATGGCTGATGATAACGTTTGGATACCGAACAGAAACGGCTTATTTCTCAATATTGCCGGAAGTTATGCAGAAGAACTAAATTATACAAACATAATTATAGGGGCAAATTCAGAAGAAGCAAAAGAATTTCCCGATAACAGCAAAGATTTTATAAATGCAATAAACAAAGGATTTCAGCATTCGACAAAAAAAGATATTTCAGTTATAGCTCCGCTTGTTGATTGCGACAAGAACGAAATCGTCCGATTGGCTATTGAAAATAACGTTCCGCTTGAATATGTATGGAGTTGTTATACAGACAAGAACCACCATTGCGGGATTTGTAAATCTTGTGTTGGACTTAAAAATGCTCTTGAGTATAATAAAAATAGTTATTACTTAGAATTATTATTTAAAAATGCAGACGAAATACATTAAAGATGAGATAAAATATATAGGTTCGCAACTTGCACCGCACTGGATTTATAAAAATTTTAAAATTCAGGGTGATGCAATAGTCGGATTTTCAGGCGAATGCGAAGTAAAACTTACTGAAATGGTTGATATAGAAGACGTTATAAACAACGAACCAATATACAGTAAAAGCATGCTCAGTTTTATTACAGAACAATTCAACGTAAACCTTGTTGAAGGGGTTTTCAGACAGAGACTTCTAATTTGCATAATAAAAGAAGCACTTGAAAGACGAGGATTTAAACCCGAAAGAGACGGAGACGATTTATTTATTAACGGTAAAAAATTAACCGTTTCAATAGCGACAAAATCTTTGACGTCAATACTTATTCACACCGGTATAAATATAATTTCAGAAGGTGCACCAATTAAAGCATCAGGGTTAAAAAGCGATTTAAACATAGATGATATTGAAGAATTTGCAAATGAAATTATGAAAAAGTATTCTGAAGAAATTGATGATATAATAAAAGCATCAACAAAAGTAAGAGGCGTAAACTAAAAGGGGTATAAAGTGGGAAAAAATTACGGATACAGAAAATATATGAAAAATGAAGAACAAGACGGAAATAAGACCTTAAAAATTTTCCTGACGTCATTTTTCTTTATGCTTATTGTTTTCGCTTTAATAGCTAAAAATCTGTCACCTCAAGTAGATACAACCATTGGCCCAAGTGTTGCAAACGAGGAAGAAGACGGCAACATTGAAAATTCAAGAACTTCAATTGATCAGAGATTAGTTGAAATTCAAAATGACGACAGAAACGGTGTTCTTGTCGGAAACGAAGGCAAAAGCCCACTGGAAAAGGCAAGAGACGCTCAGTCTATATGGAACAAAAAAAGAGAAGAAAATGTATCTGATGAAAAAGTTACTATTCCTAAATTTCACTCGGAAATTCTGACTTCTGACAACAACCCTTTTAAACCTGAAGCACAGAAAAAGAATCCGGAAAATGAACTTAATGGGATGACACCGCAAACTCAGTCTCCAACACAAACCTATGTTTACAAAGTTTATGTAGGATATTACACAAACATAGAACAGGCAAGAGTAGCTCAGGGGATACTATTAGATACGAATTTAGGGCTTAACCCATTCGTTAAGGATATAGGAAACGGTAAT
The DNA here is from genome assembly GCA_017433195.1 of bacterium. Lineage (GTDB taxonomy): Bacteria > Cyanobacteriota > Vampirovibrionia > Gastranaerophilales > Gastranaerophilaceae > RGIG2479. The sequence goes on from JAFRHR010000016.1 coordinate 24,931, forward strand.
TTTGCACTTCAGGTAGGTGCATTTACCAGCAGAGAAAAGGCTCAGGTACTTGTTAATCAGCTCATGAGCAATCATTTCCCTGCAAGAATAATTTCCGAATAAAACTGCATTTTACCAAAAAATATGTTAAAATATAACTTGTATGAACGGTATTGATGATAGTATTGTAAATGACCTTAAAAATAAGGTTAAAGATAAATTAGACAAAACTTCTCTTTATGAGTACAAGGGAAGCGTATCTAAATTGCTTGGGCTAACAGTTGAAGTCAGATTACCCGGATTAAAAATAGGCGATTTATGCTACATTGAAACCATGACAGGAGAACAAAAACCGGCAGAAGTCGTTGCATTCAAAGGGGATGTTGCTCAGTTACTTTTGTTATATGACGGGGCCGGAATCGGACAAGGCAGTTTAGTTAGAGCAACCGGCATGCCAATTACAATTCCAGTTGGAGATTTTTTACTCGGGCGCTTAATTAATCCAATGGGAGAGCCGATAGACGGAAAACCTCTCGATACCACCAATGCTCTTTGGCGAGGAATTGACGGAATGGCACCCGAACCTTTTGAAAGACCAATTATTACAGAAATGTTTTCAACAGGGGTAAGAGCAATTGATTCCTGTATGACATTCGGCTGCGGACAGCGTATGGGACTTTTTGCAGGATCAGGCGTAGGAAAAAGTACACTGCTCGGTATGATTGCAAGAAATTCAGACGCCGATGTAAACGTAGTTGCACTAATCGGGGAACGTGGAAGGGAAGTAAAAGAGTTCGTTGAAGATGCGTTAGGCGTTGAAGGGATGAAACGTTCTGTTATCGTATGTTCAACAGGCGACCAGCCGCCTTTGATAAGACAAAAGTGTTTAATGTCCGCAACAACTGTTTGCGAATACTTCAGAGACCAGGGCAAAAAAGTTTTCTTAATGACAGATACAATTACAAGATGCGCTATGGCAGGCAGAGAAGTAGGCTTGTCAATCGGAGAACCGCCAACAATGAAAGGCTACCCGCCGTCAATTTTCTCATGGCTTCAAAAAGCACTTGAAAGAGCCGGTAACAGTAAAAAAGGTTCAATAACTGCTTTTTATACAGTACTTATGGAAGGTGATGATATTACAGACCCAATTGTAGATACTGTAAGAGGTATTACTGACGGACACATTTTCTTATCAAGAAAAGTTGCAGAAGCAAACCATTATCCCGCAATTGATGTTTTGGGAAGTATTTCACGTTTGATGAGTGCTATTGCAAGTCCGGAACATAAAGCCGCTGCTGCAAAAATGAGAAAAATTCTTGCTTTGTACCGTGAAAACAAAGACCTTATTGACGTAGGTATGTATCAGCCCGGAACTAACCCAAAACTCGACATTGCAATAGAAATGATGCCTCAAATTAACGGATTCTTACAACAAAAAACTACCGACAGTGTATCAATGGACAATACAATTTCCACACTCGTAAGAATGATGGGTGGAATCGATATTTAATAAATTTTTACTTGTATTGAAATTTTTTGTTGCCCACAGTGAATACTTAAAACCATTTATAACTAATACAAATCTTGATTTCAAATCATTCATATAATCATCTGCATGTTTATTTTTGGTAATTATCAATACAGGCAATTCTGAATTTTTAACTACCAAATCCATATGTTCTAAATCAAAATCAGGAATATAGTTAACCTTTCCGCTATATTGAGTCATGATACTTGATTTAACAGGAAAATCAAATGCAATTAAATTAGTTTTTGTCTGTTCTGCAACATATGCATATTTAACCAGTTCGTTTTGACCGAACATATAAATAGTATTAAATATGTATGATTTTGCAACAATCATAATAAACAACATCAAGGTCAAATAACAAGCAAACAAGTTATTAGCCTTAAACTTTTTCAGTTTCATAAGTGAAAAAATACTTATAAAAAGAAGTCCGTATAATGTAATATCTCTGTACGGCAAGAGTTTCATTTTTATGATAAACGGCAAAAATACATACGCAAAAGTTGCAATAATAGATGCAACTATAAGCACCCCTGCGATAATTTCCGTTGATATAATAACTGCCTTTCCATAATCGTTATCTTTATCAGCCCTTGCCCACGCATAAGCTGTTAAAAAAGCTGCGGCCGGAAATACGGGAAGAATATATGTCGGAAGTTTAGTGCTTGATATACTCAAAACCGAAAACATAACAGTAAAGAAAATCATTGAAAACAGTAATAATTTCTGAAAATCATTTTCAACAGCAAGAGGATTTAACACTTTTGATAATATATTACCGCTTTCTTCTCTGAATTTGAAAATATACTTCTTAATCGCCTTAAAAAACGTATAAACAAACGTTAATACCCACGGGAAAAATCCTGCAAGGAACACCGGAACGAAGAACAACAGAGGCTGCTTTCTTCCGAGCTCAGCAGAATCAATAAAGCGTGAAAAGTGATGTTTAATATAGTATTCCTGAATAAACGTATAACCGTAATGTTTATACATAACTATATGCCAGGGCATTGTAATAAGGAAGAATACAATAACTCCGGGCAGTAAATTCAGAGGTCTGAACACTTCTTTCAACTGCTTTATTATCAAACAGTATACAAACATTATAATAACAGGGAACGCGATTGCTAAAATACCTTTTGCTAAAAAGCCGAGTGCCATAAATACATAGAATAAGAACCAGTAAATACTCTTTGTCTTATTTTGAGAAATTGTTGCCAAAAATCCGCTATAAAGAGTCAACCCAATTGTAACAGTTAAAACCATATCCAAAATTGCAATGTGTGCAAAAATAAGATAAAACACTGATGATAAAAGTATCAACGCACTATACAAACCAAATTTAACACCTGAAACTCTCTTACCTACAAAATAAGTAGCAAATACAAGCAAAATTGCCGTTAAACCAATTGGAAATCTGACTATAAAAGGAGAAAAACCGTTAAATAATTTAACCGATGCTGCTACCAGCCAAAAATACAAAGGCGGCTTTTCCAAAAACGGTTCGCCGTTCAAAAGTAAATCATTCCAGTTCCCGCTTAGAACCATATCTCTCGCCATTACTGCATATCTTGTTTCATCAACATCAATTAACGGATAATTTCCCAAACCGAAAACGATAAACAAAACGGATGCTGTCAACAAAAGCAACAGCGCAAACATATTTGCGTGAGTCTTTATATATGTGAAAAATTTATTATCATAGTCAAACGACAATTTTTTCTTGAAAAAATCATCAAAAAACTTCTGACACTTCTGACACTTTTCGCAGTTAAACATTTTTACTTATCTCCTTATTTATGTTATTCTTGTTTTATCATATACAAATAGGTTATGCAATGACAAAATTTATCACAAAACTTTTTTATCTTCTTTTAATAATATTTATAAGCGTACAGGTTTCATACGCAAAAGATTTAAGAATCGTGCAGGTTACTGACGCAAATATAAAAAATGAAGACGTAAGCCTAATTAAACAAACCGTTTCTGATATTAACACGCTCAAAGATGTTGATATGGTTATCTTTACCGGTGATAATATGAGCGAAATAAGTTATGAAAACTTTTATGCCTACCTTAAGGCTCTAAAAAAACTTAAAACTCCATATTACATAATATCCGGAGAAAAAGACTTATTTTATTATGGTGGATTCGGGAAAAAAGAATTTTGTAAAATGGTAAGTCATTTCACAAAATACATGCACAGTGGTAAACCTCGTTTTATTGTGAGAAAAAAGGGATATATTGTTTTATTTGAAGACGGATCAAAACAATATATTCCGGGATCTAACGGATATTTCAGCGATGAATATATAACAAAACTAAATAAAAGATTAAAAAAATACAAAAACAAAAAGGTTATAATAGTTCAGCATTATCCTCTTTTGGATCATCCTGATCGTCCCTCCAAAAACACATATAACCGAGAATACTATCTAAACATGCTTAAATTACATAACAATGTAATCACAATAATATCAGGACATTTTGATTTAAATAACGAACAATACGTTGATGGAATCTACCACATTATTACACCAAGTCTGACTTCAAATATGTACAAAATAATCGATATCAAATCAGATAAAAACGAAACAACAATATTTACACAATTAAGGAATGTAAAAACAGAAGAATAATTTATATTATAAAAAAGAGTCGACTTTCAGAATTCTGAAAGTCGACTTTGTAATTTTTCCTATGAAATTAAACTCTATATTGATTATACCAATTTTGCATTATCATTGGCGACTGTATATCTACAGGAGTCTGAGCGCTCGGTAATACAGCAGGATTAGCTTGAGGATACTGAGCCATTTGAGCCATTGCCTGATATTCCTGTTGCAGTGCTTGTTTTTGAGCTTCCAACTGAGCCTGTGACTGTTGATTTGCTGCAGCAGCTTCTTCCGGTGATAAGCTTGCCATAGTCGGAGCTTCACTTGTTAAGTTTGATACTGCTTCAGCTGCTACGATATTTGTATTTGAACTCAAACCTATCGTCGGTTTTGTTAATGCCCAATACTGTCCCAATTTTGTCGGATGTTGAAATTCGAAGTTTTTAGAAGCCATTTTCAGTACTCTGTCATTCAACCATGCATCATAGTTATTGTATTCGGATATTAATGATTCTACTTCTTTTATGTTTGATTTAGTCTCGCTAATCATATTTTTGTAAAAGTTTTTACTGTTTGCATCTTTTGCATTTTTTAAGTGTTCTTTATATGATTTTAAATCATTTTTGTATTGATCAAGTTGTTTTTGATTAGATTCTATTTCCGAGCTAACACGATCCGGAGCTACATCATAAACTGCTTTCTGATCCTTTAAATCTTGAATTTTCCAATCAATTTCCTGCGCACGTGATGGTTCAATTCCCTCTTGTGCTAATTCTTCTTGAAGTTTTGCAATTTGATCGTCTATGGATTTCTTTGAATTTTCAACATATTTACTCTTACCACCTAATCTTTCGAGAGCCTGTTTTCTTACGTTATCACGGAAGCTTTTCCACATTTCTTTACCTTCAAGGTCTTTAAGTTCTGCCCAATCTTTCTTATTAAATATCTTGGTTGCTACATTATTACCAACCTCACTCATATATCCATTTCCAAATTTTCCAACAGCAGACGCAATGTCAGTATTCATTTCACTAAATCCGGCTCTTGTATCGCTCCATATACCTTTTATTGAATTCATTATTCCTTTTTCTTTTACGGCACCTGTTTTTGCATTTGCGGCAGCACCTTTTTGCTTAACGCCATATAAAGACATTGCAACTATTGTACCACTTGTACCAATACCCTGCCATGCCTGTTCTGCTTCCTGGTCAGTAGTTGCTTTTGCTGCTTTAACACCGTTTTTAACCAAACCCGCAGTACCTAATGCAAGACCTGCATAAACAAGAGCTGAGCCTACGCCCGGCAATATAGCACTTGCTGCTATACATGCACCCGCTATTGCTACTGATTTTAATGTTTGTTTAAGACTAAATTTACCGTTTTTATCTGTGAACATACCGGTAAAAGTTTTTACAACACCTTTACCAAGATTTTTTAATTTTTGTCCAAAACTTATTTTCCCGTCATTTTTTCCGTCAGTAGCAACATAACCGTCACTTTGAATCTGATATTGTCTACCGTCTTCTTCATATATTGCACCTTTTTGTGACTCTTGCTGTAATTTTTCTATTTCGGCGATCTGTCTTTCGTATTCCCTTAAAGTTTCTTGTGACACAGCCTGAGCAGATGAAGTTGCAGCTGTAGCTTGTGTTGGGAATATAGTCGGAGAGACATTGCCGGCTTTAGCGGCATTTACAGCTGTGTTCAGTTGTTGAGCCAAATACGGATCATAACTCAAATTGTAAGCAGATAGATTTTGTGTACTCATAAAATATCCTTTCCTTTCATATCTTGTATAAATAATTAAATTTTTTAATCAATTAATAAATAATAAATTCCTAATGTTTCTTAATAACAAATATACTTTCATATTTTTCATAAATACTTAATATATTTTTCTGAATAACAACATCGTTAAATCATAATATACCTATTCTCCAATTTCCCATTTCATTAATACCTAATATCCTATGTATTAATAAAGTATTTTTTCAGCTGAAAATTGACTTTTAAAAATAAAATACTTAACAAAACTTAACACATCTAAAAATACACTCAGCACAATAGTTTTAAGCATCCATCTTGAAGGTTGATGTTATATTATCTTTTATAATTTGTTTTAAACTATTAATTTCAGACTTAATCATGGTATATTCAGTATTTAGTGATTCAATTTCCAGCTGAATATCTTCCTCTTTTTCATTGATAAGAGCCATTTGCGCCTCATATTTTGAAAGCGCCTCTTCCTGCTGTCTTTTATTTACGCAAACCATTGCTATTTTAGGGCATGATTTTACATACAAATCATCAATTAAATAATTATTATTTTTTAACTGAAGATTTAAATAATCTTTATCCGTAGCATGCTGTGCGTAATAATAACCGTTATCTCTGATTTTTTCAAAAATTGCGGTATAAAAATCAATTTCGTCCTGTTCTATACCTTTCCAATACTCAACAATTGTACTGTTAGTATTTCGTTCGAATGACTTATTATCATAGATATTAAGCGAGGATATATATGCTTCATTAAAAGATGACCCATCACCGTAAATTGCGTTGAATAAAGACGATATAGTTGAAGATACTTCACTATTGTTTGAATCATCCATATATACACCCAAACAATAATTTAAATTTGCGGTCTTTTCAGAGTTAATATTATAAAAACCATTTTCAAGCCATTTCAAAGCATCTGAATAATTGAATTTAGAAAGGTCCATATTAGGATAATTTATACTTGCATATTTTCTGCAAACAGTTAGAATATTTTTTGCCATATCTTCAAGTGAAGGCATAGTAACAGTTGCAGGTTTTTCATTTATAATTTTTAGATTAGTTTCAGTATTTCCATCAGCAGCAAAAGCGTTACTGAATCCTGACAATTCTGCTAAAACGTACGCATAAAAACTTCTGTAAGAAAATGCCGCATTGGAAGGGTTATGTAAATCAACTTTTGGTCTTTCATATTCAGGATCTTGCTGTTCAGCCTCCAAATATATACCATTATGCTCCGGACAATAATCTTCAACTTCAGGGCCTGCACTGTAACTTGAAATTTTTGTCCCCATATACCCCTGAACATCAGAAGATAATTCATCAGGATATGCCTGCGTCATGCTCGCAGAAATAACATGAGATTTTTTACTAAAATAATTAACTGCATTTTCTATTGCATGATTAATATCTGCAGTAGTATAATTAAAGCTCGGAATACTTGCTAAACTGTATAATGCACTAACACCTGTATCAGGCTTAACATTATCATCATCTCCTAAAAACATCTCTCTAATATGTTTATAATACTCTAAATTATCAGAATCCGATGTGTAATAATTTTGACTTGCCGGGTGAAAAGCATGGTCTTGTTCGTGATAACCGGCAACATTATTTTTGTAATTATCAACAATTAACTGAATATCACTTATTACTTGAATATCAGTATTACTGTCAAATTTACCTATTTGTCCTGCAAGATAATCAAATACCTCTGAAACTTTTGCATCACGATAATACGTATCACTAACTGTATTATACGTAAACGAATCATTTGTTGATTCTAATTTTCCTAATTTATTACTTTCAATATAGTCAATTACAGCCATTCTTACAGAAGGCGGAGGGTCTCCTGAAGTAGGATTATAATTAAATATATCATCATAGTCAGGGTTAGAAACTATTGCATTGTATTTATCATCCAGTAAAACTCTGCCATCTCTGTTTGTAATTATATGAGGATTGCACTGGTTTATATTTTTCATAGGGGTCATGATTCTGTCGTAAGTTATATCAACATATTTACCGGTAGATACTGTCCATTGCAATGATTTATTATCAAGAGCCTCAGTGTATTCTTTTGCAACACGATCCATAGAGTTCGCAAGCGATATCTCTTTTTGCGACAACGAACGTAACTGAAAAGCAACTGTGCTTTTTCGGTTCTTCATAGTTAATAATCTTACCTGAGAGGCGGCCAATCCCATAAACGTAAAATTCCTTATTTTTTCCTATCTGCTTAAAATTACGGTATTTTATAAGAAAAACTTTGATTATTTTACGTATATTTTTACAAAAATTTACATACTTTTATTAATTTTTGTTAAAATTTCAAAATTTAATAGCATATTTTTCTTTTAGACTTTTTAAAAGAGTATAGGATATAGTTTTGAGAAAGGGAAAAACATGACAACATCTTTCAATCCGGCATTAAATCAATCTGCATATCAGATGCCATATAGTTATAATGCAGTTAAAATTGATATTCATAACCCGTCTGTAAACGCACCGCAACAAATGCCACAGCCGGTTTTATACAACTATCCGACAACATCAGTTTATCCTCAAGCTGAAGTTCAAGAGGTTAAACAATCATAAAAATTATTTATAAAAATTTAATTGTTAATTTTTGTAAATAATATAAAAAAATTACGCAATTTTTTATATTTACATACTTTTGTAAAAGTACATAGTGTGTAGAATTATGAAAGGACAATATATGCAAGCTATTAATTCAAATTATGCAAATCAGCCGATGATTTACCCTCAACAGCAGATGCAGCCTATGGTGCCATCTTATAATGCTGTTAAAATTGATATTCATAATCCGTCAGTAAATGCTCCGGGGCAGTACGGTCAAATGTATCCGGCTGATGCAAGTGCAGCTCAGACAGCTATGGCAGCTCCTCAGTTAGCAACAAACCCGTTGCCTATGTGTCCTGTTCCACAAAATCAAATGGCTTATCCGGCAGCTTATCCGGTAACATCGCCGATTCCGGCTCAGCCGAATGTACCGCAACCAGTTCAGCCGAATTCGGCAGCTCCGGTTGTAAATGCAGCACCTCAGGCTTCTCCTGAATCAAGCGATCAAACGCCTGCCGCACCTGCTCCAAATACAGAAAATCCGGCAGCAGTCCAACCTGATGTAGCCGCTCCTGCAGTAGCAATTGATAAACCGGTTGAAGCACAGACTGATTCAGTTGCACCTTTCATCTCAATGTTAGGAAGTTCTTCATTTGATGAACAATTCAATGCAATGGACAACATTGTTCAGACAGTTATGAGCAAACCTGATGAAGCAACAAAATTTGTTAACACAGATCTTTATAACAACTTAATCAATATTGTTGAAAAGAATACAGAAAACTTACCCGGACCAACTGAAACTCAGTTAGGTATCAGATCAAAAATTATTACAAATAAAAATGCTGAAGCAAGCGGTAAAAAACCGCCATTCCAAATCACTCCGGAAGAAGAAGCATCAGCAAACGAAATAAGTGATTTTGAAAAAGCCGAAACAAATAAAATGTGTGCATTAATCACAATGGCTCATTTGGGTAATTTATTCAATTCAGTAGTTGAGCAACAAAAAGGCAGCGTAGCTCCTTTGGCTGATATTCCTTGTTCAGCTGTAATTGTTGATGCAATTAAGAACAATTCAAATCCGAAAGTCAGAGAAAATGCAATTGTAGCTCTTTCTACAATGCAGAGACCTGAATACAAAGCTGAACTCGAAACAGTTTACAAAATTGCTCAAAATGATGAAAATGACGATGTTTGCAAAACTGCAACAGAAGCACTCAAAAAACTTGATGAAATGAATAAGTAATTAACTTATAAATAATCTCTAAAAAGGCGGAATATAATTATTCCGCCTTTTTTATACAAAATTTGTCTTTTAAAAAAACTATGAGATAATACTGGTATAGTATTTTTAAGGGGAAAATTTTTATATGAGAAAAAAATTACTAAGTCTTTTTATTATTTTTGGGATGATACTTAACACCAGCGCTGTATCTGTTTTTGCAGTTACTCCAAACGAACTTTATGATCAGGTTTGGAAACTTATTACAAAAAAATATGTAGACCAGACAAACAATTCTCAGGACTGGTACAGATGGAGATACAGATATAAAGATAAACTTAATACAAAAGAAGATGCATATGTTGCAATAGACACAATGCTTTCAAGCCTGAATGATCCTTATACAAGATTTTTAGATCCAAAAGAATTTCAGGAAGAAACAAGTTCAATAAAAGGCTCTCTTAAAGGAATAGGAATACAAATAGGAATAAAAGACGGTAATTTAGTTGTAATTGCACCTATTGAAGATTCTCCCGCAGAAAAAGCAGGACTTATGGCTGATGATTTAATCATGTCAATTGACGGGGTAAGTACAAAAGGAATTACTGTTGATAAAGCGGCTGATAAAATCAGAGGCGAAGAAGGAACAAAAGTTACACTTCAGATTAAGAGAAAAAACAGCGAACCTAAAACTTATGTAATCACAAGGGCTGAAATAGAAGTAAAATCAGTTTCAACCAAAATGCCAATTGAAACACAAATTCCTGATAACATTCAATATATCAGATTAAGTTCTTTTATAAGTAAAAATGCAGCCAGCGAATTTCAAAACATACTTAACGAAACAAAGAACTCAAAAAGCGGATATATAATTGATTTAAGATCAAATCCGGGCGGATTGCTTTTGAACGCACTTTTAATTTCTGATATGTTTCTGAAAGGCGGAGTTATAGTCAGCACAGTTGACAGAGATGCATATAAAGATACACAGAGAGCAGGTTACAATCAAATAACAAACAAACCTGTAGTTATATTGATAAATAAGGGTTCTGCATCAGCAAGCGAAATTTTCAGCGGAGCAATGAAAGACAATCATCGTGCACTACTTGTCGGAGAACAATCATTCGGAAAAGGTTTAGTACAGGAAATAAACAGATTACCTGATGACGCCGGGGTTAACATAACAATTCAGAGATATTTAACTCCGTCAGGAGCTGATATTCATAAAAAGGGAATTACGCCAAATGTTGTTGTAGAATTAACTGAAGAAAACATAAAAAACAAAGATGACGTTCAGTTAAAGGCAGCCATAAAGGCTTTAAATGAAATGATATGCAGGTAAAAGAGTGGATTTACAATAATACAGTGACATCTAAAAGCGAGATAATTTCCCGCCTTTTAGAGTCACGCGGCATAATCGGAGGAAAAGCACAAAAAGAATTTTTATATCCGTACGAAATGCAGCTAATTCACCCAAATGCTTTTAACGACATGGAAACAGCCGTTGAAAGAATATATAATGCAATTGAAACGCAGGAAAAAATACTGATTTATGGTGATTTTGATACCGATGGCATGACTTCGGTTTCTGTTTTATATAAAACACTTTCATACCTTAATGCAAACGTATCATGGTATATTCCTGACAGAGACGACAACCACGGACTAAATACTAAATTACTGGTACCTTTGTTAACAAAAGAAAAACCAAAACTCGTTATTACTGTCGATTGCGGAACAAACAACGTAAATGAAGTTAAATTTTTAAACAGTTTTAAAGTAGATACAATAATAACAGATCACCACGAACAAGGGCCTGAAATACCTGAAGCAATTGCGATTATAAACCCGAAGGTTGAAAACGCATTAAGTGAAAAACTTTCAGCAAATGAGATGGCATCTTTGGCTTCGCTTGCAGGATGCGGAGTTGCGTATAAATTATCACTTGCATTGCTTTTAAAATATGAAAAACCGGAATTTTCATATAACTTACTTCCGCTTGTTGCAATAGGAACTATAGGAGATATTGTTCCTCTAATTGGGGAGAACAGATACTATGTCAAAAAGGGTATTGAACTCATTGAACAGGGGGGACATGCAGGGGCTGTAAAACTGCTAAAAAATGCCGGATGCAGCATAGAAAAAGGTTTAACCTCAGAACAAATTGCATTTTGTCTTGTCCCGAGATTGAACGCATCTGGAAGAATGGATACTGTTGACCCTGCAATGAAAATGTTGCTGTCTGATAATCCGAGTGAATTAACAATAAACGCAGAAAAATTAGAAAACCTTAATAAAGCAAGGCAGGAAATTTGCAACCAGACTTTTGAACAGGCAAAGGAAATGTATGAGAAAGAAAATTCCCAAAGTAATGCTATTGTTCTCTATAACCCTGAATGGCTGACGGGGATTGTCGGAATTGCCGCTTCAAAAATGGTTGAGACATACTATAAACCTGCATTTCTTATGACAAATTCAAATGACGGGAAGCAAATCAAGTGTTCAGCAAGAGGAATAGACGACTTAAATTTGTTTGATATCATTTCATATATTCTGCCTGACTGTGAAAACGGAGGAGGGCACAAACTTGCCGGCGGCTTTGCATTTAATCCCGAATATATTTCATTTGAAGAAATAAAAGAAAAACTTGAAAACACTGTCAATGAAATGACTCAGGGCAAAGAATTAACGCCGAAAGTCTTTATTGATTTGGTACTTGAACAGGGCGATAAAGGGTCCGGAGTAGATGTTGAATTAACCGAAACCTTAAAACTTTTAGAACCCTACGGTGCGTCAAATCCGCAGCCTGTCTTTGCAATTAATGATGTAATTCTGACAGAAAAAAGACTTATGGGCGAAAATAAAACTCACCTGAAACTCTTTTTTGAAAAGAACGGAGAAACTTTTGAATGTGTAAGATGGGGCATGGGTGACACTGAATTGCAAAAAGGGGATAAAGCAAACATTGCATTCTTCCCGCAATTAAATACTTTTAACGGCAGAACCTCCGTTCAGTTACTCATAAAAGATATTTATTCGGAAGTTCTGAACAAAACAACAAAAGAAGAAACAAAAACAAGCGAAAGCGGAGTGCTCTTATACGATCACAGACTGAAAACCGATATTTACCCCCAGGTTGACTCTTATATAAAAGGATCAAAACGCTCAATTAGTGTTTTTGCAGAAGATAAAAAAATTCTTAAAACACTGAAGCCTTACGAAAATATATCATCACATATTGTATCAAGATTAAATCTTCAAAAGTGTGATGTTTTGATGTTTATGGACTATCCGTCAGACGAAATTCTGATGAATGAAATAACTGAAAAAAGTAATGCAAAAACTATTCATTACTTTAAATATACCCCTGAAAAACAAAACACTGCAGAACTTATAAAAACAGTTTCAGGAATGATAAAATATGCAGAAAACCAAAAAGACGGAAAATTTGAATATAAAAAGGCAGCATCGTTTTTATCGTGTTCAGAATATGCAATAAAAGCTTTAATCGAGTCTTTTAATGAATGTAATATGATAAAAACAGCCGAAAACAATGAAGATTTTTGTATAGTTAAATATGAAAAAGATACAGATTTGTCTAAAATAACAAATACACAAAGTTACAACGAATTTATAAAAGAACTTGAAGAAACCGAAAATTACAGAAAAAGCCTTTCGGAAGAAGAACTTACTTCACCCTAATTATTTTGAGAATTAGAATTTTGTTTAATATATTCACATTCAACTTCAAGTTTATGGTCTTCCATTCCGTTAAGGAAATCCTCAATTGTCTCAATTTCTTTTAATTCAAAGCAGGTTTCTGCAAGCATTACGCAATCATTACATAACCTATAATTGCCGTACTGAATAGAACCGGCAAGAGATTTGTACTCCCCGCAGGCATCACATGTAAAAAATTCATATTCACAATCAGGATTTTCCTCTATATCATCAATCCTCATTTGTTCTGCAACTTTTTGCATTTCACTAACTACTTCTTCTCTTGTTTTCTTCATTTTGTAATCAATTCCTTCATTTCTTTAACCGCCTGAGGCAAACCAACCATTACCGCTCTGCAGATAATACTGTGTCCGATATTTAGTTCATATAAATTAGGTATCTCATGCATTCTCGAAACATTGTCATAAGTCAAACCATGTCCTGCATTAACTGTTAAATTCAGGTTTTGCGCAAAAACTGCAGAACCCTTTAATTCTTCAAACACTTCCTGTTCTCTGTCTGTTCCGAACGCTTCAGCATATCTGCCCGTATGAAGTTCGATATACTGAGCACCCGTCTGTGCTGCGGCAGAAACCTGATGAATATCAGGATCAATGAATAAACTTACATTTATACCTTTCTCAACAAGCGGTTTTACAAAATCTTTTACTCTCTGAAGTTGATTTTTAACTTCAAGACCGCCCTCTGTCGTAATTTCTTTTCTGTTTTCCGGAACAATACAAACAGCATACGGTCTTAATTCTAACGCAATTTTCTGCATTTCATCAGTCATTGCCATTTCAAGGTTCATTTTCACACGGGGTAAAACTCTTATTGCTCTGACATCCTCATCTTTTATATGACGTCTGTCCTCTCTTAGATGTACAGTAATTGAATCTGCACCGTATTCTTTACAAACTCTTGCACACATTACAACATCAGGATCGTTTCCGCCTCTTGCATTTCTTAATGTCGCCGTATGATCTATATTTACCCCAAGTAACATATTATAACCTTTCAAATCTTTCATTCTTCTTAATTTCGTACAAAGCAGTGTAGTTTGGTAATATTATTATACTACCTTTTGCATTTTTATAAATATGATTGACCGCATCATTTATATTCTCAACCAATTTTACTTTTTCCATCGGAACATCAGCATATTTTAATCTCAAAACAGCATCTTTTCCTCTCATACCGGTAACAACAATATTTCCTTCAGTATGCTTCAAAGGGGTAAAATCAATATCCCAAATCCATGATACATCATGCCCGTCACCTGTATTGTCGTTGAATGCAAGCAATATATCGGATTTTTGGTCAATCGTTCCCATAACTATATTTGCACCTACGGGATTTTTTATAAGTCTTATAGTAGTTTTATGTTTATCAATAATTTCTGTAATACTTCTTCCGAAAATCGATTTAAAATTATCAAGTTTATCCTGTAAATCACGGAAGCCCAAATCAGAAACTGTAACAATTGCCGCAATTGCATTATATATATTATAAAGTTCGGTAAATTTGAGTCTTAAAATCTGAGTAGTCTCTTCGTGGAAAATATAAATATCAGAATACTCATCATAAATTTTTACTTTAACCGAGTAATCAGGAATTCTTCTGCTGTAACCGCAGGTACATCTGTAATGACCTTGTTGTGCATAGAAAACTTTGTCATAATCAAGATTTTTTCCGCAAACAGGACAGGAATATGTATCAGATTTTTTTATAAACAACTGGTTTGGAATGCAATACTCAATATCTTCTATCCCATAGTAAACAGCAGGATTATCGCCTGCTAAATTCGATGTAACCGGATCGTCAGAATTTAAAACGAGTTTTAAATTCGGGTTCATAGAAATTGCGTTTTTAATATATTTGCAGACGTTTTCAATACTTCCGAAACGGTCAGCCTGATCATCAAACAAATTTGTTAAAACCATATAATCACAAGGAATATGAGGGTATAACTTTTGCAAATGACCTTCATCAGTTTCAAATACAAAATAATCAGGTGATTTTTCAAGATATTCAGGATGTTTAACAAATGCCTCGGCAATTGAATTAGTAATACCAACAAGAAGATTTGCACCTTTTAAATTATTCACAACACAGTTGTCATCAGTTTTTAATAAGTGCGCAATTAAACCTGAGGTTGTTGTTTTTCCGTTTGTACCTGAGACAGTTATCTTAACCCCGTTCATTTTTTTATTTATAATTTTTAAAAAATCAGGAAAAACTCGCAATAGCACGAATCCAACAAGCGTTGTTCCCGCCATTTTGAACAGTTTTATCATTGCAAAAATAAACTTTGACAGTAATAAAGCCCCCTGCAATTTTAATTTTTCCATAAATAGTCCCTCAAGCGTATTCTATTTTATTAAAAAATATACTATAATTATTACAAATATAATAATACAAAGGTAAACTTAAATATATGTTTTTTTTCGCAGGTTTAATATTCTTAGCACAAGTTATCGTTGCATCTTTTCTTATTTACTGGATAATCAAATGCGACAAAAAAATACTTGATTTAAATAATGTCCTCGAAAAAGGCAGAATAAAATTAATATGGCGTCTCAGAATGTTAGAAGACATAACAAGCGGAATAATTGACATAACACCTTATATGAAGAAAAAAGCAATTAATGTTTTATTAAAAATAATAAAAATGAATTTAAGCGAAGCAACTGTATATTCTTTTCTTATCTTCATAAAGCCGAAATATAAAAAATTATTATTGCTAATAAAATTATTATCAGGTATAACAAAAGAAATAAAAAGGAGGCAAGCATGAGTGAAGAAAAATCAGGTTTGGATTTCGGACTCGGACTTCTGGCAGGAATTGTCGGAGGTTTAGTTGCAGGTGTTTTATACTCACCCACCAAAGGTGAAGAAAACCGTGCAAAAATCAAAAAAACATTTTGCAATTTATGGGAAAAGTTTTCTCCCGAAGTTTTGGAAGCAAAAAAACAGGCTTTAGAATCTGTTGATTTATTAAAGTACAAACTCGAAAAACAGTATAAAAAAATCAACAATTCTCTTAAATCAGATAAGATGATAAAGGCAAAAGAACTCGAATCCTGCACGGATTTTGACTTTAATTAGAAAGGATTTTTATGGAAACAGAAATCACACAAATGTATCAAAGTTTAACCTTTTTAATATGGACATCAGTTGTTTTATTAATCATTTTATCCGCATTTTTAGGGAAATTCCTGTTTGATTTGGCAAAATTAACAAGAACAATTAATGAAACAACTACAATTGTGAAAGATGAATTGACACCGACACTGAAGAACATTAATCAATCGGTTGAAACAGTTAATAAACTGATAAAAGAAACTGATGAGCAACTTAATAAATTCAGAAATTTATCCGATAAACTTTCAGAAATAGGTGTTAGCGCATTATCAAAGACTTTTGATTTGACAAAATATATTTCAAAAGGTATTAAATGCGGTTTGGAATTATTATTCAAATCATTTTTCAAAAACAAATAGTTAAGCCGGACAGATAACTGTCCGTACAAAAATCAGACAAACATAATACAATTAATATGAATAGGAGAAAAATTATGTCAGTAGGTAAATTTTTAACAGGTGTAGTTCTCGGGGCTGCAATTGGCGGTATCGCAGGAGTTTTATTGGCACCTAAATCAGGGGAAGAAACAAGAAATGATATTTCTGATATGGCTAAAAATGTTGCAGAAAAAACCGATCAGACAGTAAAAGACATCAAAGAAAAAGCAGATAATATTGTTTCTGATATGCAGACAAAAGGTGATGAAATTATGAACAAAATTCAGAACCTTATCAATAAACAAAAAGCAGAAATGGAATCTGCAGAATAAAATTTATTCTCAAAAAAAAGAACCAACCAAATCGGTTGGTTCTTTTTTTATAGTTAAAATTGGTTATACCAATTCAGGTACCATAAGAACATTTCTTTCAGCAATTTCAACTAATGATTTTGATACAGCGATCATTGAAATTACGGAATTTAATTTGTTAACACAAGAACCGCAACCGATAGCGCTTGCACCTGATGCAAATGCGAGAGGAGCAGTTGTTACGTTAATACCTGATGCTGTCATAACAGGAATTTCGATATTTCTTGTTAATTCAATTGTGTTTGCAATTGTTCTTTCAGCTCTTTCAATTAAGCCTAAAACACCATCAGACTGATGTGAATCGAAGTAACCTTCAGTTTGGATAATATCAACACCGATACCTTCTAACTTTCTTGCAAGTTCGATTTGTTCATTAACATCGATATTGCCCGGAATAGTAACACTGAAATATACATCTCTGTGACCTAACATATCAATTGTTGTTTTAGCCAAATTGAATACTTCCTCAGCTGAGAAACTCTTCATTCCGTTTCTGTACATAGCATCAAAGTTACCTAATTCAATAGCATCAACGCCCATATTTACTGCATCAACTAATTCTTCCGGATTTACTGAAGAAACAAATACAGGTATAGTTGATATGTCCATAACCATTGAAATAATATCTTTGTTAGCTGATATATCTACTGCAGAAGCGCCTGCTTCACAAGCAGCAGTAACGACATTTCTTACATTTTCGATATCAAAATTGTCGATACCGGCAATAATTTTAACCGCTTTCTTTGCTTCTACGTCTTTCTTAAACATTTCAATTCTGTTGTTCATCATACGTCTTAACCCCCTTTTTGTAATGACGTTTACAGTATAAATTAAAAGTTTAAGTTTTACAAGAATATAACAGCAAAATATTTACATGACTAATGGCAATATTTACATAAAACTGCAAATAATAAGGTATGTTTAAAAAAGCGATTTTAACAATAAGCATAATGGTTTTAACGACACTTAACACTGTTGCATACGAAACTGACGAACTTTCAAACATCAAGGTTTATGAAAAACTTTCCCCTGCCATAGTTTCAATTGAAGTACAAATTCCTGACGGAATTTCAAGCGGAAGCGGCTGTATCATAAACGCAAACGGAATAATTCTGACAAGCGCCCACATACTTGAACATTCTAAACGTATAAGCGTTACAACAAATAACGGTAAAACTTACAGAGCAATCATTGTTCAAAACGGCACACGACATAAAGATTTGGCGCTTATAAAAATAATATCCGAAGAAAAATTTTCAACCGTAAAATTAGGGAACTCCTCTGATTTAAAAGTCGGGCAAAAAGTGCTTGCAATAGGCAACCCGTTCGGTTTCAACGGGACACTCACGCAGGGAATAATCTCAAGAATAGACTACACAAAAAACAAAATACAAACAGATGCCGCAATAAACCCGGGCTCATCAGGAGGCCCCTTAATAAACACCTCAGGCGAAGTTATCGGCATAAATCAGGCAATATTTAACCCTGATAACAACATTTCAAATATCGGCATTGGTTTTGCTATTCCCATAAACACCGCAAAAGAATTTTTGGCAAGAGCAAATTAATTTTGATATGCTAAAATTAAGGAATGAGTTACTTAATTGATACACATTGTCATTTGGATATGCTTGAAGGAGATTTGGACACTTTTTTGCAAAATGCCAGTCAAAATAATGTTCAGAAAATAATTATCCCCGCAATTGAGCCAAAAGACTTTGAAAAAATAATCGATATTTCAAAAAAATATGAAAATGTTTATACAATGTTAGGAGTTTTTCCGTCTGAAGCGGCAAAATGGGACGACAAAACAGACAAATACATAAGAGAATTAGTCAGTGCAAACAAAATTGTAGCAATTGGAGAAATCGGGCTTGATTATTATTGGGATAAATCGTTTACAGATTTACAAAAAGAGGTTTTTATAAAACAGATAGAACTGGCAAATGAACTCAATTTACCCATAGTTGTCCATAACAGAGAAGCGCACAAAGATACTTTTGATATTTTATCAGAATACAACAAAAAGTCTGAAGTTCTTTTTCACTGTTTTTCGGGGAGCCCCGAATTTGCTCTCGAATGTGTAAAAAAAGGCTGGTATATTGCACTCGGAGGCGTTGTAACCTTTAAAAACGCACAAAAAATGAAAGACGTGGCAAAAGTAGTTCCGGACGATAAACTCGTTCTCGAAACAGATGCCCCTTATTTAACTCCCGTCCCATTCAGAGGAAAACAAAATGAGCCGGCGTACATAAAATACACGGCAGAAGAAATTGCAAAAATAAGAGAAGTTGATCTGGAACATATAGAAAAAATCACCTCAGAAAACGCCGAAAGGATATTTAAAATTTGAAAAAAGAACGATTAGACAAGTATTTAACTGATTTAGGCTACTTTGAAACAAAAAGCAAGGCAAATGCTGCAATTATGGCAGGCGATGTCATTGTTGACGAAGAAAAAATCACAAAATCAGGCTATCAAATTGACACAACAAAAGAGCATAATTTCAGAATAAAAACTTTTCCGTTTGTATCAAGAGGCGGTTTAAAAATTCAAAAGGCGCTTGATACCTTTGACGTTGAAGTAAAAGACAGAATTTGTCTTGATGCAGGGGCATCAACCGGCGGTTTTACGGACTGTCTTCTTCAGTACGGCGCAAAATTTGTCTATGCGGCAGATGTCGGCTACGGGCAGTTAGACTGGAAAATCAGAAGCGACAACAGAGTTAAAACAATTGAAAAAACAAATCTTAAAATCTGCAAATTTGAAGATATTTATGCAGAAAATGAGCCCGTTGCCGATCTCTTAGTATCTGATTTGTCATTTATATCACTAAAGAAAATAGTTCCTAATATGAAAACATTGCTCAAAAGTGATTTTCACGAAATGATTTGTCTGATAAAACCGCAGTTTGAAGCAGGGAAAGAGCTCGTTGAAAAAGGCGGAGTAGTTAAAGATTTAAACGTACATAAAGCTATTATCGAAGACATCGTGAAATTTATGAAAGAAGAAATGGAATACGGCATAAAAGGACTTACACGCTCTCCGATAAAAGGTCCGAGCGGCAACATAGAGTACTTAATCTACGTAAGCACAGACAAAACCGATAATGATTTCAACATAGAAGAAATTGTTAATCAGGAATTTTAATTTTGGAGTATAATAAGTTCAAAAGGAGAATTTTATATGTATCAAGTTTATTCAGAAAAAAAAGGTGATTCATTTTCAAGAACAATGGTCGGCGAATTCAAAGACATAAACGCAGCATTTGAAAAAGCTGAAAAAATTATCGAAAACCCTGATTACAAATACATAGTTGAAGAAACAACAGGAAGTTTCAACAGCTGGGGTGAAAGATTAACAAGAGTAATCGCTGACAGCGAAGAAGATGAATAAAACAAAATCAAACAAAAAAGCGGCGGCAAATTTTGCCGCCGCCTTTTATATATCTGTATTTTAAGCTTTTACACTTAAAGAATTAATCAATTCATTAATTGCACCTGATTGCAGATTAATTTCGTCAATTCTTGCCTTAGTCTGTTCAATAAGTTCTTTCGGTGCATTTTCAACAAATTTCGCGTTGTTCATTCTGCCCTCTAAAGAATTTTTCTCCGTAACAAGTTTGTTCAATTTCTTTTCCTGACGTTTGATTTCTTCTTCAATATCAATTAATCCTGCAAGCGGAATAATGATTTTTGAAGAAGCAACAACCGCAGAAGCAGATTGAGGAGGTACTGTTGCATTCAATTCTCCGTAAGTTATATTTTCAACTTTAGCAAGTCTCTTTATATAAGGTTCAATAATCTTGAATACATCAAGTTCATGACCTTCCGCTCTGATTTCCGCATTGATTTTAAGACTTGTTGAAATGTTTAAACTCTGTCTTACATTTCTAAGGCTTCTGATAGTTTCAATAGTCAAATTCATTTCTTCTGCCTCAGCAGGAAATTCCAAATCTTTGTTGAATACAGGATAATCACAAACCATTATTGCCTTTGCTTCATAGTTTCTGGGAATTAACTGCCAGATACGTTCTGTCAAATGCGGCATAATCGGATGTAACATTCTCAAAGACATATCAAGAACATATCTCAAAACTCTCTGAGTATTGAGTTTTTGATTTTCATCATTTAACTGAATTTTTGCGGTTTCAAGATACCAGTCGCACAAATCGTTCCAGAAATAATCGTAAAGGACGTGAGCAACTTCGCCTATTCTATAGTTTTTAATATTGTCATTGACGATTTCAGCCGTTTTGTTCAACTTATCCAAAATCCACTTATCAGGAATTGTAAGTGCATTTCTGTCAAAGTCATTGTTATCAACCCCTTCAAGGTTCATTAATACAAATCTTGAAGCGTTCCAAATCTTGTTAGCAAAGTTTCTTCCGTATTCAAAACGCTCATCACTTATCTTAATATCCTGACCGCCATACGTACAAAGTGAAGTCAGAGTAAATCTCAAAGCATCACAACCGTATTTATCAATGATTTCAACAGGGTTAATCGTGTTGCCTTTGGATTTTGACATCTTCTGACCTTTTTCATCACGAATTAAGCCATGAATATAAACAGTCGAGAACGGTGCTTTCTTAGTAAATTCAAGTCCCATCGTAATCATTCTTGCAACCCAGAAGAAAATAATATCAAAACCTGTTACAAGAACTGATGTCGGATAGAATTTTTTGAAATCATCCGTTTCACTGTTCGGGAAGCCCATTGTAGAAAACGGCCATAAACCTGAAGAAAACCAGGTATCAAGTACATCTGAATCCTGAACATACATATTAGGATCCGGATTTTCTTTGGCAACGACCATTTCTCCCGTTTCTTTATGATAATAAGCAGGTATCTGATGTCCCCACCATAACTGACGTGAAATACACCAGTCTCTTATATTTTCCATCCAGCCTAAATAATCTTTTTCCCAACGTTGCGGAATAAATTTAATTCTTCCGTCTTTAACCGCTGCGATAGCTTCTTTTGCCAAAGGCTCCATTTTTACAAACCACTGTTCAGACAAAAGCGGTTCAATAGTTGTGTTACATCTCTGACACTTTCCAACATTATGTTCGTGGTCACGAACTCTTAGTAAGAAATTCTGATAACTCAGCATTCCGATAATTTTTTCTCTTGCTTCATAACGGTCTAAATTATGTAATTCAGGAGGAACAGCGCCGCACGCTTTCATTTTTCCTTCTTCATCAATAACCCAAATTGGTTCCAACCCGTGGCGTTTGCCGACTTCATAATCGTTTGGATCGTGTGCAGGAGTAATTTTAACTGCACCTGTACCGAAATTCTTATCAACATATTCGTCTTCGATAATAGGAATTTCTCTGCCGGATAACGGTATAACAACTGTCTTACCGACCAATTCTTTATACTTGTGGTCGGTCGGGTTAACCGCAATTGCAACGTCTCCAAAAATGGTTTCAGGTCTTGTTGTTGCAACGATAATTGCACCCGGTTCACCTTTCAAAGGATAAGAAATTTCCCACAAGTGGCCTTGTTCAGTTTCGTAATTTGTTTCAATATCAGAAATTGCACTCTGACATCTCGGACACCAGTTTACGATATATGCACCTTTATAAATAAGTCCTTTTTCGTAAAGTCTTACAAATACTTCTTTAACTGCATCAGAACAACCTTTATCAAAAGTAAATCTTTCTCTTGATAAATCGAAAGATGCACCTAATCTCTTGAATTGATGCAAAATTTCAGACTTATGTTCATTTGCCCATTTCCAAGTTTCTTCAAGGAATTTTTCTCTTCCGAGATCGTGTCTTGTAAGCCCTTCACCTCTTAATTTCTTTTCAACGACAGCCTGAGTGGCAATACCTGCGTGATCGGTTCCGGGAAGCCATAATGCTTCATATCCGCTCATTCTGTGATAACGGGTAAGAATATCCTGCAAAGTTCCGTCCAATGCGTGTCCCATATGCAAAACACCCGTAACATTCGGTGGCGGAATAACTATTGAATAAGGCGGTTTTTCACTATGTGCATCTGCCTTAAAAAATTCCCCGTCTTCCCAGAATTTATAAATCTCTTCCTCTGTCTCCTTAGCATCATAAACAGTAGGCAATTCGTTGATATTTGTGTTATTCATAATTTAAGTTCTCCTTGCTTAAAAAATAACACAAAAACGTATAAATATAAACAAAATCAGTTTAATTATTTAATTAACCGGTGCACCACTCAAATTTTTTCTTAGAATCATCAATATATGATTTTATAGATTCAATTTCCGTATTGATAGAATTTAACTCGGTATCCATCTGTTCAATCATTGAATCAAGCACGTTTTCTTTATGTCTTATAGCATCTTTTTCTTTTTTGTACCAGGCCTGAACATCTAACCTCTGGTTTTCATCCTGCATTTTAAATATTTCAGAAAATTTAACATAGTACTTCGTATTGTGACTTCCGTATAATTCACCTTTTTCCGCATCAAAATCCATAATCTGGAAAGTTCCGTTCTGCAGAGATTCATCAACATAAGAAGGTTCTTTATTTATGAGATCATCATAACTTTGTGTATAACCGAATTTTATACAAGCTTCAACGATATTATAGTAAAATTTAACATCGTTAATAAAATTTTTAAAACTGGTTACCCACTGGTCAGTATTTTGTCCGGCAGGAACAAGCTTTTGGAATAAATGCCCATCTCCGTTATAACCCGGATCAAATGCATGGTTATCAGGATTTGTCTTGTCTGACAATATAATCTTTGTCTTGTAATTTAACGTCTGCCCATATCCATTATAATAACCTGTATTATAAGTATCCATTCCTTCCTGCGAATTATAACCTATGCCATCACCCATTATTGCTGAATAAAAATAGGATACCAATGCAGTTGCATCAAACCCCAACATAATTGTGTTATTTGAAGTGTTTTCCATCGTATAAACTTTTAAATGGCTTTTATCAAATGTCGTAGGAGCATTTCCATATGTATCATCCCGTAAAATATAGCAATCTTCATTATTATCCAATGGATCATTAATATTAAAATCAAAAGTATCAAAATTAACATTTGAGTTACTGTAGAATTCATTAACTGTCTGATCTATAGCATATTGCAATTTTTCAATTGAATACCCTGATAAATCCGAATAATTTTTGGCTAATTCTGAAACAATATCATTTAAAAATATTTTTACATCTTTATCAGTCGCTGTACTCTTATCTAATACTGAGTTTTGATTTTCGTATGCAAAAATAATATCTTTATCTACATAATCTGTCTCTCTCATTGCAGTAAACCATTGCACACTTGTGTTTGAAATTGTCGCATTGGATAAACCTTCTTGTGGATGAGACGGGACATATTCATCATTTTCATTTTTACCACTTCCATAAATTCCGCTCTTTCCAAACCCTCCAACAGTATCCATACTTCTGTAAACTTGATACGCTTCAAAAAAGGCATCAGTATTTGATACGTTACCATCTTTACTCTTAAAATATGATTGTAAATAATACTGGTCAGTAACTCTGGTCAAATCTGCAAGATTGAAATTATCATAATCTCCATGACAAATACATTTTACTAATTCAGGGTCTGCACAAAAATTAAGAAATTCCGGGGCTGTATCGGGGACAGTTAAATTTGTACTACCGCAAAGCCTTGAAATTACCTCATATTTTTTGTTTTCATTGTTTATTAAAACATCTACGGGCCCAATTTTACTTGCCATTGCACTTGTCAAAACAACTTTACCGGTACTGGATTCAAAAAGCATCATATTAATATTACTTTTTTTATCAATATCCTGAACCCCATCAGGTTTGCCCATAAGATACTGATAAGAAATTTCCTGCATGCCGTTATGCAAAGTTGATACCTGATACTGAAAACTGTTTAATCTGTTATTTCTCTCATAAGCAAGATTTGACATTTCTCTTGTTAATGCCATTTTACGATTAGAACTAATCGTAATTTCCTTCTCTAAATTTAATTTATCTGAAGTCAGTGACAATAATCTTACTTGTGATGCGGCTAAACCCATAGTTCTTCCTAATTTTCTCCTTTGGTCGATTTATCGGCACTTTTACTTAAAAACTTTGATGTATAAGCACTATTTTTTACAAAAATTTACATTTATAAAAACACAAATAATCACCCTTACCCCATAAGGCTTTCAGACATATATTAAGTTTTGTTAATAGAATATGATCAAAAAGGCAATTATTTTAAAAGTATTTACTTTATATATATACA
>JAFRHR010000017.1 GCA_017433195.1 bacterium
CTGATTATCTTTATTGCAGGTGCAGCAAGTATTGAAGTCGCAATTGTAATTTTTAAAGGTTTTTTTATTGATTTCGGTAATTTGTTTTCTTTAAATTTTTCAAGCAAAAATCTTATTGACCCAACGCCGTCATCAAGCTGGCAAAAATTTCCGTAGTATTTTTTATCCGGAATTTCTTCTTCGGCTTTCAGGAAAAATTCATCTGAACAACAGACTTTTTTGTAGTTTGATGCGATTTTTAAAGTTTCTTTTGCGACTTTTTTGTCAACCTGTTTCATTTTTGTTTTTCTGAAATTTGTTACTCCAAGCGGTACAATGGCAACTGATAGAAGTGCTGATTTCAGAGATGTTAAATCGTCTAAAGTTCTTTTTAATTCTTCTCCGTCATTGTATCCGGGACATAAAACTATCTGTGCATTAAAAGGGACTCCGATTTTTTTGAGCCATTTCAGATGGTCCATAATTTTTGCGGCTTCGGGATTTTTCATCATTTTTACACGTAATTCAGGGTTTGTTGTGTGAACCGAAATATACAAAGGTCCCAAATGCATCATTTCAATTCTTTTTTTGTCTTCTTCCGTTAAATTTGTCAGGGTTATATACGTTCCCTGTAAATAAGATAATCTGTAATCATCATCTTTTACATATAAACTGTCTCTTAAACCTTTGGGTTGTTGATCTACAAAACAGAAAATACATTTGTTTTTACACCTTTTTAAGTTTTCAAAAACTGCAGATTCAAAAATTATTCCCAAATCTTCGTCTTCGTCTTTTTCGATTTCTATTTCTTCAATTTCGCCGTTAGTTTTCTGAACTTTTAAAGTTAAAAGATCAGATTTGCATAAAAACTGATAGTCCAAAAAATCTTTCATAACAACGTCATCAATTGAAAGAAGGATATCGCCCTGCTCTAATCCTAATTCTTCGGCAATAGAATTTTTTTCGGTTTTGCTAACCTTTGCAACCATTTAAAAGTCCCTCTAACATTGTTATAAAATTCTTATACTCAAGATTTGTATTATCAAAAGTTATGCGCTGAAAAAAGGTCAATGATGAATTTTTTTCATCTAACATTTTTTCTGTCTGACTTTTTATAACTTCTGCTCTTTTTTTAAGCATTGTATAAAGTTCTGCCTGTTCATCCGTTGCAAGCATTGATGAGCAGATAATTTTAACTCTCGCGTTTGAAAAGAAATTAACAGGGTTATCGGAAACATCTTTCATAATAAGTTTTTTCAGGTATCGTAACCCTTTTTCCGTCAATGCATAATACGCTGTTAATTTACCCCCGGAGGACATTTCTTTTCTTGAAATAATATATTCGGAATTTTCAAGCCGTTTAAGAGCAGGCTTTATTGTTCCGAAACTCGGTTTTGTATATGCGGAAAATCCAAGTTTTATTTTTTTTGAAATTCCGTACATCGTCGTCGGAATCCCGTTTAATAAATACAAAATCAGTAAATCAATCATGCGTTTATTTTACCACATATTTCAGAGTTTTAGGAACTCTTTTTAGAGGAAGTTTTAGTTGTGTTTGTTTACAAAAGTTTACAAAACTCATTAAAAAATTAAAGTTTTGCTGAAAACAGCCGTAAATCATGACAAGGGAAAAAAGAAAATTAGGGATTTTACGAAAATGGCATTAAACATTGCTTACAATCAAACATACAGTTATCTTGCAGACGCTGCGACAATAAACCAGGCTGCAAGAACTATCCTGCAAAATGCGGAGCAAAAAAATGCTACAAATCAGGAAAAAGCAAGTGTTTTTGAAATGAATTTCAAAGCAAACGATGCCATTCGTCAGGCTGTTATTTCAAACGCAGCCCTGCAGTTGACTCTTGATGCTAATTTAAAAGAAACTTTGAAATTTTTAAATTCCGAAGCCGCAAAGAAAATTATCAACAAGTCAAAATCGTTCATAACGTTAGAAACTGCAAAAACAAGTGACAAAGAAAATTCATCTTCTCAAAATCAATATACAGGTGAATTTCTTGAGCTGATGGACTATGAAATAGATGAAAATACGGTAAATATCTTTGCCGTTTAAGTATAATTAAGAGATGTAAATGACTGTAATCACTAAGCGGCGAATGCCGTTTTTTTTTGCTTAAATTTTTTGCAAAATAAAAGGCTGATAAAATCAGCCTCAAAAGTTATTAATATATTTACCCCGATATTACTCCTATTCACCAAATGTTTTGAACGTTGATTCGACGTTGTCTTTGATAACTTTCTTAACAGCATCCATTTCGGTTGCGAGTGCTTTTTGTTCGGTATCAAGTTGTCTTAAACGTAATTCAAGCGTTCTGTCTTCTATCTGAATAATTTCTGTTTTTGCGTTGATTTCAGCAATAGTTTTTTCGTAAACCTGAACATCATGATAGTACTTGTTCATTGCATCATTGTATGCTGCTTCATCTGTTACTGTTTCAACGTTTAATGAGTATTTAACACTGTCATCTTCAAATTTAGCCGATACAAATCTTCCGTCACCGTCAGTTTCAAGTAACGCTTTGTTTGTTTCGGTTATTTTCTGATTTATATAAGTTGCTCTGTAATATGGTAATTTCTCCTGTGATTCAATTGGTTTACCATATTGGTCAAATGTTTCCATACAATTTACTAAATCAGAGTAACATGTATAGTAGTTTAATCCGTTCATTTGGAATTTGTATATTGCACCGGTTGCAACTTTGTTTCCGTCTTCATCAGTTGTAAATACAACTTTTGCAAAATCGCTTTCAGGAACATCTTTTACTATCTGTTCAAGTTCTGTTTGTTCATCGAGAGCGTAGTTATCTAATTTTGTTAATTTGCAGTTTCCTACATACTCAGGTTTATAAGTTGAGAAGTAATCTTTAACTTCAATTTGCGGATCTTGATAAGCGGTGTATTCCGGATCAAATTCATCCGGTATTATTTGTGATTGATATGATTCTTCAAGGTTTCTCTTAGTTGCAAAATGCCATACCTTATTTTTATCCTGATAACCGTATAAATCTGTTATATTGCCGTCTTCGTCTGTAATATTTTGAGTTCTTACATCTTTAGGTTCACCTAAATCGATATATCCTCTTTCATCCAAATCTTTTATACAGTTTTCCAGATCGGTATCCATTTTGTCATATTTCAGATTATGATAAGTTGTAACGTTACCGTCTTTATCAGTTACATAATAATACTGTTCGTTGTCTTCTTTTGCGACACCTGCCGGTAATGAAGATGTTTTTGTAGCACCGAATCTTACTGTTACTTCAGGATTTGAAAGTAATTTCTGAATACCTGTGTAAATGTCTGCATAATACCAGTTATCTACAACGTAGTTATATTCAGGATCAGCTGTTGATAATTGTTTCCAGTTATCGAGAACTGATGCGTTATCACCATCTTTATAAGAGTACTGAAGAGTTGTGTAATCTGTTGTATCAGGAGCATCAGGCACTTTCATATTCAACAAACGGTTGAATAAGTTTGCAGTCTGGTTAGCAAGAGCGGTTCTGGCCTGGTTAATTTGCTGACCTTCCCATTCTGTGTTAGTCTTTCTTGCGGTTAATGCTAAATATCTTGCTTGTGATGCTGCCATTCCCATAGGCTGTTCTCCTGTCTTTTTGACTTTTCATGATGTTTTTAATGATGTTTTTTGATAAGTCAATTACGGCATCGTCTTAAATATCCAAAAGTTTAAGTTGTATAGTAAAAAATCATACAAATGATTTACTTTAAAAATAAAACTTGTAAAAAACTAAAAATTAACCCCCTTTATTTACCCCTAACCCCTTGATATCAGTTTTTCTTGTGAGATAATAAAGTCAGGAGGTTTTTTAATGGATACATTGGTCTATTCTATCACCGAAGAACAAACCGACACTTTATACATTAACCTTACGAATAACTGCACCAATAACTGCAAATTTTGTATAAGAACTCATAAATCAGATGTTTGCGGTCATGAAATGCATTTGGAAAAAAGACATTCGGCTGAGGATATTATAAACCAGTTTAAAACCTTCAAAACTCCGAAAACAGTTGTTTTTTGCGGCTACGGTGAACCGACATTGGAATTGGACCTTTTAAAAGAATTTGCATCATATCTGAGAAAAGAATACCCTGAAATTAAAATCAGAGTTAACACAAACGGGCATGCAAACAGTATTTATAAAAGAAATATAGCAGAGGAATTAAAAGGTTTGGTTGATGAGTTTTCCGTAAGTTTGAATGCATCAAACGAAAAAGATTACGAAATGATTTCGCAGCCAAAAATTCCTAATGCATACAATGAAGTTCAGGATTTTATCAAATCTTGTGTAAATGCAGATATAAAAACAACTGCATCAGTTGTTTCGGGATACGAAAATTTTAATCCGCATGTTGATGAATGTTGTAAAATTGCCAAGAATCTCGGTGCTGATTTGAAGGTAAGAGAGTATATCGTAAGCGGGTATTAAGGAGAATTTATGAAAATCAATGCTATTTCTCAAAATTTTAAAGGTTCTGTTCACATAATTGACGAATACAAAATGCCGGAAACTCAAAAGAAAGAACTAAAAAGAATAATTCCGCAACTTAATGAAGAAATAAAGGATTTTGATACTGATTTATTTATAAAAAGTCTTGATGCGGATACGCTCTTAATAAACGGCGGAACAAAAAAAGCTTGTTTAAGTAATAAAGACGAAGTTATGAGAAAGAGAACAAAAAGCAGTTTTTCTGACTCTGACTTGTATTTCGATTGCATAAATGCCGCAATTTGTGCGGAAGCGGTTTACAGAGAAAATAATCATAAAAATTAATATTTTGTATAAAAGAAAGGAAAGGAAGAAAAAATGAACATTTTAGACAAAATTATGAGACCAAAAACAATTGCTGTTATTGGTGCTTCAACAAAAGAACATACTATCGGTTCAGATATTATGAAAAGATTACAGGAATATAATTTCAACGGTGAAATTTATCCTATCAACCCAAAGGGTGGAATTATAGAAGGAAAACAAGCTTATACTAATGTGCTTGAAGTTCCTGCTGATATCGATTTAGCATTAATCGTTGTTAATTCAAAATTCGTTTTAGATACAATTGACCAATGTAACGAAAAAGGAATCAAAGGTTTATGTATAATTACCGCAGGTTTCAAGGAAACAGGTAAAGAAGGTGCCGAATTAGAAGCTCAGTTAGTTGAAAAATTAAATCAATACGGTATGAGATGTGTAGGTCCTAACTGCTTAGGTGTTGTAAACACTCACCCTGACATCAAAATGGACGGATGTTTCGCTGAATCATTACCGGAAAGAGGACACATCGGTTTCGTTTCTCAATCAGGAGCTTTGGGCGGCGGAATTTTGAACATACTTAAAGACCTTAACTTAGGTTTTGCTCAGTTCATTTCTATCGGTAACCAGGCAGATGTTAACGCAGAAACTGCTCTTGAATACTGGGAAAACGACGAAGACGTTCAACAAATGTTATTGTATATGGAATCAATCCAAAATCCTGCAAACTTCAGAAAATTAGCTACAAGAATTTCTAAGAAGAAACCGATTTTGGCATTGAAGGCAGGACGTTCTGCAGCAGGTGCTTCAGCAGCATCTTCTCACACAGGCTCTTTGGCCGGTGCTGATAAAGCAGCAAACGCTTTATTACAACAGTCAGGTGTTATCAGAGAATATTCATTGAAGAACTTGTTTGCAACTGCAAAAGTTTTTGCTAATTGTCCTATTCCGAAGGGTAACAGAGTTGCTATTATCACAAACTCAGGCGGCCCGGGAATTATGGCAACAGATGCTGTTTGTGAATACGGTATGCAGATGGCTAAAATAACAGATCAGACAAAAGAAACTTTAAGAAGCTTCTTACCTGCTGCTGCATCTGTTAAAAACCCGATCGATATGATAGCTTCAGCTCCTATCGAACACTACAAACAAACATTAGAAACAGTT
Source organism: bacterium (assembly GCA_017433195.1). Lineage (GTDB taxonomy): Bacteria > Cyanobacteriota > Vampirovibrionia > Gastranaerophilales > Gastranaerophilaceae > RGIG2479. Next base: position 5,937 of record JAFRHR010000017.1, read on the forward strand.
ATCGCTGATGAAAATGTTGATATGATTATGGTTATATACTTGCCGTTCTTAGGCTTGAAAGATATTGATGTTGCAAAAGCCGTTATGGAAATCAAGGCTCAGTATCCTCATAAACCTGTTATCGGTGTATTTATGACTAAGAATGAATTCTTCACAAAGCTTTCTGATATGAACGTTAATATGCCGTTCTTTATGTATGCGGAAGAAGCTGCTGAAGGATTTATGAGATTAGACCAACAGAGAAAATGGATTGAAAAACCGGAAGGTAAAATCCCTTGCTACGATGTTGACAGAAACAAAGTTGAAAACATCATCGCTAAATCTTTGAAAGAAGGTCGTGCTCAGTTAACAACTCTTGAAAGTATCGATGTTCTTCAGGCTTACGGAATCAGAGCTTGCAAATACGGTTTAGCAACTAACGAAGAAGAAGTTGCAACATTAGGTAACCAAATCGGATACCCTGTTGTAATGAAGATGACTTCAAAAACAACTTCTCACAAAACTGATGTTGGCGGTGTAAGAATCAACATCCAATCAGAAGAACAGTTAAGAGCTGAATACAGAGACTTAATCGCAAAACTTACTGAAAAAGGTCTTATTGACGGACTTGAAGGTGTAATCATTCAGGAAATGGTTAAGGGTTCAAGAGAAATGGTTTGCGGTATCGCAACAGATCCTCAATACGGTCCGATGATGATGTTCGGTTTAGGCGGTGTATTCGTTGAAGTTATGAAAGACGTAACATTCAGAATCGCTCCTTTAACAGACAACGATGCTATCGATATGATTAAGTCAGTTAAAGCATACAAGTTACTTGAAGGTGCAAGAGGAACAACTCCTGCAAACATCAACCAAATTCAGGAAACTTTATTGAGACTTTCTCAATTGGTTAACGACTTTAATTACATCGACGAACTCGATATCAACCCGTTATTAATAAGCGAAAAAACAGGTGAAGGTATCGCAGTTGACGGTAGAATTAAAGTAAGATTGGAAGAAGCAAAAGAAGCTTTGGGTATTAATTGCTCAGCTTGCTCTTGCTGCTAAGTTTAATCGGATA